>JALYIS010000165.1 GCA_030775705.1 Actinomycetota bacterium
GATCTACACTGCTGCCTCAGCTACCCAGATCCGCCCTGACCGTGGCCGTCTGGCCGTCTCGCTGTCCGATGGACGCGAGCTCGACATGGACCTCGTCGTCTTCTCCGCCGGGATCCGTCCCCGCGACCAGCTAGCCCGCGCCTGTGGCCTTGCCGGCGGTGTGCGCGGGGGCGTCACGGGGGACGAGAGCTGTCTGAGCTCCGACGAAGCCATCTACGCGATCGGTGAGTGCGCGCAGATCGCAGGCCAGGTCTACGGGCTGGTCGGCCCCGGCTACACCATGGCCGAGATCGTAGCCGACCGGCTCCTCGGCGGCTCGAGCGTCTTCACCACGGCCGACACCTCCACCAAACTCAAGCTCCTCGGTGTCGACGTCGCAAGCTTCGGTGACGCCCTGGCTGCGACACCGAACGCGCTCGAAGTCACGCTCAGCAACCCGGTCGACGGCAGTTACGCCAAGCTGGTCGTCGATGATCAGGCCACCACCCTGCTCGGCGGTGTGCTGGTCGGCGACACGTCCCGCTACGTCGCGCTTCGGCCCCTGATCGGTCGCCCGCTGCCCGCGGACCCCGTGGCCATGATCGCCCCGACAGGCGAGCCGGGCGTGTTCGGCGAGCTCCCCGACGACGCGCAGGTCTGTTCCTGCCACAACCTGTCCAAGGGCGAGATCTGCGCGGCCGTCGCCGAGCACGACCTCGCCGACGTCGGCGCGGTCAAGGCGTGTACCAAGGCCGGCACCGGCTGCGGTTCGTGCGTGCCCCTACTGAAGACATTGTTGATCCAGAGCGGGGTCCAGGTCAGCTCCGCGCTGTGCACCCACTTCGCGATGCCCCGCGCCGAACTTTTCGACCTCGTCCGGGTCGGCGCTCTGACGAGCTTCACCTCGATAGTCGAGAAGCACGGCACCGGGCGTGGCTGTGACATCTGCAAACCGGCGGTCGCCTCCATCCTGGCCAGCAATCACGGCGCGCACGTCCTAGAGGGTGAACTTGCGACGCTGCAGGACACCAACGACCACTTCCTGGCGAACATGCAGAAGAACGGCAGCTACTCCGTCGTCCCCCGGGTGCCCGGCGGCGAGATTACCCCCGAACGTCTCATCGTCATCGGAGAGGTGGCCCGCGACTTCAACCTCTACACCAAGATCACCGGAGGGCAACGCATCGACATGTTCGGCGCCCGAGTCGAACAACTGCCCGCGATCTGGAGCCGCCTGGTCGACGCCGGCTTTGAATCCGGGCACGCCTACGGCAAGGCTCTGCGCACAGTGAAATCGTGCGTCGGATCCACCTGGTGCAGGTTCGGGGTACAGGACTCCGTCGCCCTCGCCATCGAACTGGAACTGCGCTACCGAGGCCTGCGCTCCCCGCACAAGCTCAAGTCAGGGGTCTCGGGCTGCGCGCGCGAGTGCGCCGAAGCGCAGAGCAAAGACTTCGGGGTCATCGCGACTGAGAACGGCTGGAACCTCTACGTCGGCGGCAACGGAGGATTCCGCCCACGCCACGCGGATCTATTGGTGCGCGACGTAGACACCGAGACTCTGATTCGCATAATCGACCGCTTCCTGATGTTCTACATCCGCACCGCCGACCGCCTGCAACGCACCGCACCCTGGATCGAGTCGCTGTCCGCCGGCGGCCTGGACGGTCTCAGCTACCTACGCGGGGTCATCATCGAGGACACCCTGGGAATCGCCTCCGAGCTCGACACTGCGATGGCTCGACACGTCGAGGACTACCGCGACGAATGGGCTGCCGTGCTCGAGGACGCGGACAAGCTCAGCCGCTTCGTCTCGTTCGTCAACGCCCCCGACACCCCCAACCCGAGCATCACCTTCGTGAGCGAACGCGACCAGCCCCGCCCCGCGTTGCCACTGCTCGTCGCGGGCCCGACCCTGACGGCGGTGACGTGATGAGCGTGCCCGCAACGCTGGAAAACGAGTGGATCGAGGTCTGCCGCATCGAGACCATCCAGCCCGAACGGGGCGTGGCAGCCCTCGTCGCAGGCGTCCAGGTTGCTCTGTTTCGGACCTTCGATGACGAGGTCTACGCCCTGGACAACCGGGATCCGTTCAGCGGTTCCTACGTCCTGTCCCGAGGAATCGTTGGCAGCCGCGGAGATATCCCGACGGTGGCGTCGCCGATGTTCAAACAGGTCTTCGACCTCCGAAGCGGCACATGTCTGGACGACACCTCCGTCCAGATCCCCCACTACGACGCTCGCGTCTCCTGCGGGCGGATAGAGGTACGTCTATGACCCCAGCGATCGGCGAACTCGCCGGATACACGATCGGTATCACCGCAGCTCGGCGATGCGAAGAGCTCGGCGCGGCGCTGGAACGGCGGGGTGCCCAGGTGAGGTACGGGGCCGCGATCCAGATCGTCCCGCTGGCCGATGACACCGATACGCTCGCGGCAACCATGCGCTGCATCGACGCGCCACCAGACATCGTCGTGGTCACGACCGGCATCGGCTTTCGAGGATGGATGGAAGCTGCCGACGGCTGGGGGCTCATGTCGCACCTCTTTGACCGGATCTCAACGGCAACCGTCGTCACCCGCGGACCGAAAGCGCGCGGCGCGGTTCGGGCAGCCGGCCTCACCGAGGCCTGGTCACCAGAATCGGAATCGACGAGCGAAGTACTCGAATACCTGCTCTCCCGCGACCTCACTGGACAACGCATAGCAGTCCAACTGCACGGCGAACCGATCCCGGACCTAGTCCAGACACTCTGCGCCGCGGGTGCGGAGATCGTGGAGGTACCCGTCTACCGCTGGGTCGCACCCAGCGACGCCGGCGCACTCAACCGCCTCATCGGCGCCGTCGCGGAGCGCACCGTCAATGCCGCGGCCTTCACCAGTGCACCCGCCGCCGCGAGCTTCCTTGTCGCCGCAGAACAACTCGGCCGCGGGCAGGACGTCGTCGACGCGCTACGCAACGACGTCCTGGCCTGCTGCGTCGGGCCGGTAACCGCCAGCCCGCTCGAGCGAGCCGACATCCCCACCTTTCAACCCGACCGCCCCCGCCTCGGAGCCCTGGTCAGATCGATCGCCGAGGACGTACCGCAGCGCTGCGGACGCACGATCGAGTTGGCACGCCACCGCATGCAACTACGCGGCCACGCTGTCGTCCTCGACGAGGAACTCATCGCACTGCCAGCCACCGGAATGACACTCCTGCGAGCGCTGGCGCACCACCCCGGCAGGGTCGTCGGACGCGCGGAGCTGCTCGCCGCGATGAGCGATCACGGGCGTGACGAACACGCGGTCGAGGTCACCATCGCCCGGCTACGGGGGGTACTGAAGGACCCCCGAATCATCCAAACGGTCGTGAAGCGGGGTTACCGACTGTCCTACGAATCCGAACGCGCAGTCCTCGATGCCCACGAATCCGAGCAACCCACAGGTGGCGGCGCGCCGGTCACGAGGAATCGCGCACGAGAACTCGCCTAGAACTCTGGGCTGGCGGCGCAATGGGGCCGCCTTCCCGGAATCTGTGCTCGCCGGCGAGACCTGCCGCTCGGCGGGGAGGATCCTGCTCGCCTCGCATGCCGGCAACACTTCTCACAACCGCGTTTCTTGCTGGTGAGCGCGATGTTGCATCGATGTCGATTGACGCGAACAGCGTAGAAACCGTCGCTTCCTACGGTTGTCCGCAAGCGACCGGCAACCGCACCGGCACGTACTGAGGGACACGAGATGACAACGACAACCGAGACGGTGGCCCCTCCAGCAACTCCGAGCCGCAGAGCGGGCCGTTGGATCGACGATTGGCGTCCGGAGGACCTCGCCTTCTGGAACTCCGGCGGCAAGACCGTCGCGCGCCGTAACCTGCTGTTCTCGGTGCTGTGCGAGCACATCGGCTTCTCGGTTTGGGTGCTCTGGTCGGTGTTCGTCCTCTTCCTGCCGTCTGGGCAGTACGGCATCAGCACGATCGCGGTGACGGCGGCGAGTCAGAAGTTTCTGCTCACCTCCCTCCCCGCCGCGTTGGGTTCGGCAGTGCGGATTCCGTACACCCTGGCGGTCGCCCGCTTCGGCGGCCGCAACTGGACCGTCGTCAGCGCCTTGCTGCTCCTGATTCCCACGGTCTCGACAGCCTTCCTGCTCACACCCGGCTCGACGTTCAAGACGATGCTGATCCTCTCAGCGATCACCGGTTTCGGTGGCGGGAACTTCGCCTCGTCGATGACGAACATCAACTCCTTCTACCCGCAACGGCTCAAAGGCCAGGCTCTCGGCCTCAACGCCGGCGGCGGCAACTTGGGAGTGGCGATCGTGCAGCTCGTGGGACTGGTGGTGCTGGCCACCGCCGGCGCCACCCACCCGCGGCTGATGCTCGGGATCTATATCCCGCTAATCGTTGCTGCGGCGCTCGGGGCGTCACTCACGATGGATAACCTGAGCCAGGCCCGCAACGAGAAGCACGCGATGCGCGACGCCGTCCGTGACCCCGATACCTGGGTGATGTCCTTCCTCTACATCGGCACTTTCGGATCGTTTATCGGGTTCGGGTTCGCGTTCGGTCAGGTGCTGTCGACGCAATTTCCGACGCACTTCTTCGGGATGAAGAATGTGCTGTCCACGGTGGCCGCCACGCATACCCCGATCAGTGATGCGTTGTTCCACACGACGTGGTTCAAGAACCCGACGGGCACGATGTACTGGGACGCGGTGCACCACAAGGCGATACCGATCAAGAGCCTCGTCGGGTGGATACCAGGCAAGACCGTCAACGCGACAACCCACAAGGCAGTGGTCACGTTCACGAACCCGACGACCCACGAGACGATCAAACTACTCACTGGGCAGCTGAACCCGAAGACCTACAACCCGGATTCGAAGGCGGTTGCGGCGGCCGTGCGGATCGGACACAAGGTCGACCCCGTAAAGATCGCCTACATCACCTTCCTCGGCCCGCTCATCGGCTCGCTCATCCGCCCGGTCGGCGGCTGGGTCGCTGACCGGTGGGGCGGAGCGAAGACGACGTTCGTCATGTTCCTCGCGATGGCAGCATCCGCCGGGCTCGTCCTGGTCGCCTCATATCAAGAGTCGCTGCCGATCTTCCTGATCGGCTTCATCGCCCTGTTCATCGTCTCTGGATTCGGCAACGGCTCGACCTACAAGATGATCCCGACAATCTTCAGCAGCAAAGCGCAGCTCGCCGTCGCGGCCGGAACCGACCCCGCGCAGGCCGCCGCGGACTCACGACGCCTGTCCGGAGCGTTGATCGGCATAGCAGGCGCGATTGGCGCGTTCGGTGGGGTCCTGGTGAATATGGCGTTCCGGCAGTCATTCCTCAGCAGCGGCAACGGCAACGGCGCCTACATCGCGTTCATCGGGTTCTACCTCGTCTGCGTTGGGCTGACCTGGTTCGTCTACCTCCGCAAGTCCACCCGCAAGCTCGCTGGCGTCTGATCGATCGCGGCATACTGGCTCAGACTGCGAGCCGGTAGCCGAGTTGACCGGTCGTGACGCTGGCGGAAGCTGCCGAGGGCACCTGCCGATCGGTTTCGCCGTTTGTGTCGAGTTGCCTCAGTCTTGGCGGACGGCCGCCTTAGAGGTAGCCGTCTGGCGAGTCGCGAAGCCAACGACGTACGGGATCAGGCAGCGGCAGCTGGTCGTCCATGCGGTCAGATCGACTCCCTGGTGAGTTGACGATCAAGATCCCGAAGGTCCGTTCTTCCCCTCGCCGCTCACGCCGCGCCGAAGGGGCGACGTCGCGTTGCACGCGGGATCACCCGACCTGGATCGAGGGAGTGTCGACCCGCGAGGTCGATGATCTGGTCGCTGCCCTTGGGGTCAATTCCGGGATCTGCAAGTCCGAGGCGTCGCGGATCTGCTCCCAACTCGACACCGACGTCGCCGCCTGGCGCGACCGAGATCTCAGCGCGCCGGCCATGCCTTATGTATTCCTGGCCGCGACCTACTGCAAGGCGCGCATCGGCGGCCGGGTCGTATCCCAGGCCGTCGTCAACGCCAGCGGCGTTTGGCCCTGACCCTTGTGCCATCCCCAAATCGCGATGCCAACCTGTTGCAGGTCAGCAGATCTGGTACTTGTGCCCCCGGCAGGACTCGAACCTGCGGCCAACCGCTTAGAAGGCGGGCGCTCTATCCACTGAGCTACGGGGGCCGTCGCTCAGCGCAGATTACCGGCCGTCTGCGTCCGGGCGCGCGGTTCGAGGACGAAGTACCAGGCCCAACGAATAGTCAGGGTCACGGGAATCCGCGGTGTGGCCCAGCGCGGACGCCAGACCGAGCAGGACCAGGAACGCCAGGAGCAGCAGGAGGGCCATGGCAGTAAGTCTGCGCTCATCAATATAAAGACGCGAGCGACTTATTGTCGATGTTCGTTGAATTACTGCCAATCCTTCTGGCAAGGTGGTCGAATGCCCATCAGTTCGGTCGCGATCGTCGCACTGCCCGGAGTCCAGCCCTTCGAGCTCGGAGTGGTGTGGGAGGGCTTCGGCATCGATCGCCGCGACGAGGGCGTGCCCCACGTCGACTGCAAGGTGGTCTCCATGGCCCCGACCGTCGACACCGCCGGCGGCTACTCCCTGACGACGCGGTATCGCCTCGATGCCGCGGCCGACGTCGATCTGGTCGTGATCCCTGCCAGCGCGGATCGGCTGCAGGATCCCGCGCCAGTCCTCGACCTGTTGCGCAGCACCGTTGCGCGGGGTGCGCGCGTGATGAGCGTCTGTTCGGGCGCGTTCGTGCTAGGCGCCGCTGGCCTGCTCGACGACCGTGACTGCACCACGCATTGGCGCTATGCGCGCGAGCTGGCCGGTGCCTTTCCCGCGGCACGGGTGAACCCGGATGTCCTGTTCGCCTGCGACGGTCCGATCCTGACCTCGGCGGGCACTGCGGCCGGGCTCGACCTCTGCCTGCACTTGATTCGGGCGGATCATGGCGAAGAGGTTGCCCGGCGCGTCGCCCGACGTATGGTCATGCCGCCGCACCGCGACGGCGGCCAGGCCCAGTACGTCGAGGCGCCGATCCGGGTCCGCGAGGCGGACACGCTGGCTCCGCTACTTGACGCTCTGCTGGACGACCTGCAGAACGAGTACACGGTCGACACACTCGCTGCGCGGTGCGCGATGAGTCCCCGAACCTTCGCCCGCAGGTTTCGCGACGAAACGGGCACCACGCCCCATCTCTGGCTCACCCAGCAGCGCGTGATGCAGGCCCGGCGCATGCTCGAGACCGGAGACGACCCCATCGACGTCGTGGCCGAGCTGTGCGGATTCGGATCGGCTGCGATGCTGCGCCACCACTTCGCCCGCATCCTCAAAGTCTCACCGGCCGCCTACAGGCGGGCATTTAGAAGCCGACCGGCGGCCGCCTAGTTGGCCGGGCTTGATCTGTGCCGGGGACATTCGACGAGCTCTCGACGCCCGCTACCGGCGAGCGATCCAGCCTGCGGTCAGTTCCCGTCATAGCAGACCGCGCTGAAACGTCTGTCTTGGTGACCAGTGCGCCAGATCCGACCATCACCGACCGGCCACAATGGAAGACGCGGTGCAAGCCCGCTATGAACGCGATCGCCGTCGCCCTTCAGCGACCGATTCGCGGCGGCAGCGCACCCCTACCGATGGGAACCGCCGGAAACATCTTTAGCGAGAAGACCTGCCACAACGATGGGTGACGTAGGTGCGCATAGCCGCGCGGTCATGCGTGGCGATGCCTGAGGAATGCGGATAGATGCGATATAGATCGGGTAGGAATGTTGGTTTCGAGACGGTGCACAAGGAGACGACCATGGCGAACGCCGTACGGGTCCGCCACGATCTTTGCTCGACGCGGGCGGTTGTGCGCGGCGCCACGGCGGGACGCCGTCGGCTCGCCTGCGATGAGGTCTCTCGCGGCGGCTTCGCTGGACCCACGTCGTGACGGAAGATTCAACGCTGTCGCGTGGGGCCGTTACAGCGACTGATCGGGAACCGGGTGTCCTGCACGGCTCGCGGGGGGATGGACCATCCGATCTGATTGGCGTCCGGCTATGGAGGCTGGGAGTGCCCCGGCTATGGGTCATCGTCCCACTCCTAGCCTACGTTCTTCTCACGCTATTCGGTGCGACCACCTCGAGCATCGGCATCGGTACCCTGCGTCAGGATCCGACCGCTCGGCACGGTACCGAGGTTGGTCATCCCCAGCCAATCCGCTCGGACGAGTACAGAACCGAGTCCCCGATTGTGATCGGCCAAATCGCGTTGGGCACCAAGAACCCGATCAATCCCCTGAGCGTGTCACCGGACTACTTCTCGCAGATACCGTCCGGGCCTGCCTCGTCCGTCGTGTTCTTCGAAGGCACGGCGATCCGACTGCGGCTACTACCGGACGCAATGCTCTTCGCAGCGAAATGGTGGCTGCCGACCCTCATGCTGTTCCTCGGCGTCCCGGCTTGGTTTCGTCGAGTAACCGGGGGTCGTCGATGGGGTTATTTGGCGGTCGCCCTCATTGTCTTCTCGCCCTCCAATCTCTGGTGGAGCGGTCGGCCGATCAACACCTTGGGGTTCGTCTTCGCCGCCTGTGCGCTCCTGTTGCTCGCCCACGAGAAACGAATCCGTCGTCGCTGGCTCGGCTTCGGCCTCTGTATCGTGGGGGCCGCGATCCTTACAGCGCGGTACTCGACGTACTATCAACCGCTTGCGATTGTGCTCGGGCTGCCCGTATTTCTTGCGACCGCAGCCTTCATCCTCGCGAGCGAAGGCAAGCTCAGGCGCAAGCTGGGAACCGTGGGGGCCTTCGCCGCAGTGGGTGCCGCGGTCGCCGCCGCGGTGGCGTGGGAGAACATCGACGCGATTCGCTCGGGCCTCAACACCGTCTACCCAGGTCGCCGGGTCTCGACCGGAGAACAGATCTACGTCGGCCGAATTTTTGGTGCGCCCGCGATGGGCACGCTTGATCGCACGCAGTGGACACTGGTTGGCAACAACGCAACGGATATCAGCTCGTCGTTCACGATCTTGATCCTGGTCGTCGGCCTGCTGGCCGTAGCGTCGCGATGGCGAGGCGGCCGGGCGATGGGAGCGGCGACCTGGGCTGCCGGGGTTATGACCCTGTTCTGGCTGAGTTGGTGCACGATCAACTACGGTGGTCTCGGCGCGGCGTTACCGATCATCAATCGGGTCCCCGCCCCGCGCGCCGCAAGCGCGGTAGGATTCTTGGCGATCTTCACCTTTTGTCTGTACATGGCTCAATGGAAGCCGACCCGACCGACAAAGACCGCCGCTTCGGCCGGCCTGCTCACGCTCCTCTTCACGGCCTACGGTGGAGCGTCCCTCCAAGCCACAGGAATGTCGCTCCTCAGTAACCGCGTCATCTGGGCGAGCGCGGTGCTGGCCGGGATGTGCGTATTCGCCATGGTCAGGTGGCCCGCATCGCGGTTACCGTTGATCGCTACGACAGCGGCGGTGGCGCTGCTCGCAGTAGACACAAATCCCTTGGAATTCGGCCTCGCCGACCTGCGAGCCAGCAGTACGGCTAAGACCATGCTCAAACTTGGAAGCCAGTCGAGAACACACGGACAGCTATGGGCAAGTGACGATGTCACGTTCGACTCGCTGATGTTTGCGACCGCCACGCCTGCTCTGTCCTCCCGCCAGCAGATCGGACCAAATGACAAGGAGTGGCTCAAGCTCGACCCGGGAGGTGCGAATCGACGTTTTTGGAACCGAGGCGGGTCGTTCATCCGATTCACCTGGCGCGATCAGCCCGGGATCCAGTGGGCGCTCCCCTACGCCGATCAGATTGTGATGACGATGTCGCCGTGCACGCTCGCCACGGACGAGCCGGCGCTGCGGTTTGTCGTTTCCACGGCTCGGCTCAGCGAGTCGTGCCTCACCTTTGACAGGACGCTTCTATGGTCAGGTACGCAACATTGGGTGTATACGGTGCGTTGATCGCAACGACTAGAGCGAGGTGAAAGCGGATGCGGATGGCCAGTGACCGTCCCAACGGCCACGTGCTTGGAGATACCGGGGCGCAGAGCTCTATCCTCGAGGCGATGACAGCTGAGGCACCGAACTATCGGGCATGGCTGACATCTATGGCGCTGCCGTATCTCGGTGACGATCCGATTGAGCTCGGTAGTGGCCTTGGTGACTATGCGCAGGCCTGGGTTGACCGAGGTCAACCCAGGATCACGGTGACGGAGGCGGAGGAAACTCGCCTCGCGCATCTCAGGATGCGGTTCGCGAACGACTCGCGGGTGACGGTCAGACGGATCGACCTTAACAATCCCGGCGAAGGCACACACTCGAGTTTCGTATCGTTCAACGTTCTCGAGCACATCCCGGAGGATGTCGCGGCCCTGGAAGCAGCGCGATCACTGGTGCGCAGTGGTGGCTACGTCTTCTCCTTTGTTCCGGCATTCCCGATAGCCATGAGCGACTTCGATCGCCAGATCGGACACGTGCGCCGATACCGGATCAAGACCATGGCAAAAGCCATGTCGGCGGCTGGTCTTCAACCCATAAGCCTGCGTTACATCAATGCGCCGGGACTGTTCGCATGGATCCTCGGTATGCGCGTGTTGGGCCTGAACCCCGGTCAAGGACCCTTTATGAGTATCTGGGATGCTCGGGTGGTGCCCGTCATCCGGGCAGTTGAGCAGCGGTGGCAGATGCCCTTCGGACAATCGGTCGTCGCTGTAGGCCGAGTCCTCTGAATAGTCAGGTTGTCGCAATGCCTCGGATCGCAGTCGTCGTTCCGTGTCACAACGAGGAGAGCGCGATCGCCAAAGTGGTGTGCTCGTTTCGGGAGTTCCTCCCCGACGCCACGATCGTGGTGGCCGACAATGCGTCTACCGATGACACGGCCGGACGCGCACGCGACGCGGGTGCAATCGTCCTGACCGAGAGCCGCCTGGGCAAAGGTATGGCCGTCCGACGTCTGCTCAGTGACGTCGAGGCTGACTGTTACATCATGGTGGACGGCGACGGGACCTACGACGCCGCGTCGGCACCGGAGATGGCTCGACACGTTCTGGAGGACGGCGTCGATATGGTTGTCGCGGCCCGAGTCGTCCCGGGTTCTGACCGTGGCGGCGAGTACCGGCGCGGTCACGAGTTCGGTAACCGCGTTCTTTCTGGAATCTTCTCCCGGCTATTTGGCCTCGAAATGAAGGACACACTCTCGGGGTACCGGGCCTTCAGCCGTCGGTTCGTAAAGTCCTTCCCGGCCACGCCGGAGGGGTTCGAGGTCGAAGCGGAACTCAACGCGCACGCGGCGTTGCTCGGCGTGCGCATCACTCACGTCGAATCGACCTACGTGTCCAGGCCGCTCGGGTCGGAGTCGAAGCTCTCCACCTATCGCGACGGCATCCGCATTCTGCGGCGCAATCTGAAGTTGTTCCGGGACGCCCGACCGCTGCTCGCCTTCTCCTGTCTCGCAACTCCATGGCTGATCGCGGCAGCGGTCCTCATCGGCGTCCCCGTCGTTGAGTACTTCACAACGGGATTCGTGCTCCGCTTTCCGACCCTCATCGCGGGGGTGACCTGCCTCCTGATCTCGACGAACCTGTGGGTGGTGGGGCTGATCCTCGATCGAGTAGCGAGAAACCGTGCGGAAGCCACCCGCCTCGCGTACTTGGCGCTGCATGCACCGATTGAGAGCGCGCACCTACGCCTCCCGTGCTAGGTCGGACCTGACCGACTTTTGACTGCGCCGTACCGGGACCACGCGTCCGCGTCACGACCGCCCGTCCACAGCCAGGAGCCCTGTCCACAGGCGCCCCCGACGAGCCCCGCTTACGTGTTCGCTGCGCTTCAGTGGACCTGCGCCCATCGCGGGCGTGCCGGATGTCGTCCGGCAAGGGATCAGGAGAACCGCCAATGAACGACACCATCATGACCGT
>JALYIS010000166.1 GCA_030775705.1 Actinomycetota bacterium
CGCTGGATCCGGTGCCCGAGCTTGCAGGCATCGCGGGCGCGTGCGGGGCGTGGCTCCACGTCGACGCCGCCTGGGCGGGCGTGGCGGCCGTGGCACCGGAGTTGCGCTGGCTCAACGACGGTCTCGAGGCCGCGGACTCCTACTGCACCAATCCGCACAAGTGGTTGTTGACCAACTTCGACTGCGACGCCTTCTGGGTCGCCGATCGAGCCGCGCTGCTGGGGGCCCTGTCGATCCTGCCCGAGTACCTGCGCAACGCCCCCACCGACTCCGGTGCGGTGATCGACTACCGAGATTGGCAAATACCGCTCGGCCGGCGTTTCCGAGCCCTCAAACTATGGGCGGTGATCCGGTGGTACGGCGCCGAGGGACTGCGGGAGCACGTCCGCAAGCACGTCGCCCTCGCGCAGGAGTTCGCCTCCTGGGTCGAGGCCGACGAGCGCTTCGTGTTGCTTGCCCCGCACCCGCTCGCGCTGGTGACGTTCGCCTTGGCCGACGGCGATGGGCCCACCCGCGAGCTGATGGAGCGGGTGAACAGCAGCGGCATGATGTATCTGACGCACACCCTGGTGAACGGGCGAATGGGGCTGCGTATGGCGATCGGCGCGGTGCTCACCGAGCGTCGCCACGTCGAGGCCGCCTGGCGGCTGCTGTCTGCGTGAGCGTATCTGTTCGGCGTCAGTCGTGGGACCGGTCGCCCGGTTTGCCGACGCGAATCATGCCCTCCTGCACGACGCTGGCAACGTGGCGGCCGTCGCGGGAGAAGAACCGTCCGGTCGCCAGGCCGCGGCTCCCGGCGGCCGACGGTGACTTCGTCGCGTAGAGCAGCCACTCGTCGGCGCGGAACGGCCGCTCGAACCACATCGCGTGGTCCAGGGACGCCATCGAGATCGGGTCGAGCCCAGGGGCCAGCCCGTGGTGGACCAGGATCGAATCGAGCAGCGTCATGTCCGAGGCGAACGTCAGCACGCAGACATGCAATAACGGATCGGCCGGCAACACGCCATTGGCGCGCATCCATACCCTCGTCAGGCCCCTACGCGGACCCTTCGCATGTTGCTGCCAGGGCGGATCGTCCACGTATCGCAGATCCATCGGCCTCGGCAGCATCTTGAAGAATGCCGCCGCGTCCGGGGAATCCTCGTATCGCTGCTCAAGCGTCGGTAGATCCTCCGGCGCCGGCGCGTCCGGCATGGCCGGCTGGTGATCGATTCCAGGCTGCTCCAACTGGAACGACGCGGACAGGGAGAAGATCGGCTTGCCGTGCTGCACGGCGACGACACGGCGTGTGCTGAAGGACCTTCCGTCGCGGATCCGGTCCACCTCGTACACGATCGGCACGGTCGGGTCGCCGGGGCGGATGAAGTAGGAGTGCAGCGAGTGCACCCGCCGGTCCGCCGGCACGGTGCGGCCCGCGGCCACCAACGCCTGGCCGGCGACCTGGCCGCCGAACACCCGCTGCCAACGGGACTTCGGGCTGACGCCACGATAGATGTCCTCCTCGATCTTCTCCAGATCGAGCAGGTGTACGAGGCCGTCCACCACCACCTGACCCAGGTCCCCCTCCCGCACCCGGTCGTGCGAGTCGTAGTCGGTACCCAGATCCTCGACCTCGTTGCCGCTGTGGCGAGATTGGCGCGCACTTACCGAAGGCAGCCCGAGCGAGGACTCAGACGTCATGGCGCAGCACGTCCCCGATGTGATGGACGCGGATCGTATTGGTGGCGCCGGGCGTGGTGGGCGGTGTGCCCGCCACCACGATCACCAGGTCACCCGGATGGCACACACCGCGGTTGAGCAGCGCAGAGTCCACCTGGCGCACCATGTCGTCCGTGGTTTTCACCGTCCAGACCAAGTGCGCCTGCGCGCCCCACAGGAGCGCCATCTGCCGTTGCACCTGCTCGACGGGCGTGAACACGAGGATCTGTTGGGTGGGCTGCAGGCGCGAGAGCCTGCGCGCCGTGTCGCCGGTCTGGGTGAAGGCGACCAGCGCGACGGCGCCGAGCGCGTCGCCGATGTCCTTCGCGGCCTTGACGATGGCGCCGCCGGGGGTGCGGGGATTGTGCTGAAGGCCGGTGACCCCCGTGCCCGACGCCTCGACCGAGTTGATGATGCGGCTCATGGTTGCCACCGCTTGCACCGGGAACATGCCCACGCTTGTCTCGCCCGACAGCATCACCGCATCCGCGCCGTCGATCACCGCGTTCGCCACATCGGAGGCCTCGGCACGGGTGGGGCGCGAGTGGGTGATCATCGACTCGAGCATCTGCGTCGCGACGATCACCGGCTTCGCGTTGTCGCGACATATCTGGATCGCCCGCTTCTGCACCACGGGGACGGCCTCGAGCGGCATCTCGACGCCGAGATCGCCGCGGGCGACCATGATGCCGTCGAAGGCGAGCACGATGTCCTCCAGCGCGTCGACCGCCTCCGGCTTCTCGATCTTGGCGATGACCGGCCGGCGGATGCCGACCTGATCCATGACCCGGTGGACCAGCTTGACGTCCTCTGGGGCCCGGACGAAGGACAGCGCGATGAAGTCCACTCCCAGTCGCAGCGCGAACTCCAGATCCTCGGCGTCCTTTTCCGACATGGCGGGCACGCTCACGGCGACGCCCGGTAACGACAGACCCTTGTTGTCGCTGACGATGCCACCCTCGGTGATGTCGCACACCACGTCGGTGCCGCGCTCGATCTCCACCACGATCAGCGCGACGTTGCCGTCGTCGACCAGCAACTTGTCGCCCGGGCGGACATCGTCGGCCAACTGCTTGTAGGTCGTGGATACCCGATCGTGGGTACCGTCGCAGT
Source organism: Actinomycetota bacterium (assembly GCA_030775705.1). Taxonomy (GTDB): domain Bacteria; phylum Actinomycetota; class Actinomycetes; order Mycobacteriales; family Jatrophihabitantaceae; genus JALYIS01. The sequence goes on from JALYIS010000166.1 coordinate 2,812, forward strand.
CCTCGACGGTGATGCGCACCCGCTGCCCCGTCGCCCATTCGACGGGGCCTTGGGCGAACGTGCCGAGTCGGATCTTGGGACCTTGCAGGTCGGCCAGGATCGCCAGATTGCGCCCTGCCGCGGCGGCGGCCTGGCGAACCTCGTGAAACCGGCGCCCGTGATCTGCGTGCACACCGTGACTGAAGTTCAGCCGCGCGACGTCCATCCCGGCCTCGACGAGCGCGCGGCATCGCTCCGGGCTGTCCGTCGCCGGGCCCAGCGTGCAGACGATCTTCGCGCGGCGCATCACCCAGCAAGCCTATGTGTTACCGGCGGGTCACATCGGTCAGCTCCGGGAAGCGGCCATGACTGCTTCATCGACGTCCTGTCCCGCGGCACGCGCGATCCGGGTCGCGTCGAGCACGCGCTTGAAATCGCGTGGCATGACGTCACTGAACCGCCCGACGGCAGCGGGCCAGGCAGCCAGCAGCCTGGTCGCGACACTCGATTCGGTATGCGCTCTATGGCGGGCCAGGATCGCCCGCAAGATCTCGCGGTCCTCCTCGGATACCGATGTGACGTCGACCAGTTCGCCGTTCACCAGGTCCGGGTCCAGATCGAGCACGAACCCGTGGCCACCGGACATCCCAGCACCGAGGTTGCGGCCGGTCGGACCGAGGATCACCGCTATGCCGCCGGTCATGTACTCCAGGGCATGGTCGCCAACGCCTTCGGCCACCACGGTGGCCCCGGAGTTACGGACGCAGAACCGTTCGCCGACGACGCCTCGCAGGAACAGCTCACCTGCGGTCGCGCCGTAGGCGATCACGTTGCCGGCGATGACGTTGAGCTCAGCCGCGAACGGCGCGGACTCATCCGGGCGAACCGAGATCAGACCACCGGACAAACCCTTGCCCACGTAGTCGTTCGCATCGCCGATCAGGTGCAGCGCGACTCCCCGCGGCAGGAAGGCGCCGAAGGACTGCCCCGCCGACCCGCGGAAGGTCACGTCGATCGTCTCCGCCGGCAGGCCTTCGGCGCCGTAGCGACGCGTCACCAATGACCCCAGCATCGTGCCGACGGTGCGGTTGACGTTGCGAACCGGCAGCTCCAGTTTGACCTGCGTGCCGTCGAGCAGCGCGCCCTCACAGAGCTGGATGAGGGTGTTGTCCAGGGCCGCATCCAGACCATGGTCCTGATCACGGGTCCGGGTCAGCGATTGCCCGTATGGATTCGCCGGCGTCTCCAGAATTGATGAGAGGTCCAGGCCGTGAGCCTTCCAATGGTCGACCGCCTTGCCGGTGTCGAGGGCCTCCACATGCCCGATGGCCTCGTCCAGGCTACGAAAGCCCAGCTCGGCAAGCAGTTCGCGCACCTGCTCAGCGATGTACTCGAAGAAGGTCACCACGAACTCCGGCTTACCGGAGAACCGTTCGCGCAGCACCGGGTTCTGAGTGGCGACGCCGACCGGGCACGTATCGAGGTGGCAGACCCGCATCATCACGCAGCCGGCGACCACCAACGGCGCGGAGGCGAACCCGTACTCCTCGGCCCCGAGCAACGCGGCGATGACGACATCGCGCCCGGTCTTCATGCCGCCGTCGACCTGGACGGTGATGCGGTCTCGCAAGCCGTTGAGCAGCAACGTCTGCTGGGTCTCGGCGAGCCCGAGTTCCCAGGGCAGGCCGGCGTGTTTGAGCGATGTCATCGGGGCCGCGCCGGTGCCGCCGTCGTGACCCGAGATCAGCACGACGTCCGCGTGTGCCTTCGAGACGCCGGCCGCGACCGTCCCCACTCCGGACTCCGCGACGAGCTTGACGTGCACCCGCGCCTGCGAGTTGGCGTTCTTGAGGTCATGGATCAGCTGGGCGAGATCCTCGATCGAGTAGATGTCGTGGTGCGGCGGCGGCGAGATGAGACCGACCCCCGGGGTCGAATTCCTGGTCCGCGCAATCCACGGGTAGACCTTGAACCCGGGCAGCTGGCCACCCTCGCCGGGCTTGGCGCCCTGCGAGACCTTGATCTGGATGTCGTCGGCGTTGACCAGATAGTGGCTCGTCACGCCGAAGCGGCCCGACGCCACCTGTTTCACGGCCGACCGGCGAAGGTCCCCGTTGTCGTCGGCAGTGAACCGGCGGGCGTCCTCGCCACCCTCGCCGCAGTTCGAGCGGCCACCGATGCGATTCATCGCGATCGCCAGCGTCTCGTGCGCCTCGGCCGAAATGGATCCGTAGGACATCGCCCCGGTGGCGAACCGGGTGACGATCGACTCGATCGGCTCGACCTCGTCGATCGGGACCGACGCTCGGTTGCTGCGGAACTCGAACAGGCCGCGCACGGTGCCGCCCGCCCGGCTCATCTCGTCCACCTTGCGCGTGTAGTCGGCGAAGACCTCGTATCGCCGCGAGCGGGTGGCGTGCTGAAGCAGGAATACCGTGTCCGGGTTGAACAGGTGCAGTTCGCCCTCCCGGCGCCACTGGTAGTCACCGCCGACGTCCAGGCGCCGGTGCGCCCGGGCGCTCTCGACGAGCGGGTACGCGGTGGCGTGGCGCGCGGCAGATTCGGCCGCCAGGACGTCGAGGCCCGCGCCGCCCAGCCGCGACGGGGTGCCTCCGAAGTACTCCTCGACCACCGGCTGGGCAAGACCGAATGCCTCGAACACCTGGGCGCCGGTGTAGGACGCGATCGTGGAGATACCCATCTTCGACATCACCTTGAGCACGCCCTTGCTCAGCGCCTTGACGTAGTTCTTGATCGCCGTGTCCGCAGGAGTGTCGCCGAGTACGCCTGCGGCGCCCAGGTCGTCGATCGACTCGAAAGCCAGGTACGGGTTCACCGCGGCAGCCCCGTAACCGATCAGCAGCGCGACGTGGTGCACCTCGCGCGCCTCCCCCGTCTCGACGACGAGCCCCACCTTCGTGCGGCGCCCGGTTCGGATCAGGTGCTGGTGCACCGCCGAGGTCAGCAGCAGCGAGGGGATCGGCGCGTGGTCGGCGTCGCAGTCACGGTCGGAGAGGATCAGGATCCGCGCGCCGGCGTCGACCGCCTCGGAGCACTCGCGCCGGACCCTCTCGATCGCCCCGGCCAGCGCCTCGCCGCCACCGTGCACGCGGTACCGGCCGTCGACCAACTGGCAGCTGAAGCCGGGCATGTCGCCATCGGCATTGACGTGCCAGATCTTGGCCAGTTCATCGTTGTCCAGCACAGGTCGCGGGATGACGATCTGACGGCAGGAAGCAGGCCCCGGGGAGAGCAGATTCTGCTCAGGGCCGATGGAACCCGCGAGCGAGGTCACCATCTCCTCCCGGATCGCGTCGAGCGGCGGGTTGGTCACCTGGGCGAACAGTTCGCTGAAATAGTCGAACAGCAGTCGGGGACGCTGGGACAGCACAGCGACGGGGGTGTCCGTCCCCATCGAGCCGATCGCCTCGGTCGCGGCGGTCGCCATCGGGGTGATCAGCAGGCGGAGCTCCTCCTCGGTGTAGCCGAAGATCTGCTGGCGGCGGGTCACCGACTCGTGGGTGAACACGACGTGGGTGCGCGGGCGAAGGTCGTTCAGTTGCAGGAGCCCGGCGTGCAGCCACTCCGCGTACGGGTGCTGTGCCGCGAGCTCTGCCTTCACCTCGGCATCGGACCGGATCTCGCCCCGCTCGGTATCGACGAGGAACATCCTGCCCGGTTGCAGGCGCCCCTTGGCGACGATGGTGCTCGGGTCCAGGTGCAGCACTCCTGACTCGCTGCCGAGCACGACCAGGCCGTCAGAGGTCTGCCACCACCGGCCGGGGCGAAGGCCGTTGCGGTCGAGCACGGCGCCGATGATCGATCCGTCGGTGAAGCTGACACATGCCGGCCCGTCCCACGGCTCCATCACCGAGGAGTGGAATTCATAGAACGCCCGCCGGGCCGGGTCCATCGCGGCGTTGTTCTCCCACGCCTCCGGAATCATCATCAACACCGCATGCGGGAGGCTGCGCCCACCCAGATGGAGCAACTCGAGGACCTCGTCGAAGCTGGCCGAATCACTCACCTGCGGCGTGCAGATGGGGAACAGTCGCTTGAGGTCGCCGTCGATCAGCCCCGACTGCAGCAGCGACTCGCGGGTCGCCATCCAGTTGCGGTTGCCGCGGATCGTGTTGATCTCGCCGTTGTGGGCGATGTAGCGGTAGGGGTGGGCCAGCGGCCAGGACGGGAACGTGTTGGTCGAGAAGCGACTGTGCACGAGCCCGATCGCGCTGGCGAAGCGCTCGTCAGTGAGATCGGGGAAGAAGTGACCCAGCTGGTCGGTGGTGAGCATACCCTTGTAGACCATCGTCCGGGCGGATAGGGACGGGAAGTAGAGCTCCACGTCCTCGGCACGTGCGCGGTTCTCGGCCACCTTGCGGGTGGCGAACGCCTTGCGCTCGAGCACCAGTCCCGATTCACCGTCCCCCCCTGCCAGGAAGATCTGCCGGAACGCGGGCATCACCCCGCGGGCGGTGGGCCCGAGCTCCTCGGGGCGGATCGGGACCGAACGCCAGCCGAGGACGACGAGACCCTCCTCGGCCGCGGTCCGTTCGACGATCGCGACGGCGTGGTCCGCCTCGGTGTCGTCCGCCGGCAGGAACGCGATGCCCACCGCATAGGAGCCGGCTGGCGGCAGCGGCACGCCGGCCACCGCGCGCAGGAACGCGTCCGGGATCTGCACCGTGATACCCGCGCCGTCACCTGAGGTCGGCTCCGCCCCGGCGGCGCCGCGGTGGTCCAGATTGTGCAGGGCGGTCAGCGCCTGGGTGACGATCCGGTGACTGGGCCGTCCCGTCAGGTCGGCGACGAACGCGACTCCGCAGGAATCCTTCTCGAACTGGGGGTCATACAAGCCCTGCGCCTCGGGAACGGCCGAGAAAGCGGTCATGCGGCTGCTCATGCGTGGCTCCAGGGGGCTAGCGACTCGGGAACAGTTCCGGACGGCGAGGTGCTGCGATCCGAACCGGGACGACGTCGGCCCGTCAGGCGCGCTCCAGATTACCGTGACGTTTCGGACACGCGGAACCGAGTTTGGTGTGAACAACCGCTCATGACTAGCGGATCCTCGCCAACTCCGCCTCGATCTCGGGCCTGTCATGTACGGGAACCGGCCTTCCGAGGCGCGTCGTGACGTAGAAGGAGTCGACGGCGACCCCGGCGACGGAGGAGACCCGGGCCGCGCGGACGTCCAACTGGCACCGCTCCAGCGCCGCCGTGACCCGGCACAACAGACCGATCGAATCTGCCGCGCGGAACTCGACGACGGTCGCATCGGTCGCCTCGTCGTCGAACCAGAGCACCTCCGGCGGCTGCGGATCCGGGTGCGATCCACGGGCGTAGGCCTGTTCCTTCTGCTTGAGCCGGTCGGAGAGCCCGAGTGCCCCCTCCATTGCTCGTGCCAGGTCGGCGCGCACCACCGCCGGGTCGGGCAACCGTCCGAAGCGAGGGTCGACGACGAAGGTGTTCACGGCCGTACCGTTGTGAGTGTGGATCGACGCCGACCGCACGTTGAGTGAGTGCAGCGCCAGCACCCCCGCGGTCCGATACAGCACACCCATCGTGTCCGGTGCCGCCACGATCACCTCGTCTCCA
>JALYIS010000167.1 GCA_030775705.1 Actinomycetota bacterium
CCACGAGGTGACCCGCGCCGAGTATCTGCGGGCCCAGCGCCGGCTCGACGCGGCGCGGCGTGCCGAAGCGGTTCGCGCACTGCTGGACACCGTCGACGACGCACAGGAGACGCTCCGGTCCGCCCAGCACGAGTTGCGCTCGCTCGGGGCAGCACTGACCGACGAGCACCTCTTGGGGACGGGCGCCGACGAGGCGGCCCGGCAGGGGGCCGCGGCCGACAAGGCAGCCGCGGAACTGGAACACCTGGTGCGGCGAGAGTCCGAGGTGGCCGGTGTGCAGGACGAGTTGCGCGCGGTGCAGGTGCAGCTCCAGGCGGCCGAGCAGGTGGTCGCGCAGAGCGCGCAACGATCACAGACGCTGCCCCGCGAGCTCAGCGCGCTGGAGGCGACGCTATCGCGGTTGCGCTCCACTATCGCCGAGTCGGGCCCAGCGGCTGCCCAGCTCGAATCCGCGGAGCACCGGCTCGCTGCGGCTACGCGCCTGGCCGCTCTGCTGCCCCAGATCGGCGACCTCGACAAACGGGTAGCTACGGCTATCGCCACGCACCAGACGTCGGTGGACGAACACCAACGACTCCTGGAGAATCGGTTCTCGGGGATGGCCGCCGAGATCGCCGGCTCGCTCGTACCCGGCGCCCCATGCGCGGTCTGCGGTTCACTGGAGCACCCTGCCCTCGCCCGCCCGGGTTCCGACGCAGTCAGCGCCGTCGAGCTGGATACGGCGGCGCAACGGCGCCAGGACGCCGAGCTGCGCCGTGCCGAACTGGAGCGCGACGCCGCGGCGCTCGCGATCGAGGCGAGCTCCTGCGAGGCGATCGCCGACGGTGGGCAGGTGCAGGCACTCCGCACCCAGATCGACGCCTTGCACCTGACGATTTCCGCCGGTGAGCGCGCGGCACAGGAGCTCGTCAGGTGTGCCGCCGAGCATCGGGTTCTGACGGACGAGGCCGCCGCCATTCCCGAGCGCTACGCCAAGGCCGAGGCCCAGCGCGCCACGATCGCCGCGCGACTGGCCCAGCTCACTGAATCGGCCGCGGAGTTGACCGAATCGATCCACCTTGCGCGCGGCCAATCCCGCTCGGTCGTGGTGCGCCAGCAGGAACTGCTGGCGCAGGCTCGCCTCTCGAACGCGCTCGCCGCGGCGCTGCGCCTGGTCGCAGGCGCCGCCTCGGCACTTGACGACGCCGAGCAACGAGCCACCCGCGAGGCGATCAGGGCGTCGTTCGCATCCTCGGCGGACGCCAAGCAGGCCGTGCTGGGGGCCACCGAGCAGGCGACGCTGACCTCCGGGGCCGCGGAGTGGCTTGCTGAGTCCCAGCTGCTGGCAGCTGCAGTATCCAGCGCCGAGTTCGCCGGCGTGGACCTCGGCACCGCCGACGGTCTACGCCAAGAGGCTGAGCGGGCGACGCGCCTGGCTGCCGCAGCCGAGCGGATGGCTGACCAGGCGGCGGCCGTCCTGCACCAGGCGCGAGTGGTGTGCACGCGGTTCGCCGAGCGTGTGCGCGAGGTCGAGTCGGCGCAGCAGGCGCTGGACCGGTTGAGCGCAGAGCGCGAGCCGGTGCAGTACTTGTCCCGCCTGACCCGGGGCATGACCGGGCGGCGCCGGGTCGCTCTCACCACCTATGTACTGCGGCACTGGTTCGAGCATGTGGTGCAAGCCGCCAACGTCCGCCTCACTGCCATCTCGGCCGGTCGGTACGAGCTGGTGCGGGTCGACGAGGGAGCCTCCAAGTCCGAGCGCACGGGCCTCACCCTGCAGGTGATCGATCGCCATACCGGCGAGGCACGCAGCACTCGGTCGCTGTCCGGTGGCGAGACGTTCTACACCTCGCTGGCGCTTGCGCTCGGGCTGGCCGACGTCGTGAAGGCCGAGGCCGGTGGTGTCGATCTCGACACGCTGTTCATCGACGAGGGCTTCGGCAGCCTGGACGCCGACACCCTCGACGAGGTCATGTCTGTCATTGACGAACTGCGTGATCGCGGCCGGGTCGTCGGAATCGTCAGTCACATCGCAGATCTCAAGCACCGCATCCCCGAACGCGTCGAGGTACGACGCCTGGGCAACGGCTCCTCGACCGTGCGAGTCGTCGCCTGATTGCATTGGTAGCCAGCGTTTCAGCAGCACAGCCCCCATGCGATGGTGGCTTCCCGCGTCTCAGACCGCCGCCGACAGATCTCCCTGTTAGGGTGCCAAAACCCCAGACGCAGCGACCCGCACATTGCAGGTTGTGGGGATTCGGTTCAGAGCGGGCGGTAGACGTCTGCTCGGTGGTCGATGTGAATGACGTACACGCCGCGATTCGTCGTCGATGCGGCGGAGCAGGCGGTTCGCACCGTTCGGGGCTATTCCGCGAGGTGGTATCGTTGATGAGGCCGCCGAGGATCGGATGCCGGGCAACGGTTGACGAGCCGGAACGCAGACTAGGACCACGCC
>JALYIS010000168.1 GCA_030775705.1 Actinomycetota bacterium
GCGTCTACGTCCCCGCCTACTCCTGATGCCGGTCGACGCGCCCTTTATCCTCACGCCTCCCGCCGCTGGGTTGGAGGGACTCGTCCTCAACGGCTTGAATCTCAACGCGGGCCCGTCCGGTGGAACGTACAGCCTCGAAGTGCTCGACATGACACCGCCGCAGAAGATGCCGGAGTGGGCGAAGGGCGCCGACAACGACGGGCAGAGCCTCGTCCGGCTGCCCCTGTTCGACAACCGCAAGGTCACCGCGACGATCCGCATCGAAAACCAAGCGACGATGGACGCCGCCCTTGCCGCCGTGGGAGTACTCGTCGATCAGATCCAGGAAGCAGAGAAGAACCCTGGCGGCATCCCGCTTGTGTGGACGCCAGCCACGGGAACGCGAAGCTTCACGCTCTACGTCCTCACCGGCCAGGTGACGGGCATCCCGATCAGCATGGCACAAGCCGCCGGCTGGTTCGTCAGCCGCCCCGTCGTCACGCTCGAGCTGACCTGCAAGCCCCTCGGCTACGGCCCGGAGGTTGTCGGGGCGGGCGTGACGAGCACGTCCCCAGTGGTCACGCTCACCATCGCCAACGTCCCGGGCGATGTTCCCGCCGAGGGGCGCCTGATCGTCACCGAGGGATCCTCCGCCGCAAGACGGTTCCTCGAGTGGGGGCTTGAGCAGCGGTACTACAACGCCGTGACGGCGCTCCTGATCGACAGCGAGGATCTTGTGACGGCCGGGTTCAGCGGCGTGCAGGCCACGCACGGCGGCTGCTACCGCCGGCCCGGCGCCGTGAACGATGTTGTCGGCGGCCCGATCTACTCCACGCCGACCGCGATCTGCGGCACCGGCCCGCTCAGTCACGTCGGGTCTTTTCGCGTCAAGGCGCGCGTGATCGTTGGTGGTGCCCCCCCCGTCGCGCAGGTCCGGTTCGTGTATCAGGATGGTGACGGCCCGTTCCGCGCAAACCCGTGGGTAACGCCGCCGATCGGCAACACCCTTCTCAGCGAGATCGACCTTGGGTTGATCTCGATCACCGCGACGCAAGCCGGCACCCAGAAGTGGTCGGGCCGCATTGAGGGGCAGAGTGCCCTCGCCGGCGACTATCTCAACGTGGACTACATCGTGCTTGTGCCCGCGGGCGAAGGTTACGGCAAGGCGCGCGCACCGTACACAACAGGCGCGGGGTCCATCGTGGGGTTCGACGCCTTGACGGGCGTAACCGCAGGGACCGTCCTGAATGGCCTCGCCGGCACCGCCGGCGGAACATGGGCAACGAGCGGGGCCGCGACCGACTGGGCGTACAGCAGCACCTACAGCCCCACGGCGCTTCTTCGCGCCACAGCAGCCGATGCCAGCCCGCGGTTCGGTGTGCTCGGCGCCGCTCGCACTGACACCGCCGTTCAGGCCACCGTGACGGTTGCAACGGCAGCTTACGGTGGCCGTGTGGGAGTCGTGGCGCGATGGGTAGACGCATCGAACTACGCGGTCGCGTTCATGGCTGGCGGGGCTCTCACCTTCCAGACCGTCGTGGGGGGCGCCGCGCAAACCAATCTCACCTACACGTGGCCGAACGCGGGCGCAGTAACACAACTCGGCCTGTCTATCCAGCCGAGCGGGGCGTGGAGCGCCGGCGGCATCAGCAACGGCTCGACGTTCTCGATCTCCGGCGTCGACAACAACCTCCTGACCGGTGGCGCCCTGGCGTCCGGCAAAGCGGGACTGTATGACTACAACTCGGGAGCGGCCATCGCCCGGTCGTTCGCTGCGTTCTCGATCACGGGCCTTCCCGCCGAATCGATCGTGATGTACCCATCCCGCACGCTTGAAGTGCGCTCAGACAGCACGATCCGGCAGGACGCGACGGGCACCTACTACGGGCCGACACCGCAATATCGAGGCACACGGTTTTTCGTGCCGCAAGCCGGTTCGGCCGGCCGCGTGTCGCGGGTGCTGGTGAAAGCGGGCCGCAATGACGTGGAGAGCATCGGCAACGCCGATGGTCCGGTCGGCGACTCGCTGACAGCGGCCGTGGCGTACACGCCGCGTTACCACGTCATCCCGCGCTGATGCCCGCCGGTCTCCCGCCACTCGGCCTCCAGGCGGAGGTCGTTTACCCCGATGGCTCGACGACGCGCTGGGACAGCCAATCGCAGGCGAAGGACATCCCGACCGGCATCAGCTTCCGCACCAAACGGTTCGACGGGTTCGGCGACGGGTCGATGACGCTGCACCGCCGCATCGACATCGACTACCCCGACCTTCGTCTTCTCGGCGGCCTGAATCTCATTGGCGCTGACGGCAGCATCGCCTACGAAGGCCGGATCGCCACCGCACCCAAGAGTGTGACGGCCGGCCAAGGGCATCAGGTGACGGTGCAAACACAGGGCTGGATGAGTTCGGCACGTGACCAGCCTCTCGTAGAGGTCTACGTCGACCGGGATCTTTCCAAGTGGGGGCCGATGAGTCGCCAGCGCAGGATCGACACGGCCGCGGTCAACTACACAAAGCAGAATGCGGCATCCGTGCTCGCCGACAGCTCCGGAACGCCTGTGGTCGAGACGGCGTTCGCGGACTCGTGGGTGTCGCCGCAACTCGCGTCCTCAGAAGCATGGTGGGCACCAACAGCCGGCGTGCCAATCGGCAAGCTGTACTACAACTTTGTGGCGTACGCCGCGGCGGGAATGAACCCGGCGGACCCAAAGTGGAGTGTGGCAGCGATTCTCACCGCGGACGATCGCAACGCCGCGACCATCGCTTCCGCGAGTCTCTGGCCGACGCCCGCAAGCGGGTACCTAGCGGGTGGCGCGTCGACCACTGCGGCAATGCTGCAACTTCGCTACGACGCTACGCCGTTCGGCACTCAGGGCCAGGGCTATTACGCTCACTGGAAAGACACTGCGGTTTACGGTAACCATGGCCTGCCGCTTCACGGCACCGATCCGCAGGGCGTCTACGCCTCCGATGTCATCAAGGACATCTGCTCACGGTTCTGCCCGAACATCAACGCGACCGCGATCACGCCAACGACGTTCGTTATCCCGCATCTGTCGTTTCTCACTGACACCGACCCGTACGACGCCTTCCTGGAGGTCAACAAATACCACCGGTTTGGCCTTGAGGTCTACGAAAAGCGGAGCCTCCGGTTTTCTCCGCTCGATTTCACCGACTGGGACTGGGAGGTTCGCGCGAGTGACCTCGGCACGTCGTTTCAGCTTCAGGGCGACGACGTGCAGCATCTCGTCAACGGCGTAGTGGTGCACTACCGCGACCTGTTGACTGGCAGAGACACGCGGCTTCACCCAGCGACCTACACGGCATTGAAGGATCCCAACCCGAATAACCCGGCGACGGTCGCGGGCGTCAACCGGTACACGTCCCTAACGCTATCGGCGCCGACCACCCAGGCGGGCGCTCTGCAAATCGGGGCGGCGTTCCTCGCTGAGTTCGTGCAAGTCATGGCACCCGGCACGATCACTGTCACCGGGCATATCCGCGACCGCGCCGGCCACTTCCAACAGGTTTGGAAGGTGCGTGCCGGGGATCGCGTGGCGATCACCGATTCGCCGAACGACCGGCCGCGCTTGATCGTCGAAACAGACTACTCGCACGACGCGAAGACACTCAATATGAGCGTTGATGCGTCGTTCAAGAAGCTTGACGCGGTTCTCGACCGGATCAACGTGGCGCTTCAGGCGTCCAACGTTCAGTCGCCGTAGGAGGCCCCATGACGACCCCTGATCCATCGTGAATGCGGCCGCTCAGAGCAATACAGGAC
>JALYIS010000169.1 GCA_030775705.1 Actinomycetota bacterium
ATCACCACCCGCTCGCCGTAGCGGTCCGCCGCAGCTCCCCAGGCGATGAGGGTGAGCAGCAATCCGGCAATCGGTGCGGAGACGACGACGCTCGCACCGAAGAGGCTGAGACCCTCTGCGGATCGCAGGGCGGGCACCAGCATCGGTATGCCGTACAGGAACGAGCAGGTCGCCGCCTGACACAGCGTGCCGACCGCAAGGATCAGCCAGCGCCGGCTCGTCACTACCCGAGCCTACCGTCTATCCCACTAGTCAGGAAATACATCCCATTTTGTGAGACTAGGTATCGCCGACGAAACGAGCGACCTCTTGCGCAAAGTCTTCGGCGTGCCGTCGATGCGGTTCGTGCCCTCCGCTAGGGAAGAGCACGAGCCGACTCCCTGGCAGCGCCTGATGGGCCGCACGTGCATGCTCGACCGGGATCACTCCGTCTCCCTCCGTCCACACGATCATGGTGGGGAGGTACTCGGCCAGGTACCGCATCTCAAGAAATGACCCACGCTGCCCCGCGGGATCGATCACGCCACGGAGTGCGGCGAAGAAGGCCGCTCGCCCTGCGTCATCGGCGAGCGTGCGCCCGGCGCGCCGCAGGTTGGCCAGATTGTCCGGGGTCAGGCGCAATACGCGATGAACCGAAGCGTGGCTGTACAAGCGCCGCAGCCTCGGGCTCATCACGGCGTTCAGCACCCGCGGAGCACCGGGCAGCGCGGCCGCGCGCAGCAGCAGATGCACCTCACGCCCCAGGCCGCCCGCCGAGACGAGTACGAGCCGCTGCACGCGCCCAGGGAAGTGATAGCTGAAGTGCACCGCCACGGCACCACCGAGCGAGTGCCCGCAGATCGTCGCGTTCTCCACTGCGAGCACGTCCAACAAGCCTTTGAGAGACTCCGCAAAGTCGTCCAGAAGATAGGGGCTGTCGGGCTTGTCGGAGTGGCCATGACCGATCAGGTCAACGGCGATGACACGCATGCCGCGCCTGGCAAGCGGACCGATCGCGCGGTCCCAGGTGTCCCCGTCCGAGGCCAAGCCGTGGACGAGGACGACAATCGGGCCGTCGGCGGGGCCTGCCTCCTGGTACGAGACACGGTGACCGCCCGCGACGGCACTGGCCCGACGGACGACTGGACCTGTCACCAGGAAGACGGCACGTGGGCGGCGGCATCACCCAGGACCGACATGGACGTCATTCTCACAGGTGAGCCGGGCGCTCTGGTCGTATGGCGGTGGCGGACGGTTGCGACGGCGACCCGGTACTGGGCGACGGCGTCACGAAATACAGCCTCGTCCCGGTGTTGCCGGACGGACCGCACCCTGAGGACTCAGAGGCGATCGCTGACGCGCGAAGGTGGCTCGCGGACTCGGTCCGCGACGTCCCAGCCGAACTCGGCGTCGCCGTGTCGCTCGATGCCTACGGAGACGTCACAATCAGCCTCCATACCTCGACGGCTCCTACAGCGTGGACGTCACTCGGCTGAGCTGGCCGCCCAACAGGCCAGGACCAGCCGGCGCGGTGCTTCGCCAGCGAGCAGGTTGCGGATCGAGTTGTCGGCGCGTCCCTCAAGCCGACAACGCCTTCTCCACGATGTCCTCGGTCTCAATGCGGTAAAGCCCGCCTCGTTGCACGCGTTGTTGACCGTGACCGGCACCGCAACCTCAAGATCGCCGGGCTTGACCATGATCAGCTTGCCGTTGGCATCGGCGAAGCGCCGCAGCAGAAACTGCGGAACGAGGTGATGTCGGCGGTGTCTGCCCATGACGCCATTGTCGCGCTCGCTCCCGCGCTCACGAGCCCATTCGCGCGCAAACTCGGCAGCAGCCCAACATCCTGCCCTCGTGCCCGTTCCGTCCGAGGTGCAACTGCATGGTGTTCGATTTGAAGGAACACGCCTACAAGACGTGCACGTTCCGCGTCGGAGACCCCAGATTTGGCGGCCTCTGTGCCGCCCGCCGGGCAGGTGGTAGCCAATTTTGACTGTGGCACGACCATCGAAGGCTCGCTCTGCGAGACTGCCGTCCCATCCATCGGGAGGCTGCTCCCGAGAGCCCAGCAAATATAGGGCTTCTGGGCGGTGGCGGTGGGATTCGAACCCACGGTGGTTTTACCCACACGCTTTAGAGGCAGTCTCTGCGCTGCCCGATGTCGCTTGAAGCCCCGTATTTATGGGCTGGGAGGAGCCGAGGTGAACAGCAGCCGCAACGAACTGATGGTCCTGCCGGAGGTGTTGGTGATCGTGCGGCAAGACCACCGTGTTCCCGACGACTGGCGGTTGGGTGCGGCACCGACGCAGAAACGGCCTGCGCGGGTCACTACCGCTCGCGTTCACCGCCGAGAGCGCGGAGCCACTCCCACGTACGCGCGAGACCGTCGTCCAGATCGACCTTCGGCGACCAACCCGCTTGTCCCACCCGGGCGATGTCCAGAACCGAGTACGGGACGTCGAACGAACGGACAGGTCGGTGCTCAATCACAATCCGGTGACCGGTGATCACTTCGAGCCGGGCGAGCAGACCGCTCATCGCGATGCCCACGCCGGAGCCCACGTTGTAGACGCCGTCGAGCTCATCATTGACGGACAGGACGACAGCCGACGCGACGTCGGACCCATGGATCAGATCCCGCATAGTGTCACCATAAAGTGTCATGGGAAGGCCCTGGAGCATACGGGTCAACGCGACACCGACGATGCCCTGCGGCCGCGCGGAATTCTGACGTTCACCATAGGCATTGGCGATCCGCAGGCAGACGTGCCGGACGTCGGAGTTGCGGAGCAACGCCGCAAGCGACAGCTCGCTGGCCGCCTTCAGCGCTCCGTAGGTGCCGATGGGTGCCAGCGCATCCGTCTCTCGATGCGGAACTTCGTCGCCGCTGCGCCCGTAGACGGTGCCGCCAGAGGACAGGTAGACGAGGGCGCGGATGCCGGACCTGCGGCACACCTCGCCCAACCAGGTCGAGGCACCGACGCTGGTCGCGATAGCCGTCGCGGGGCTGCGGTCCGCCGACGCCGGCACGGCGGAGGAGGCGGCGTCGACGACCACCTCGCAGCCGTCGAGCGCTGCCTCGAGGTCGACACCGATGTCCAACCTGCCGAAGTGGTAGTCGACCTCGACGTTCGGTGCGCGGAACAGTTCGGGGTTCGGCGAAAGAACGCGCACGCGGTGCCCCGCGGCAAGCAGCCCGTCCACGATGTGCGAGCCGAGAAAGCCGTTGCCTCCGACGACGAGAACGGTCATGAGGAGATCATCGCAGGCGCGACTCCTGCGAGATCCTAGGATCAGCCCATGCCCTGCGCCCCAGTCGTGATCCTGCCCTTCGCCCGTCCGAACAACCTCGTCCAGGTTCTGGCCCAGGTACGTGTCGCAGCTCCGCAAATCCTCTACATCGGTTCGGACGGTCCGCGAGAGGGCCGTCCTGACGACGTCGAGCTGATTGCACAGGTTCGCGCGGTAGTGGCCGACCAGGTCGACTGGGATTGTGACGTCCGCCGGATCTGCCGGGAACGTAATCTCGGAGTGCAGGGCAATGCCGAACTGACCTTGGACGCGGTCTTCGCCGAAGTAGCGACCGCCATAGTCCTCGACGACGACTGCGTGCCCGATCCCAGCTTCTTCCGCTTCTGCACCGAGCTGCTCGAACGCTACGCCGACGACCAGCGGATCATGCATATCGCTGGCTGCAACGAGGAAATCGACTCCCGAAAGTTCGACGGTTTGAGCTACGCGTTCACCGCGTTCGGATCGAATTGGGGCTGGGCGACCTGGGCGCGGGCCTGGCAGGCCCACCGGACAGTGTTTGCGCGCCCGCACGACGACACGACCGAACTCGTCTGGTTCGGCCGGCCGGCAACTCGATTCATGCCGGTCGCCGGCCCGCGAGACTTCCGGCCGGTACGCCACGATTTACAGACCCGGTCCGGCCGCGCGTTCTTCGCCGACGTCGCCGAAGGCAAGGATCATTCTCTGGCGGAGTGGGGCCAACAGTGGCGGTTGTCGGTCCTGAACCTCGGGGGGCTCGCGATCACACCCGCGACGAACATGATCGAGAACGTCGGATTCGCTCCGGGATCCGACAGCCACCTCCCAGAGCGCGTGATGAAGACCGCGTCCGCGACCACTTTCCCGCTGCGTCATCCTCCACGGGTCGAGGTTCAACCTGCCGTCGAGCGTGCGCTGGAGCGCAATATCGTCCGCGCAGTGGGGCGCCTCGCACGAAGATTCCGACGTCATACGCCAGCGGTGCTGAAGGGTCCGGCACGGCGCCTGGCGTCAATTCTCGTCCGCTGACGTCCTGCCTATTTCGCGCGGTGACGAAACACGAAGTTGTAGACCAGCGGAGCGCTTTCGTCACCGCCAAGCCGAAGGCGCTGAAACCGCTCGATGGAATACTGCGAGAGCGGGTGCCAAGCATCTTCGTTCAAGAAGAAGCCGTTGTAGCCGAACTTCTGAATCAAATCGAATCGTTCGCGAATCTCGTCATCGTTTAGCTTTGCCGCATTGATCTCGACTAGCAGCGCCGGAGAGCAGCGTGCGATGGTCCGTTCGGCTCCACGCAACACCCGATGCTCATGACCCTCGACGTCGATCTTCATGAACGACACGTCAGTCATCTCGAACGCATCCAGCGGCACTACTGGTACACGGATGACCTCGGCCTCTACCTCGTCGGTGCCGAGCGATGCCAGTCCGCTCGACCGTCCGTTCCGATCGAGCGGGATTTGCAGTGGGAGGATGTCGAAACAGTCGGACAGGCCTATTTCATGGACCCGGACCCGCTCACCGGCCCAGCCCCGCAGCGTGCGAGCGCACCACGGTTGCGGCTCGAAGGCTACGACTGGATGACCGCGACGAACCAGCGAGTAGCTGTACAGGCCGTGATTTGCGCCGACATCCACCGCGGTGCCCGGTAGAGCGATCTCGTCCAATCGCGCGATTTCCGGTTCCAGTTGGCCAAGCAGATGCGTGACGACGAATCTCGCGGGCAGCTCGAGCCGCTGCGGAACCGCCCTTAGGCCGAGACGACGTGCCCGGGTCGGTAGTCTCGCTGCGCTTGCAATCGAGTCCCTCCATCGCCGGTGATCGGAGGTCAGTTGCATGTGCATAAGTTACCGTGTGGTCACAATGAACATCATCGGCCGGTTCGATCCGCCAACGCGATGAGGTCACCCCATTGCGCGCGCGCCGTGTGACGGCCGCGAAGAGGTCCGGCCGTCACCGGGCAGAGAAGGCAATTCGTCTGCCAAGGTCGAACCGGCGACCTGCGAAAGTGTCGACCCGAGACTCCGCCGTGATGCGCGCAGCAGTGGGCACCATAGGAAGCCGGCTGGTTTCCACGCTGGCCGGGGTGGCCACACTCGCTATCACCGCTCACGCGCTGTCGGTGGAGTCTTTCGGCGTCGTCGCCGTCCTGACCCTGCTCAGCGTGTTCCTCGGCTTCGGCGACCTAGGCCTCGGGTCGCTGTTGAACACACGTCTGCCCAGCAGCTATGCACAGGGGGATATCGAGGAGTCGAATGCGCTAGTTCGAACGACTGCGGCCACCTTGCTGGCGACAGGTACGGTCATCGCCGCTGTCGGCTCGTTGTCAATCGTCTTCCTTCCGTGGCGCGACATGCTCGGGGTGCGACACCTATCGGGTCTACAGACCGACGCGGCGGTACTTGTGTTCTTCGTATCGGGCGGTCTAGCCCTCCCCGCGACGCTCGGGTCTCGTGTAATGGCGGCGATGTTGCGGACGGCCGAGGCTCGTCTATGGCTTGCCGGAGGCGCGGTCGCCGCGGTCGTGGCGACTGCACTTTGCGCTGCGGTGTCGGCTCCTCCGTGGGCTTATGTGCTGGCGACCAGTGGAGTACTGACGTCGGCCGCGGTGATGCAATCGCACTGGGTTTTCGTCCGATGGTTTCCCGAATTGCGTCCGCCGGCGTGGCGGGCCAACTTGATCGAAGTCCGCCGGAACCTGCGCGCGGCCGTTCCTTTCGCATTGCTGACATCCAGCTCCTTGGTGGCCTACGCGATCGACTCGCTCGTCGTCTCATCGATCCTTGATGCGCGAGTTGCGGGCGTTTACGCGACCACTGCCCGGCTATTCGCCATTATCGGAACCACCGTCCTGCTAGCGGGCCAGCAGATGTGGTCGGCGCTGGCCGACGCTGTCACGCGAGGTGATGTGCACTGGGTTCGAACCCGATTCCGCCACGCGATAGGGATAACGGCAGGTATCACCTTCCTGACGTCCGCCATCTTAGTGGTACTCGGCCGGCCCATCATCCACTTGTGGGCGGGCCAGGCACGGGTGCCGCCGCTTTCGCTGCTTCTCTCCTTCTTCGTCTACACGGTCCTCGCCGCCGTCGTCCAACAAGTGTCCTATCTGCTACTTGCCTTGGAGCAGGTGAATGTGCTGGCCCTCGTCGGAGTTCTGACTGCGGTTGTCAACCTTGGCAGTTCCATATTGCTGACGCATCTAATTGGTATCAACGGACCCGTGCTGGGCAGCGTCCTCGGCCTCGTCGTCGTCATGGCGGTGCCGCTCTGGGTGCTCACGAGACGAGCGTTGGCATCACTATCGACCGACTGAGAACGGGACTTCCGACTGCTCTATGCTTTCAGCGTGTCGTGGAAACGATCACCGGTCGCCATGAAACTTCGCAGGCCGGTCGAAGCGGCGATCGCTCGCCGTGTCAGAACTTACGTCTTCGGAGCCGAATCGGTTCACCCGGAGGATTCCCGGCGTCGGCTCGAGGCCCATCCCAGCTCTTCGTCCGACATCAGACTGATCGATTACGGTCCTGGCGACGGTTCTGTGGTCCGGATTGGCAAGTACTGCTCTCTGAATCATCGTGCAGCCATCTTTCACGGGGGTCAGCATCGACTCGACTGGGTCGGCGTTCTGAACTCCGCCCGGGTCGATGGCCACTGGCTCTTCGCGGAGGGCGCGCCCGTGAGTCGCGGTCCAGTAGTGATCGGCAACGACGTCTACGTCGGCTACGAGGCACTGATCATGTCCGGGGTCACAATCGGCGACGGGGCCGCGGTGAGTGCGCGGGCATGGGTCACGCGCTCGGTCGAGCCGTACGAGATCGTGGCGGGCAATCCGGCCCGGCGGGTTGGTTGGCGCTTCGACGAACCGACCCGTCAAGCGCTGCTGCGCATCAAGTGGTGGGACTGGCCGCCCGAACTCGTGGCTGAGCGCAGCAGCGAGATCAACTCGGCGGACGTCGCCGGCTTTATTCATCGCTACGACCCTGGCCCACCCGCTGGACCTACCCCTTCCACCGCCGACTGACGTGGGCGGCTCATTCGTTATCGAAGCCGACACCCTTCCCGCATTCGCTGAAGCGAGCGGTGACCGGAATCCGCTGCACGCATCTTCGGAGTACAGCCGTTCGACGCCGTGGGGTATGCCTGTCGTTTACGGCATTCTCGGTTCTTTACAGGCCTTGGCCACTACGGGTGCTGAGTTCGACGCCGGAGCCGGCTGCCTTGTCCTCGATTGGCGACGGCCCATGTTCGCCGGTGTCGCGTACAACACGGAGGTTTCCCCGGTATCCGGAGTGATCACCGTCGTCGACGACGGAGAGATGTGTGCAGCGATCCGTGCCCAGCCTCACACGGACATCCGAGGGCCCGATCGCCCTGCCGGGGCGACGACTCCGATGCGCAGGGAAGCCGCCGACCTCGCGCATCCGTTCGAGCATGTCGGTAGGACGGTGACCGGTTCCTACGCTTGCGACCCGGTTGCGATTCGCCGGCTTCTGACTCACGGTGCTCGCCTCCGGCTCGACGACTTGCGAATCTCCGGCGTCGCATGGGTGAGCTACGTCGCCGGGATGGAACTGCCGGGCCGTCAGGCTATGCTCACGGGCGCGGATATTCGCTTCCGCGAAGGCGTCAACGGACCTCCGTTCACGTTTTCTGCGACTCTGACCGATTTGGACGAGCGTTTCGGTTTAGCCACAGTCGACGCGAACCTCTGGGGGAGCGCTGGCCTGATCGCGACTGCACGTATTCGTGCGCTGGTGCGGCCCCGCCCCGCCGGCATCGATTGGCAGCGCGTGCATTCGGCACCGATGGAAGGCATTCATTTCGCCGGGCAGCGTGCTGTCGTCGTCGGAGGAAGCCGGGGTATCGGCGGGCACCTCGTAGCATTGCTCGCGCGCGGCGGCGCCGAGGTGGTGTTCACGCACCGCAGCGGCGCACCAGAGATACTCACCGGACTCGCCGACGCCGGCTTGCGGGCCACGCCGATCGCAGGCGATGCAGGCGATGCCGCCACCGCGCAGAGCCTCGTGTCGCACGTTGCCGATGGCATCGACTTCGTCGCTGTCTGCGCGTGGCCCCCTCTGATCCGCATGCCCGTGGGCCCGAATGCCGTCGCTCGTGGCGTCGACCACGTCGCAACCGGCTTGGCCATGACCGCGGTCCCCTTGACGGCGCTGCTTCCGAAGATGAAACCCGGCGGTGCCGTTCTCGTCCTGTCGAGTGACTACGTCACGGAGCCCACAGCAGCCGTTTGGCACTACGCGGCCGGTAAGGCCGCGCTGGAGGGTGCCTGCCGGGCGTTTGCGGCGCGTTATCCCCATGTCCGATTCATACTGGCCAGACCCGGACGAGTGTCGACCGACTACGTCCAGACGACCGTCGGGCGATCCCTGGAGCCAGCCGACGCTGCGGCCGCGCTCCTGCGTCTTGTCCCGAGCCGTAGCCGTCCCGGGGTGCATGTCGTCCGCGGCCCGTCGGCAGATGACCCGCGCGACGAGAACGAGAACTGATGGCTGCTGACGACATCCTGAGCTACGCCCAGGCACTCGCGATCTCGCGCAAGCTGGTGCCAAGGGGCGACGGAACCAGCATCGAAATTGGCTTGGCGTGCAGCTTCACGCCGACGCACCTCAGCACGTTCCTGGCCGGGTACGCGGCCGCGGCCAGGCCTGAGTCGAGCGTAGCTGTCGTCGAAGGCTCCTACGGCGACATCGAGACGTCCATCTGTTCCTTGACCGACAGCGGAACAAAGTTGACGGTCGTCGTTTTGGACTGGTCGGATCTGGATCCCCGACTCGCCCTTCGTGGCCCGGGAGCCGGAGGCGGTGCGGCTGATGAGGCCGACCTTGTCGTCACTGCGGCTGCCCGGATCGGGCGAGTGGCGACTGCAATCGCCCACCTGCCAGGGAGGGTGGCGCTCGTGCTACCGGCCACGGCCGTTCCTCCCGCGCTCGTGACTACGCCGGGTCGCCGGGGACCGCTCAATGCGCGGCTGCGCGCGATGCTCGCCGAGCTTGCCGCCGATATGAGCGAGAACCCGGAAGTGAGGGTCATCGAGGAGGGTGGGCAGGGCCCGAACTCGCGCGATGTCGCAGGCGATCTGCGTTATGGGATGCCGCACGCACGTGAGTTGGCCTCCAGACTGGCGCGAGATGCCATCACTGCGCTATTGCCGACGCCGCCGAAGAAGGGCCTCGTCACCGATCTGGACGACACTTTGTGGCGCGGACTGGTTGGCGAGGTCGGTCCGAACGAAGTCACGTGGAATTTGGACGCCGGCAGTCAGATCCACGCGATCTACCAGGAAACGCTCGCCGGTTTAGCCCACGACGGAGTACTGCTTGCGATCAGCAGCAAGAACGACCCTGAAGTGGCTACGAGCGCGTTGGCTCGTGAGGATCTACGCGTGCCGGCGAACGCGTTCTTCCCTGCTGTCGTCAATTGGCGGCCTAAGTCTGAGGGCATCGCGGCGATCCTTCGAGCGTGGAACATCGCAGCCGACGACGTTGTGGTCGTCGATGACAATCCGCGCGAGCTCGCTGAGATCCTCGCGGTTCATCCGACGATCACTGCGGTCGAGTTCCCGACGAACGATCCGGCTGCCGCTCTTGTAACGGTTGAGCGGCTCCGCGCGTTGTTCTGGCGTGATCAGCGGAACCAGGAGGACGCCCTGCGATTGGACAGCCTCCGTGCGGCCGAACGCATGCGCGCCGAGCGGGACCGGGCGTCGGACCAGACGGCATTCCTGCACGACCTGCAAGCGCAGATCACGATCGATGTCGGCACCGGGTGGCGCACCCCCCGCGCCCTCGAGTTGATCAACAAGACCAATCAATTCAACCTGAACGGGATCCGGCACGATCCGACGTCGCTGGCCGCACTCGGTGAACGTCCACGCGCACTCAACGCCACGGTGGCCTACCACGATCGTTTCGGCTCGCTGGGAACCATATCGGTCATCCTGGGCACCGTCGCCAACGGCACCCTCAGGGTGGATACATGGGTGTTGAGCTGCCGCGCATTCTCACGACAGGTTGAGCAGCACGTCTTGCGCGCACTTGCGACTTTCGCCGGGGCGCGCCAAGTCATGTTCAACTTTGCTCCGACTGCACGCAACGGACCGACGCAGGCGTTCCTGAACAGCGTCGGTGCGGGCTCGCCGGACTGGCGAATCGGCCTGGAGTTCCTGACTACACTGCCGGAGCTGCACCACATGACCGTCGTGGCTGGGGCCGACGATCCTCCCGGACCGGCCGACAAGACAAGTGAGGACAGACAGTGACCGATGCGACTGACCGCCTGACGGAGTGCTTCAAGATGGTGTTTCCACAGGTTCCCGTTACGGAGATCCCCGACCTGAAAGTCGACGGCGACGTGTGGGATTCGTTGGCGACTGTCAGCCTGATCACTGTGGTCGAAGACGAATTCGAGGTCCGCTTTGACGACGACAAGATCGAAGGCCTGACGAGCTTCGCCGCATTTCACGACGCCCTCGCCTAGCCTCGTTACGTCGTCCTCCTCGCGTGGCGACCCGATGCACGGAGGGCTCGCAGACGGCTGGATACACTCTGCCCATGGGAAGCGGATCTGCAAATCAAGACGATTCCAGGCAGCTGTACCTCGAGCTCCTAAGGGCGACTCTGACCGGTGCTTTAAGTGAGGACAACGACCTCATCCTCGGTCTTCAATCCGGCGGCGCCGGCGTGAAGGGGAAGGTCGCTAATCTCGTCGGTTCGGCGGCGCAGCGCCTTGGTTTCGAACTCAGCTATAAGCGCCCCTACGACGCCGAGGCGCGGCGGAACGGCCGCGATTGGCCGCCTCGCGCGGAATCAATGATCGGCCAGGCGCGCATGGAGAATTTGAGCGACTGCATAGAGACGGTTCTGCGTGAGGACATCCCAGGGGATCTCATCGAAACAGGTGTCTGGCGCGGCGGCGCCACGATCTACATGCGCGGGGTCCTCAAAGCGTACGGGGTGACTGACAGGACCGTGTGGGCAGCAGACTCGTTCGAGGGCCTTCCGCGGCCGGATCCGCATCGGTACCCGGCGGATCGCGACGACCAACACTTCCGGATGAACGCGCTCCAGATCGGCGTCGATCAAGTACGAGACAACTTTCGCCGTTACGGGCTACTGGACGATCAGGTGAAATTCCTGGTGGGCTGGTTCAAAGACACGTTGCCGACCGCTCCGCTGACGCAGCTTGCGGTCCTTCGGCTGGACGGCGACATTTATGAGTCAACGATGCAGTCCCTGACTTATCTGTACCCCAAGTTGTCGGACGGCGGTTACTGCATAATCGACGACTACGGTTATCTTGAGACGTGCAAGGCTGCCGTTGAGGACTACCGGGGCACACACCAGATCACCGAGCCAATCGTCGATATTGACGGATTCGGCGCGTTTTGGCGAAAGTCAGCGCTACCCCAGGCCACCTAACACGGAAGCGCACGCCTCCAGCAGCGCGCGGCCGGATTCGGTTGACGGCTCCATTGCCATTGACTCGCCCCACTCGTTCCAAGCATTGATGCCGGCGAGTCGGCGCGCTCCGTCAGGGCTGCGCACTACCGGTGCCCGGCGAGTTGCATCGGTCAGGTCTGCCGCGAACCCCTCCGGATCCCCCAGCAGGAAGCTGGCTCGCCGGGCCCGTCGGCCGACGTTGTTGAACGACGTCAAAACCGTGGGCACGAAGTCGCTCCGGCCGGCGAAAACACGGTCGTTTGCCCGCTTCAGGAGCTGCCGCGAAATCGGATAGTCGCCGAACCGGGCGAGACGGACTGCGGTTTGCGGCGATCGAAGAGCGCCAGCGACGCGCTGCCACGCCGGCATGTAGCGCAGCGGAACGAGTACGTCCTGAACCCAAGCAGCTACTTCGCAACCGCCTGCTGACCAGTACCGGTCATTTGGTGCGCGTCCGAGAATGACCAAGTCCGAGAACCCACGCTCCCGAGCCTTGTTGCGCCACTTCGCAAGAACCTCGCCGGCGTGCGGGATCGCCGCCACATCGTAGATCTTGATAACTGGGGCCGACCCGATTTTGTAATACCTCGGATCCGCGAAGGCGTCGAGGAGCCAGTCGATGTGGTTATCATTAGCTAATTCGTCGTACCGTTGCTTCATGATCGTGTCCTGTGGGCGGTTCTGCCAGGCTAAAGTCCAGTCATGATTTGCCCAGCAAAAGAAGAACGGGACATCCGGCTGGCCGTCAGAAAGCATCGCTTCGACCGCGGCCGGCATCAGGTGCTCGCCACATGAATAGTAATGGTAAACGCAGAACGCAGATAGTTTTGCAAGACGTGCCAACTCGCCCTGGCGCTGACGTACTTCGAAGGAGCGCAGGTCGTAGAAACCGAGCTCGCCCGGAGTGATGACCGAGCCCGGAATAGCGCGCCAACCTCGTACGGCGCGCAAGGTGGAGTTCCACTCGGTAAAACCTTCGCCCCACCAGGTTGAGTTCAGCGAAATCGGGTGGAATTGCGGCAGGTAGTAGGCGAAGACGTCTAGGCCGGTCTTCTGCGCATCACTGGTGCTGATCACGTGGACGTCGCGAGCGTATTAGCGTAGGCCAAGAAGACGTCGACGTCGTTGTCGCTGAGCAGATCGGCCGCTTCGCTGATCCGGCTCGCTGGCCAGTCCCACCACTTGACAGCGAGCAATGCCGCGCACGTTTCGGGAGCGAAACGGTACCGACGCACCTGGGCCGGATTCCCGGCCACAATCGCATATGGAGGCACGTTGCTGGTAACCACAGATCCAGCCGCGACAACAGCGCCGTCACCAATCGTGACGCCGCTGAGCACGGTCACGGCGTGACCAATCCAAACGTCTGAGCCGACGATGATGTCACCTTTGGACTGCGGATATCCATCAGCGCCGCGTCCCGGTAGCCCGAAAAAGATGCGGAGGGGATAGGTGGTCACGCGATCCATCGGATGATTTCCGCCAAGTACAAACGATGTGCCGCCGGCCATCGAGCTGTACTTTCCTACGATCAGTCGAGTTTGGTCATGCGGGTAATCGAGAACTCGCGGAGGGACTGCGTAAGTCGCATATCCGATCTCGATGCGGCCCTCTTTGAGGAGGCGGTAGAAGTTCGCGTTGTCGCGGCCCCTGAGCAGGCGACGCGCGAGCAACGGGACGCGCTGGCGCCGGTGGGAGATGGAGTGACCGCCGTTCATGAACCGCATTGGTTGGTGAGGGCTTCGCGATTCAACGCTGGCTCCAAGATCGACGTGCTGGGTATGCAGCGATCGTAGGTCACATCTATGGCCACTGCCTTGCGAACGACGTTCATTCGGACCGCCGCGCCAGCATGCCGTCAACCACACGCATCAGTTCCGGAACATCGACGGTGATGTCACGAACGAGCATCTTCGAGCGGCCGGCAACCCGCTGACGACCTGAGCCGGTCAGATACCTGTACTCGAGCCCGGGCACGCCACCTGCCAACTTCCAGTAGTCCGGCACCACAGCGCCTGCGGGAAAGAGTTCGACGACGCCGGCGCCGGGGCTGGCGAAGACGAGGTTGGCGAGGGCGGCGCCGTGCGGTGCGACCACGACCGATGCTTCGGCGAAGGCCCGGATCTGTTCCGAAACCGACAGCACGGCGGGGTCGATCGCCTGAAAGCCACTAGCGACGAGGGCCGACACCACTTCCTCCTCGTTCGAGACAGTTCGATTGTTCACGCCCGTACCCCGGGTCACGTACAAGCCCCGCCCCGCCACGCGGGAAACGGCCTTGATGAGCAGTCGAGCCCGGAGCCATCCCACGACCCACGGCGGATTGATCACCGTCATGGATGGGGGCGTAGGGACGACGAGCACATCAGCAGAAACGTGCGGGTAAGTGTCACTGTCTACGCGCTGCCACTCCGGAACGCCAGCCAGGTCCAGCAGTTCACGTTGAAATCGCGACGTCGTCGGCACATACCATTTCGACGGTGGCGCGATGTCCGGGCACGAGGCCATTACGCCGAGGCGTGGCACCACGTCCATCAGGAAGTGGTAGTAGTTCCGGTCGCCGCGCGTGGCCAGCACGCCGAGCCGGCCCTCGACGGCATGGGGCGACGGGACACGCGGATGGAGATATAGCGGGTGTTCCCGCGGGCGCTTGGTGCCGAAGTAGAACGACAGCTCTTGAACCAGATCGCCGTTACGCGTCACCACGGCACGGTGAGGGCCAAGCACGCGACCACCAGGGAGTTCAGCTACGCCCGTCCTCGGTGCCGACTCGGTCAGGACGGCGGCGAAGGCCCGGTCGGCAGGGCCCGCCGGCGGGGGAGTGCGGACGATGAGTTCGGAAGCCCGCGACTGCAGCCAGCGTCCGCCGCTCGACTCTGCCGCTTGCTCAGCGGTATCGACCCAGCCGGAAGGTAGGCCGGGGCCGTCACCTCGTCGAGCCAGCGCGACGGACGCTGGTGACACGACGCGGGTTAGTGCCGTGTACACCGGTTTGAGGTAGGGAAACAGCGGTCGCAAGCGTGGTGGGAGCCGGACCATTTCAGCAGGGTTCCGCGCGATTCAGCCAGGCCGTCCCGAGGCCGGGCTGGATCGGCTCGTGCCGGACCAGATCCAGTCCCGCGCGGGCGAACCAGGCGCTCAGTTCTGTCCAGGATTGACCGTCTACGGGGTGATACTCGAGCACTACGCGCTTGACCGACGACCAGCTCTCCGGGTGAGAGGCGTAGACCAATTCGTACTCGCCACCTTCACAGTCCAGCTTGACCAGATCGGGAGCACGGGATGCATCGGCAACGGCACGGTCGAACGTCGTCGTCCTGACCTGGACGCTCCGACGACTATCGAGGTGATCCGCGCCGTGCACGAGCCGCGACTCGTCTCGCAGAAGCCCGTTGTGGACCGAACCACCGTCGTTGTCATCGAGAGATGCCGTTCCGGCAGTGCCGGCCAATGCGCACTCCTGCACCCTGATCCGGTCGCTCAGCGCATTCTGCTCGACGTTGCGGCGTAGTAGGCGAGCAGTCTGCGGCGACGGCTCGAAGCACCAGATCTGCGCCGTGGAGTGCCGGCTGGCGACATTCAGAGCGAACGAGCCGATGTGCGAACCGATGTCGAACACCGATATGGGCCGACCCTGGTACGGGACGAGCAGGTCGGTGAGGTCGTAAGCATCCTCGGCGAACTGTTCGTAGAGGGGCAGCCGTGCACCCGGGACGTTGGGGCTCGCGACGAGCATGCCTGATCGCGTGCGGAACTGGAGTTCTCCCGTCGGCGTCCGCAGCTTCGCAGCGGCCATCTGCGCCAGCAGCGTCGGCCAGTTGACGAACGTGCGACGGGTCTGACGCGCCCGCCGTAGTTCGTACCTGAGACGCTCGGCCCGAGGTCGGTGTTTCGTCGTGTGCACGCATGCATTGTGCCGTACCCGCAACCTCCGTCGGTGCCACCCGAGGACGGGGGGCAGGGCGTGGCCAGACCTGGAGATGAGCGCGGCTTCGGAGTAGCTAGTCTCCCTGACGATGACCATCCTTGTATCGGCGCGGGGACGCGACGACGTCCGGCCGGACGAGTATGTGACGTTGCACTGCGACGTCTGCTGTCCACCGCGGTTCGCGACGAACAGCCTCGCTTCATTTGTAGAAACGAAGTGGCTCACCACAGCGGTAGGCGACGCGATGGAGGTTTGCCCGACCTGTCGTCGGCGGCTCCGACCTCGCCACCGTCGAGAACGCCGCTCAAACTCCCACGGCACTTCAGACGGTGGCCTGCCCACCTCCGCGCTCATCGGAGCCGCGAAGGCCGGCACCACCAGCCTGCACTCCTACCTCGAGCAGCACCCACAGACCTCGATGTCCACGGTCAAGGAACCCGGCTACTTCTGCGATCCGCACCGCAACAAGTGAGGGGTGTCTACCGAACCTTGTTCGATCTCACGATGGCCGTCAGTGGTGAAAGCACGACCGCCTGCAGAAGTTATCCATCGGTACCGGGTGTCCCGGAGCGAATGGCGGAGCAAGTACCGGACATCACGATCGTCTACCTCGTCCGCGACCGGGTGGAGCGTGCTGTCGCTTCCTACGTCGAACAGATGAGCCGCGACGTCGCACGACGTCCCATCGAGGAGGCGTTCGCAGACCGGGACCACCCGTTCAACCCAAACGTGGCGCAAAGTCGCTACGCCACTCAGCTCGAGCGGGACCTGAAAGTCTTCGGCAAGGGACTGGCGGTTCTCGCCGATCGTCTGCGCACCGAACTCGCGCCGGAGGTGGAGCGACTCCGAGACCTCAGCGGGCAGCGCTTCGCCCATTGGTTCGCTTTGAACGTGGGTCGCGAGTGAAGCAGCCAGTTCGGCGTCGAGGCGACGACCTGTCGCAAGGATTCCAGCGGCGGGCGGCCTCCTGGCGTCGTACGGCCTATCATGTGCCTCAGATCGGCTCGCCCGAGCCGGAGGCAAGGCGCGAGGACTGATGGCGATCGTCGGCTCGGACCACCCGTCCTCGCATCGCGAGGACGGGTCGACGTCAACGGCGTCACGACGTCCGGGCGTGATCCGCGTCGGACTTGTGTTCACCTATCTCGCTTGCCTGACGGTGCCTTGGACGGCCGTCGGTCTCGGACCGATCCGGCTCGGGGACATCTTTCTGGTGATGGGCCTGGCTGCGATCTTTGCCGCCGACCTTGCGGTCACAATGCCCCGCATACCGGCGTGGGTTTGGCTTTTCGCCGGCACTATCCTCCTCGTCGGCATGATCCACGAGGTCTTCCCGGTGTCGCCGGACTATCTGGCCCAACGTCTCTTACCCCAAAGCAACGGGGTCGTCCTCCGCGGATCGACACTCGGCTTCAGCAACGGCGGCGTGATGATCAAATTTCTCATCCCGGTGGTGGGGCTGCCGTTGCTGTTCGGCCTCGCCTACACCTACGACAGGCGCGCGCTGACGAGGTGCGCAGTCTCGTTCGCCGCAGGGGCGGCGGTGTCTGGCCTGATCGCCTTTACTGACGTCGAGGGTCTGACCGCCATTGCCGCGCATGTCACTGGCTTCGCGGCTGCGGGCGGACGCGGGACAGGCCTCACCGAACAGTCGAACTACGTCGCAATGGCGTCGGTGTTCGGGTTGCCGATCATGCTGTGGAAGGTACTCGCCGACAGCCTGCGCGTCCGTGTCTGGGCGGCCCTGGGCGTTGCTGCGCTCCTGGCCGGTCTCTATGCATCAGGGTCACGGTCGGGGGCCGGCGCGGGTGCCGCTGCGATCGCACTATCGGTTGTTCTGCTTCCGCGATTCCGGCGGGTACTCCCATTCGTCGCCCTACTCGGTGGGATCGTGTTGACGCTGGGGTTCGTCATCCACCCGGCAATAGGCGACAACATTCTTCGCGCTCTGAGGCTGAACGGCGGCCAGACCGCCGGGAGCGACCTCGGCCGGACGATCATCAATACCCAGGCCGCGCACGACTTCGGCCACTCCCCGATCTACGGCATTGGACTGGAAGTCGCTGGCGAGGCGCATATCGTATATCTCCAGGCGCTCGCGGCTGGCGGGATCGTGCTGCTAACCGGCTACGTAGTCTTCCACCTTGGAGCATTGGTCCGAAGCCTCGCCGCCTCTCGCACGCAACCCCTCGCGGCGGCTCTGTTCGTGTCGGTTCTGGCCGGGATCGTGTTCAACGCCGAGCAAGACGCGTTGACTCTGCGGATCGTGTACCTTCCTGCCTCTCTTGCGGCGGCCCTGCTAGAAACGAGCGGACCTACTGGGCGTGGCCCAGACCGGGGCGTCGCACGAGGCTGAGCCCGGGATCGTGTAAACGCGTCATGCGTGCCGGCGATGCGCGTCCCGGGAGTGCAGTCCCGTCCTTCACATCTTCGACGGGCCGACCCGGCCGCAACGCAAGAGCAAACTCGAACAGCGAAACGACAGAGGCTGCGACGAGCACTTGGAGGCGTCGCCGGCGGCTGATGGTCACGAGCGATCGCTTGTAAACGGCGCGCCGCGTTTGCGGGCGTGCAGCACGAGCGTCGAGCGCACCATCTTCGGCAGGTGCGGTTCCGTCGCTGCAATCACTCGGGCTATGCGCGGCCACCGGAGGAAGTACTGGCTGAGGTCGCTTCGGTGAGACACTGACCAGTCGAAGTTGCGATCGAGCAGCCGGTGGAGCTCGCGATGCGAGTTCATCAGATAAGCAGTCGGGAACACGTCCTTGGCGTCACGATCGGGCTGGAGACGCGACAGGATCGACACGTGCCGATCATTCGGCACGACGCGTGCAGCGATCGACAACGGGGAGTACCTGCTCACAGTCCTGGCCACAAATATCCCGCCCGGCGTGAGTACTCGAGTCAACTCGGCGACGAAAATGTCGGGCTCTTGGACGTGCTCGAGTGTCCAATCGCTCACGGCGAGGTCGACTGAGGTGTCATCGAGCGGCCATCGTCCTGTTTCGTCGATGCGACGGAATTCGTCGATCATTGGGTTCTGCTCGCCGATCGGGTCGATGTCGATGCCGATGACGCGGCGTCGCGGACCCCGGAAGTCCTGCAGCGGAACGAGGCCGTCCGCTGAGTCGGCCCATCCGCCCCGGCCGCACCCGACCTCGGCGACGACGCTCGCGTGCTCCGCCACGGCGTGCGCAACGCTGAGGAACGGAACCGAACTCTCGCCACTGCCGGCAACGTTCAGATCGAACAACCCGCCCCAACCCATCTTCCGATGCGTGGCGGCCAGTCGAACCGGCTCCATCAGCCCCACTCCCTGCAACGCGATGGGACGAGAGCCCGCTCGTGTGCCATCACCTTACCGGAACGGTGGCGCGCAGAACGAACAGATGGTTCAGTGTTGCGTCCTGTGCCGATCCGGTGACGCTTTCGTCTCACCCGTGGGTCCTGCCGTTAGTTCGTCGGGGGTCATGCCGCCTCGTGGGCGGCGAGTCGTTCCAAGAGCCGGTCGAGGGATTTTCGGGTGAAGCCCAGTCGAACGGTTCGGCGGCGTTGTAGCGATCCTGAAAGGCGAGCAGCCGGGCAGCGAGGACCTCGAGGTTGTCGAAGTCCTGGCGGATGCCCTGCGGTCGCGCCACAGGTCCGCGTACCCCCAATTCGTCTCAGGGCGTCGGCGGTGACCCCGGCTGGCGGACGAGCAACTGTTGCATCTGCGACGCGGTGCGTGCCCAGGTAAACGTGCGAGCGTGTGCCTGCGCGGCGGCGAGCTCGTCCGGCGTCCGCGCGCGTGCGGCGACCAAGGCGGCGGCTAACGCTGCGGGCGAATGGTCGGCGGTGACAACCGCGTGTCCGGCTGTGACCTCGAGCAGCGCCGGGTCGTCGCTGACGACCACAGGCACGCCGAGCAGCATCGCCTCGACCGCGGGCAGGCCGAATCCCTCAAAATCCGACGGGAACAGTACCATTGACGCGCCGGCAAACAGCGTCTGGAACTCGTCGTCCTGGAGCCAGCCCATCAGCTCGACCCGCGCGGCGTTGTCGAGCCCGGCGAGCACGGCTTCGACGTGCGCCCGCCCGGCCGCGCTGAGTCCGCAGATGCGCAGGATCAGTCCGCTGGTGTCCGCTTCGCAGTAGCGGGCCCATGCGTGCAGTACCGCGTCGACGTTCTTGTTCGCGAAGTGCCCGAACGCGAGCACGTAGGCCGCCGGGTCATCGGTTCTCTGCCACGCCGCCGCATGATCGGCGCCGAGCAAGGTGGCCCGGGACTTGGCCGCCAGCCGAGGTCGGCGCCGGACGAGATCGCCGCGGGTGCGCTCGGAGATGCAGAACAGCGCGTCGGCGCGTCGGAACGACCACCCGTAGAGCAGGCGGCGCACGATTCGCCGGCGGCGCGGGAACTGCGCCGGGCGCAGTTCGTGGCGCAAGTCGTAGACCATCACGCCGTGCGGGCAGCGGGCGCCAAGGAACGCGCTGGCGGTAACGGCCGAGAGTAGCGCGTCAGCGCGGATACGTCGGGCTTCGCGGCGTACGCCGACTGTCTGCCCCCAGAGCCGGACCGCAACCGCGGGTGCGTGGCCGAGCGTCACGTGCTGCACCATTACGGACGCTGGAACCGTGAACTCGGGATCGCGGTCGACGAGCACGGTGATCCGGTCGTCCGGAAAGGCCTGCGTCCAACCCACGAGGGTGTTGCCGATGACGATGGCCGCGCTGCCGCGGCGAACGCCGATCGCGTCGACGAGGAGGTTGATCACACAGTCCGCTCAGTACGCCCCGCGGGAGTGGACGACCGCCCACACGGTGCGGAGGATGGCGAGGTCAGGCCGAGTGACCAGTGCTCGACTGCCGTGGACGGAGGTGGTGAGGACGCCGGCCAGCGAGCCGGGGAACGACTCGGCGTGGCGGCCAAGGAATTGGTGGCCATCGCGAGCAGCCCATCAAGATGCGCTCGCCCGCCGTCAGCAGCAGCATCGAACTCGCGGCCGTCGGGCACCGGGACGATCTGCTTGGCGAGATCGATGCCTTCGCGCTTGACGATGCGCTCGGCGACCCGCTTGATCCGCTCGGCATCGGCGACGGACGAGCCGCGGTACTTCTGCACGACGAGGCCCACGAATCTACCCTTCACGACGTTCTGGCGGAGCCTCTAGAATACCGGCCGAGTCGCAGCCGTTACGCCACAGGTGAGGCTGCGAGCAACTCGCGGAGGTACTCGACCGTGCGGCCCAGGCCCATGTCGAGGTGGACGGTCGGGGCCGAACCGAGAAACTCGCGGGCCCGAACGGTCTTCGGCTTGGGGCGGCGTCGGGTCGTCTGCCGGCAGCGGACGGTGCTCGAGGCCGCCCGCGCCGCCCGCCAGCCCCACCACCTTCGACGCGAGCTCGATCATCCTTAACTCGCCCGGATTGCCGAGGTTGACTGGTCCGGCGACCTCGCCGGGCGAGCCCATCAGTCCGGATCAGCCCCCTGACCAGCTCGTCTGCATAGCAGAACGAGCGCGTCTGCTGACCGCCGCCGAAGATGGTCAGCGGCTGGTCCATCAGGCTTGGACGATGAAACTGGGCACGACCCGGCCGTCGTTGGGCAGCATCCGCGGGCGGTCGGAGGGGTCCGTGCGGAAGAACGCCAGCACGAACACGCCGTGCCCGGTACCGACACGATACGTCGTCGTGCCCTCATTCTTGGCGCCGGAGACGGGCATCGTCTGGTCATCACAAGGGACGTTTAGCCGAACAGGGTGAACTTCGCGGTTCTCGAGTAGGGGTTTGAGATCGGTCGAGGCGGCGACTTGTACGGTCCGGCGCCGCGCAGGTCGACGACCACCTAGGTCCCCTTGGCAAGCGGTTCGTGGACAACCCGAGATAGGCCGCAGAGGAAGTGCAGGACCTCGTTCGAGCCGGACGCGCCGCGGATCGAGACGATCACGGTGCCTGCGCAGTCGAGCGTCGACAGCCCCCGATCCTGCCACGTCCCCTCCTCCCGCTTTAGCCTTTAGGCGTCCGCAATTCGCGCCGATCTCGACTGGCAGAGGTGCAAGCGCAGATTCAGCCAACGCAGACGACGACGGCATACCCGCCGTGCACGGTCCGGGTGTTCGTGACGACGCCGTCGACGCTGATCGTGCAGGTGATCCGGATCGAGCCGGGAGAGGCCTGGGCGGCGAGCACAGCCTCAAGCCCGATGCCGTGGGCGATCACCGACGCTGCCACCGGAGACTTGATGTAAGTGCGATTCTCGCGGATCGGCGGCGAGTCCTTGACCAGGTAGGCAAGCCTGAGCAGCGGCAGGTCGGAGGTTACTGTGAGAACGACCTGGTGGGCCGGCAGCCCTGCGCCGGCGATGTTGTCGCCCTCAGTCAGCCCGGGCAGCCGGGGCAGCGTCAGCTGTCCGCCGGGGGCGCTCGAACCGGACGGCCCGGTCGATGACGGCGGCGTGGGCGAGGTCCGGATGGCCCCGGTGCTGCTGCTTGTGCCCGTCCGCCCGGGATCGACCTGGGTGTGCAAGTTCTGGGGTGAGCGGCCAACCCACAGGACGAGCGCGAGGGCGAACATACCGACCACGACGGCGGCAGCGATCGCTCCCTTGCGCCTGGCCAGGCGGCGCGTCAGCGCGTGTCGTCTCAACTGTCGACCCAATCTCGCGCGAATCTCAAGGCTGCCGAGTAAGCCAACGACCCGGCTCGCCCGGAGGTTACGTTCACCGCGACCTCATCACGCAGCCGTGCAAAAGGGTATGCGGTATGGACCTACCATCCTCCCGCGCAACGCACCGCCAAAAGCCCGGTGGATCGAGCCGAGCGATACTGGTCCTCGAGCAGATGAGCGACGATGCGGAGGCAGTAGCGCGGACATCATGCTGTAGGTGACACACGAGGGTCGGCCCCGACATTCGTTCGTCAGGTGCCTCAGGCGCTGACGCCGACGAGGCCTCGAGATGTCGAGGCCTCCTTGAGCAGCCGTCCCCGATCACCAGGGGTGGCAGGAAGCGCAGCACGTTGCCATAGGTGCCTGCGGTCAGCGCGACCAGTCCGTCGGCGTGGCAGGCCGGCGAGACCGCTGCGGTGAGATCCGGGTTCGGGTCCTTGCTGTCCTGGTCGACCGGGACAACCCGAGCAGCTCGGTCACCTGGACAGTGGGTCAGCGCCACCGATTCGGGAGTGAACCGCTGATGGGCGGCCACCAGCTCCGCCTGCGCCTCGGCGAGCGCCGTCCGCGCAGCGGCCAGGTCCCGCTCAAGTGCATCGAGCCGTTCCCGCACCCCGTGGATGAGTCCGGTCGGCGTGGGCCGGACGGGGGTCAACTTCGCGTTGTCGGTCACAGCGACCACCTCCTGGCGTACGCCGCGCTGCGCGGCGTCCTCACCTGGGAGGAGGTGACGTCGGGATCCGACCCGGCCGGATCTGGCCGAAGCCGCAAACCGGTGGCTACCATGCTGGCTACCACGGAGGGCTTTCTCATGAAGGACTTCCGTCCCCGCTGCTGCAAGAACTACCTCCAGGCCAGCAAATACGGGAGCTTTATGGCGGTGGCGGTGGGATTTGAACCCACGGAGGCTTTCGCCTCACACGCTTTCGAGGCGTGCTCCTTCGGCCGCTCGGACACGCCACCGTCGCACAGACTACATGAGGTGCATCTCAGCGACGCTGCGCGAAGAATTGCGCCATCAGGGCGGCGCACTGCTGTTCGCGTACCCCGCCGACGACCTCAGGCCGATGATTAAGTCGACGATCGCGTACGACGTCCCACAGCGAGCCGACTGCGCCCGCCTTCGGATCCCAGGCCCCGAACACCAGCCGAGACACCCGTGACAGCACGACGGCACCGGCGCACATCGTGCACGGCTCGACGGTCACGGCCAGCGTGCAGCCTTCCAGACGCCAGGATCCCAGCGCCGCACCCGCGCGCCGCAGCGCGATGACCTCGGCGTGCCCTACCGGATCGTGGCCCACCTCGCGCTCGTTGCACGCCGCAGCCACGAGCGTGCCCTGCGAGTCGAGCACGACTGCGCCGATGGGCACGTCCCCTGAGGCCAGTGCGCCGGCGGCCGCGTCCAGCGCGGCGTCGATCGCCTCGTCATCGGTCAAGCCCTGACGCTCTCGAACGCGTCACCGCACCCGGCCTTCTCACAGACGGCGACGAGCACATCGATCGGCAGCGTGCCCTCGTGGCTGCACATGGCGAGCAAGTCGGCGGCGGACGTCCCCAGGTCCTCGGCGATCTCGGCGTCACCGAACGGCGCGCTGTCGTGCGCGGGTGGAGCGTCCTCATCCTCGCTCAATTCGTCCTCGCCGATCTCAGTGAGATCTTCGGCGATGACCGCGGCCATCGGGAAGAAATCTGCGGCGTGACCGTCCGACAGGAACGCGCGCGGCTCGTCGTCATCGTCGTCGACTCGGATCAATGCCGCGTACTCGTCATCCTGTTCGATGACGACGAGGCGGACATCTCCGGGATGATCGCGGGCCACGTCACCGAGGTCGGTCACGCTCTCACAATCATCGAGCGACACCTCAACGGCACGCCAGCGGTCTCCGGAACGTGACAGCACTGCCGCGAAATACGTCATCGGACCGCCTTTGCCGACTCGGTCGCGCTCGCGTACTCATCCCCGATCCCCAGCCGGTTGACGATGGTGTCGAGCATCTCGTCGGGGTACGCGTCCATGTCGTCGAGAATCCGCTCCATCTCGTCCTCTGACAGACCGAGATCCGCGAACAGGTCGAGGTCGCCCACCGGCCACAGCTCGTCGAGCTCATCATCGTCGGGTGGGTCTTCACCAAGGCGAGCCAGCACCTGTTCCGCGAGCGGGTACTCGACCGAGGCCGTCATGTCCGACAGCAGCAGTGAGATCCGCGGGCCATCCTGACGAGCGATCACGAAGAACTCATCGTCGATGGCCGCTATAACGAAAGGTCCGCCGTCGGGGGACTGCGATCGCATCACCTGCAGCAGAACTCCGAGGTCGACGAGGACCGCGGGCGGCAACGGCTCCACCCGCCAGCGTCCGTCGTCACGGAACGCCGCAACCGCAAACCCCCGTTGCGCCACCTGATCCACCACCTCTCGACACCAGTCGCGGACATGCCGATACCGATCCTGACACGTTCGGACCGGCTGCGGGAAGTCACCGCCGGCATGGCTATACGGTCAGTCAGTGAGCTCGAGTCAACAGTCCGCCCCCGTGACACCGCATTTTGAGCGTGTTGCCGTGCTGGGGCTGGGTCTCATCGGCGGGTCCCTACTGCACGCGGTCAGGCACAGCGGGCTGGACGTCGTCGGCTACGACATCGATTCCCAGACCTCGGCCGCCGCCAGCGCCGCTGGCTTCACCGTGGCCTGCTCTGATGAAGCAGCCGTGCGCGGATCCGATCTGGTCGTGCTGGCGATGCCGCTACCCCAGGTCCGCGACGCCCTGGAGTCCCTGGCGCCGCACTTGTCCACGCGGGCGGTGCTCACCGATGTGGGGACGCTGAAGCTGCCAGTGTTGGCGGCGGTGCGCGCGCTCGCGCCGCGGGCGCGCTTCATCGGCGGGCACCCATTGGCCGGGACCGAGGACAGCGGTTGGGGTGCCACCGACCCGCTGATGTTTCGCGACGCTCCGTGGACGCTCACTGTCGAGGACGACACCGATCTCGACGGTTGGCTCGCACTCGCCGGGTTGGTCTGCGACCTCGGGGCCAAACCCGTTCCCGCGAGCGCCGCGGATCAGGACGCGGCCGTGGCACGGGTCATCGGTCTGCCGCATGTGCTGGCCGAGGCCCTGGCTTTGACCGGCCTGGCGGGCGGTCCCCTTGGGCTGTCGCTCGCAGCGGGCTCCTACCTGTCCGGCTCCCGAGTGGCGCGAACCCGACCAGACCTCGTCGCCACCTGGTGCGACGGCAACGCCTCGCTGGTGAGCGCGCTCGACGACGTCATCGAGCGGCAGGTCGCCGCCCGCGGCGACCTCGCCGACGACGGGTCGATTCTGAGTCTGGCGGTTGCCGGTCACGACGCGCGCATCAACTGGGAACACCGGCGCTTCGAGCCAGTGGAGCTTGACGCGACGCCGCAGCAGCTGATCTCCCACGGGCGAGCAGGTGGCTGGATCACCGCAGTGCTGCCCGAGGGATCGGGCGTGCGCCTGCTGGGTATGCGCCCACTGGCCGCCAGCTGAGGAAGCGCACAATTGCGCCATGGTCTTCTACATCCTCGGGCTGCTACTGGTCGGACTGTTCGCCGGCGGCATAGCACGGCTGTTGGTACGCAGCCCCGAGCGTCTTGGCTGCCTCGGCACCTCCCTGCTAGGAATCGTGGGCTCCTATGCAGGCGGAACGCTGTGGGCCGTTTTGGCGAATGACAGGTTCGACCTGCGTAAGGCGTCGACCTTTCTGGGCGCGATAGGCGGGAGCATGGTCGTGTTGGCGCTGTGGCGGGCGGTGGACCGGCGCCACAGCCGCCGATGACCGGACCGGGCGCACCGACGTCCTCGGGCGACGACCACAGATTCACGGCGCGCTTTTGAGACCGAGCGGGTCGTCCCCTATGCTTGGCGGGTCAGCCAGCGGGACTAGCATGATTCGGGTTCAGCGCCCCCATCGTCTAGAGGCCCAGGACGCCGCCCTTTCAAGGCGGTAGCACGGGTTCGAATCCCGTTGGGGGTACCAGCACGGCACGCAGTTGCAGTTCGTCACCATCGCAAGTGCACGATCGCCCGGTTCCCGGGTCGAGGCCCCGTAGCTCAGTTGGTTAGAGCGCCGCCCTGTCACGGCGGAGGTCGCCGGTTCAAGTCCGGTCGGGGGCGCCAGGTTCCGGGGGGCTTCGGCCCCATCGCGGCCCGCCTCCATGAGGCGTTCGGTCGATCGAGATCGGAACGGAGTAGCACAATCGCTGAGCAACCGCCGGTGCTGATCGTGGCGCACGGCACTGCCTCGCCGCGCGGCTCCCAGACGACAAGGGATCTGGTGCACCAGGTCGCTCTGGCGCGGCCCGGGGTCGCCGTCGGTCTGTGCTTCCTCGACGTGGCCGAGCCGACGCTGGCAAGCGCGCTCGAGCACACCACCGTCGCCACCGTCGTTCTGCCGCTCCTGCTCTCCACCGGCTTCCATACCCTCGTCGATATCCCGGCCGCGATCGCGGCGCGGATCGCAATGACACCGGAGGGGGCTGGAGCCGCGCGCCTAGCGCTGGCTGTCGCCACCCACCTCGGCCCAGACGAGGCGCTCGTCGACATACTGCTCGATCGGCTGGCGGAGGTCCGGCACCGCCCAGCGGCGTCGACCGCCCTCGTCGCCGCCGGTTCGACCCGCGAGCAGGCGGCAGCCGAGCTGCATCGAACCGGGCAGCTGTTGGCGACGCGCCTGGGCCGCCCGGTGAGTGTCCACACCGTTGACGACCAGCTTCCGAAACACCTGGCGGCGCTGGCTGCCCCCGTCGAGGTCGTCCCATATCTGCTGGCTGAGGGCAGATTCATGGACTCGCTGCGCGCCGCCGCGCCCGACTCGGCCATGGTCGCCGCGCCGATCGGGGTCCACCCGGCACTGATATCGCTGCTCTGGTCACGCTATGACGAGGCCAGTACCGCACTCGGCTAGACTTTGCCCGTTCCGGGAGACGTGTCGTTGCCCGGTTCGGCCAGGTAGCTCAGCTGGTACGAGCGACCGCCTGAAAAGCGGTAGGTCGGCGGTTCGATCCCGCCCCTGGCCACACACGAGGGCTTCGGATCCCCCCCGGTAGCCGAGCAGGCGGACCTGTCCCTGGCCCGCCACGGTGGCAATCACGCGAAGCGTCACACTGCAGGGCCGCTACCGTTCGCGGCCCTTCCGCCGCGAGGCGCGACGCTCATTGCCACGATGACGGTGTCCCCGTCGCCGACGCCCTCCTCGTCTCGTACGTGAGCTTTCACTGGCAGGAGGTACCCGCCATGGCGCGGAAGCAGCGAGGTCTCCCACATCGTCTCGCCGATTCGTACCCGAACGGGGATGGCGCCCCATCCGTAGGTCGCCTGCCTCGCCTCGGCGCGCACGTAGTCGCAGACGTCGGCTGGCAGCGCGAGCCAGTAGAACGGCGCCGGACCACGCCACTCGAACAGCGCAGCGGTGAACGTCGCGTCCATACAGATCAGGCTAACGACGCGCACGTCCACGGATGTGGCGGATGAGACGGGTTGCGGCCGCGGGCGCGGTCGGGAGCACTGTTTCACGCGATGTATGACGACACTCCGTAGAGCCCAGGCCCTCGGCGAGCCCTCATCGCGCCCAGCCAGCCGGAAAGACGCCCTGGACTCGATCGACGCGGAACCACCGCTCGTCCGCGCGCAGCGCGCACCAAGACAAAATCATGTCACCAGTCATATCCGGTGCGCTGATCACTCGGTGCGTGAGGTTGCCAGCAGTGGACCGATAGTCGAGAGCCCCCTCAGGGCTACCCACTGGGGTCGGCGATTCTGGAACCGAACCCCGAACGGCCCCCGCGGCGACCTACCCAGCGGCTCCCTGGTCTGAGCAGACGCCGATCACAGCACCCGGGGACGGGCTCTCACCCGGCGGCGGCCGCCCGCGACAGGTAGGATCGGCCCGCTGTGGCTCGCAAGGGAGAGCTCCCGAGCGGCCCTATTGTCCAATGATGGCTCGAGCTCCGAGGAGGAGTCTGGTGACCGAGATCAGCCTGGTACAGGTCACGTGCCCGGACTGTAGGCGTCGCTTCGACGTTCCCGACGGCGCGCCTGAGGCGCAGTGCCCGCAGTGCAAATCCGAGATCGTCTGGCGTAGTTGCCTCGACACGGGCGAGGTCTTCACCGTGCTCCGGCGGTGGGAGACGTGGCTACACCCCAACTGCAACATTCGCCATGTGGTCGACCTGAGTCAGGTAATTCCATCGCCGGGCACGGCGCCGAGCGAGCCCAGCGCACCTACCCCGCAGGAGCCGGCCGGATACGTGCCGACGGAGCTCGCGCCCGATGTGGACTGGGCCGATCAAGCGATCTCCGGACGGTTTATCGTGGACTCGGACCGTCTCGCGGTTCTGCCGGGCGAGGGCGCATTGCGCCCCCCGTTGAGTGTCGCCTGGCTCCGCGACGTTCTCGACTACTCGGTCCGCCGTAGCGAGATCGACGACGGCAAGAAGCCCAAACGTTTCGGTCGCGGAGCGAAGAAAGCTGCCGACTCGCGGCCCTCAGTCGTGCTGTTGACTGTTACCGGCGGACAGATCACTCTCACCGCGTCCTTGGAGCCCGACATCATGTTGGCTCAGCTCGATCAGCATCTGCGCCCGCGTCTAGTCGGCGCCGCGCACCAGGTAGCGCGCCCCACTGTGCCCGTCCCCCCGACCCCAAACAGCCAGCGATCACCTGTAGTACTTTCAGCCGCGGGACAGCCGGTCGAACTGCCGTCCACAGGCAAGTCCCCCGCCCACGCCGCGGACGAGCCGGCGGTCAAGCAAACCACCGCGCCAGCGGCACCCATACGCGACGAGGCCGCGGAAGAGCCGGTGTCGCTTGAGATGCCTGACCTAGAGCCAGACACGCCCGAGGGCGTCTACGAGAGCATTCGTAAGCTCGCGGAACTCGCGGTCGTCGGGGCGATCAGCTCGGAGGAGTTCGCCGAGAAGAAGGCGGGTCTGCTCGCGCGCCTCTGAGCCATGTCGACGCAAGCGAGTCGTAGCTGGCCAGTCGTCCGCCCGGCTCTACGGTCTAGCGGGCTGGCCCTGCAGACTGGACGCTCGCCTCGATGCCGTCGAGCACATAGGATAGGCCAGTCTCGAAGGCGTCGGCTGCCGTGAGGTGAGCCGCGTCGGCGAACACCCGTTCCAGCGTCGGGTAATCTCCGGTCGCGACTCGCGCCATCAGGTACCTGGCCGTGTGTGCGTGGCGCTCGATCTCGTGTTGCTCGTCGACCTTGCGACCCGGTTCGAGAAGTTCAAGCTGGACGAAGCCGTACACGTAGGCGAGGACAGTGTTCACCGCCTGCGTCATAGTCGCTGCATCGAAGCCCAAGCCGTCCAGCGCCGCCAGTGCGCGCTCACTATTGCGCAGCCCGTTAGGCCCGCATGGGGTTCGGGTGCCTGCGAGCGTACGCAGCCAGGGGTGCTGTTGGGCAGTGACCTGGGTGGCGCGCGCGATCGCCTCCAGTTGCTGTCGCCAGCCGCAACCATCCTCGACCGCCGGGTCGATCTCGGCAAACGCGGCGTCCAACATCAGGTCGAGCAGGTCCTCGCGTGAGATCAGGTAGTTGTCCAATCGGGTGGACGGGACTCGCAATCTGCTGGCGACCCGCTTGACCGA
Source organism: Actinomycetota bacterium (assembly GCA_030775705.1). Taxonomy (GTDB): domain Bacteria; phylum Actinomycetota; class Actinomycetes; order Mycobacteriales; family Jatrophihabitantaceae; genus JALYIS01. Next base: position 29,899 of record JALYIS010000169.1, read on the forward strand.
GACCGCATGTAGGCCTTCCCGATCCGCGATCTCGAACGCGGCCGCAGTGATATCCGCGGGCTTGGGTGCTGCCATCGGCCCGCGGGGTGCAGGTAGCTCACGCTCCCAGATCAAACCCGCGTCGACAGCTTCGGTGTGACTGACCATGCCCATCTCTTCCTGTCTTGCCGCGCGACGCCCTCCAGGCGGCATGCGGCGGCAACTGACCTGTGTGGGCAGCCGTCTGCCCGGGGCCATCGGAGGCCCCCCAGAGGTCCCCCTCGGAGATCACAGCGTACGGCTCACTACTTGCCCTCACACCACTCGGTGCACCCTCAAACTTCTGAGGGTGCACCGACGTGGTACCGCTGTGGCGGATGTGTCGTACTAGTTCGTCTCGGTCTCGCGACGACCCAGCACCAGCAGCATCATGCCGAGGAGCAGAAGCAGCGCCGCTCCCGGAAGGAGCAGGCCCATGCCCCCCACACCGGTGAATGCCAGCACGGTCTCGCCCGCACCCACCACCGTCATCACTCCGGTCGTCGGCATGACTCCCGGCTTAACGCTCGGCTGATGCGTCGGAGACACAACCGGCGGAGGCTTGATGCCGGGCGGCTTGACCCCTGGAGGCGTGACGACCGGAGGCGTAACGACCGGTGGGGGTGTCGCGGTGTCACAGCCGCAGACGGGCTGCGACGGTGCCGAGGGCGGCAATGGCGCTACCGCCATCTGGCAGACCTTGCAGGTCGCCAGCGCAGCCGCCGGTCCCACCGGCGCTACGGGCGGTGTGACCTTGAGCAGTGTCGCCGGATCGGCCAACACGTGGATCACGTGGTGCTGCACCGTGCCGGGCGAGCCTGCGCCTCCACCTGCGCCTGGGCCACCGCTGATGAGCGAAGTGAGCGCGCTCAGGTTGGCGATCACACCCGCGGTGCCGCCGGCGCCGCTACCGCCGGTACCGGTGCCCGGGCCGGTGCTGCCTGACGCCGATGATGTCGTGTCAGTGACCGACCCCGAGGCACCTGACGCGCCGCCTGGCCCCGTGGTCGATACCGAGGTGGCGTTCGACTGGCTGTCAGCAGAACCGGAGTTGCCGCCGGTACTGCCGTTAGCCGTCGTGGAGGAGCCGGTGCCGCCGCTGGTCACGTTGCCAGCGGACCCGGCTGCTGCCGCGCCGGACGTCCCGCCCGTTGTGCTGCTGGTCACACCGCCCGAGTTGCCGGACTTTGTGATCAGGGCAATACCTCCGGTACCGCCATCATCGCTGTCGCCGGTGTCACCCGTGCTACCGGTGACGTCGCCCGTGACACCCGAGTTCTGCGCCACAGCGCCGCCGGTCGTGTCACCGCTGACGGCTGTCACCACCGGAACCGATGTCGCGTCACCGCTGCCACCGGACTCCGACGAGCCATCAGTGGTCGTGGTCGAATCCCCACTGGTGCCCACCCCGACCGAAGTCGCCGAAGACGTCGCGTCCCCGGAGGTCCCGGCATCGCCGGTGTCACCCGAGATCGCGCTCCCAGTCACGTCGCCGCCGGCGCCGCTACCACCGGTGCCGGTGCCCGGGCCGGTGTTACCCGACGCCGAGGACGTCGTGTCGGTGGCCGCACCCGAGGGTCCCGACGCGCCGCCGGGACCACTGGTCGCCGCCGAGGCCGCGGTCGACTGACCGTTAGCCGAGCCGGTGTTGCCGCCGGTGCTGCTGTTGGCCGTGGTGGCCGAGCCGGTGGTGCCGCTGGTCGCGTTACCAGTAGACCCCGCTGTCGCCGCACCGGACGTGCCGCCGCCAGCCGTGCCGGTCGCTGCGCCCGAGTTGCCCGAGGTCAGCAGCACACCGATACCGCCGGTGCCGCCATCACCGCTTTCACCGGTGTCACCCGTGCTTCCGGTCACCGCGCCCGTGTCACCCGAGAACTGCACGACCGCTCCACCATCAGCCGAACCACTGAAGGCGGTCACGACCGGAACCGACGTCGCCGCGCCACTGTCACCAGAGGTGGACGAACCGTCCGTCGTGGTGGTCGAGTCACCGCTGCCGGCGACAGCTGTCGAGTCTGCCGAGCTGTTCGCGCTGCCCGAATCCCCGCCCTCGCCGGTGTCACCCGAGATCGCGCTCCCAGTGGCATCGCCACCAGCACCGCTACCACCAGTACCGGTCGTGGGACCAGTGTTGCCCGACACCGAGGAAGTCGTGTTCGTGGCCGGCCCCGAAGCACCAGACGCTCCACCAGCCCCGGTGACCGCTAGATCACTCGCCGACGAGCATGCCGTCGCAGCTCCAGTGTTACCACCGACGCTGCGGTTCTTCGTGCTCGCATCGCCGGTACCACCAGAGGTGGCGTTACCGACGCTCGAAGCCGCCGCAGCACCAGACGTACCGCCCGATGCATTACCTACGACAGCACCCGAGTTACCAGACGTCCCGATCAGTGCAATACCACCGGTACCGCCATCACCGGAGCTGTCACCGGTGTCACCCGTGCTGAGGTCGCCGGTGCTGACGTCGCCGGTCACACCCGAGTGCTGCACCACAACGCCGCCGGTCGTGTCACCGCTGACGGCTGTCACTACCGGAACCGATGTCGCGTCACCGCTAGCACCGGACTCCGACGAGCCATCAGTGGTCGTGGTCGAATCCCCACTGGTGCCCACCCCGACCGAAGTCGCCGAAGACGTCGCGTCCCCGGAGGTCCCGCCATCGCCGGTGAACCCGGACAGCGCGGAGCCGTCGGCGGGGCCGCCGGCCCCTGAGCCTCCGGTGCCCAGCTGGCCAGCCGCACCTGTCGCCCCGGTCGCACCTGATGCGCTGGAGGTCGTGTCCGTGGCCGCACCGGAGGCACCCGAGGCGCCGCCGGGTCCGGTGGTCGCGGCTGAGGTGGCATTCGACGAGGCATTCGCCGCACCGGTGTTCCCACCCTTGCCACTGTTGGTCGTGGACGCACTGCCGCTGGTGCCGCTGGTCGCGTTACCAGTAGACCCCGCTGTCGCCGCACCGGAAGTGCCGCCGCCAGCCGTGCCAGTCACTGCGCCCGAGTTGCCCGAGGTCAGCAGCACACCGATACCGCCGGTGCCGCCATCACCGAAGCTGTCTCCGGTGTCGCCCGTGGGGTCGGTGACCGCGCCGGTAGCCCCCGAGGACTGCAGGACCGTTCCACCATCAGCCGAACCACTGACAGCGGTCACGAGCGGAGCGGACGTCGCCGCGCCACTGTCACCAGAGGTGGACGAGCCTTCCGTCGTGGTGGTCGAGCTTCCGCTGCCGGCGACAGCGGTCGAGTCTGCCGAGCTGTTCGCGCCGCTCGGACCTTCCCTGAAGGTGCTGCCTGAGCTGCCACCGTTGCCGGTGTTGCCGGAGACGGCCGAACCCACTGCTGACCCTCCGGCGCCGGAGGCACCGGTGCCAGCCGCCGTACCGCCGCCGTCGGAGCCAGTGTCTCCTGATGCCGAGGTCGTGGCATTGGTGGCTGCGCCGGATGCGCCGGACGCGCCTCCGGCTCCCGTGAGTCCCGTCGATTGTGCCGAGGCTCCGGCCGTTGCCGCCCCGGTGTTGCCGCCGGTGCTCGAATTGCTCGTCGAGGCGTTGCCGGTGCCGCCGCTGGCTGCGTTGCCCGTGCTCGATCCGGTGGCTGCGCCCGAGGTGCCGCCGCCAGCGTTGCCCGCCACGTCACCTGAGTTGCCTGAGGTGTCGATGATGGCAATGCCGCCGGTTCCGCCATCGCCGGACGCGTCGCCGGTGTTGCCTGCCGCGCCCTCCCCGTCGGCGATCGCGCCGGTATCGCCCGAGGTGCCTGCGACGGTTCCGCCGCCGGCCATTCCGCTGACAACCGTCGTGACGCCCCCAACGGTCGCGTCGCCGGAGCCGCCCGTGGTCGAGGAGCCCGCGGTTTCAGTCGTCGAATCTCCGCTGGTAGAGACCGCCGTCGAGGAGGCGTCCGACGTCACGATGCCGGAGTCGCCTCCGGTGCCCGTGTCGCCAGAGGTTGCCGTGCCCAGCACACTGCCGCCGGCGCCCGAGCCACCACTGTTGAAGGTGTCTCCGGTGCCCGTGGACCCGGTGTCACCTGAGGCACTCGAGGAGTGGTCCGTGGCCGCGCCCGACGCGCCCGAGGCGCCCCCAGCACCCGAGACGGCGCTCAATGTCGCGTTAGAGCCGGCATTTGAGGCGCCGGTGCTACCACCGATGCTGGTGTTCTTGGTGGTCGCTGCGCCAGTGCTTCCGCTCGTCGCGCTGCCCGTGATCGTGGACTTCGCGGCTCCGCTCGTGCCGCCGCCGGCGTTGCCGGTGACGTTGCCCGTACGGCCGGAGGTGTCAACGATGGCGATGCCACCGGTTCCGCCGTCGCCCGAGGCGGCCCCGGTGTCGCCGGTTGGGTCGGTCACGGTCCCTGAAGATCCCGAGGACTGTGAGACCGTGCCGCCGTCTGCTGCACCCGACGTCACCACAGCTTCTGGTGCCGACGTGGCGGCTCCGCTGCCGCCGCTCTCGGAGTCGCCCGAGGTGCTCGTGTCAGAGGCCCCGCTGCTTGCGACAGCAGTGGAATCACCCGAGACGCTCACATTCCCTGACGTGCCACCGTCACCGGTGTTGCCCGAGGTAGCCGCTGCGGCCACATCGCCACCGGCGCCCGAAGCGCCGCTGCCATAGACGTTGCCAGACGCACTCGCCCCTGTGTTACCAGACGTCGAGGACGCGGTCTCGGTCGCCGCGCCGGAACCGCCGGAGGCGCCGCCCGCGCCGCTGAGCGCGGTCGCTGCGGTCGAGGAGCCAGCCGTGGCCGCGCCCGAATTTCCGCCGGTGCTGGAGTTGGTCGTAGTGGCGGCTCCGGTGCTGCCAGAGGTTGCGCCGCCCGTGATGGTCGAGGTTGCCGCGCCGGATATCCCGCCACCGGCCGTTCCCGCTACTGCCCCAGTATTTCCAGAGGTGAGCCGGACACCGATTCCTCCGCTGCCGCCGTCGCCCGAGACGGCGCCGGTGCTGCCGGTGTCACCCGACACTGCGCCGCTGTCTCCTGAATTCTGAGTGACCGTGCCAGCGCCTGCATCGCCGGAGGTAACGGTCGCAACCGGGGATGAGGTCGCGTCGCCGCTGGTCCCGGTGGTGGAGTCGCCCTCTGTGCTGGTGGTGGAGTCGCCGCTGATGGCGACGGCTGTCGAGGACGAGGTGACATCGACCTCGCCCGAGTCGCCGCCAGTGCCGCTGTCCCCGGAGGTAGCCGTGCCGATGACGCTGCCACCAGCCCCGGACGCACCGGAGCCGAGCACGTCGCCGGCTCCACTGGTGCCGGTGTTGCCGGAGCTGGTGGTCGTGGTGTCGGTGGCCGCGCCGGTCGCTCCGGACGCCCCGCCGGCTCCGGACGCCGCATTGCTGGTGTTGTTCGAGCCGGAGTTGACCGAGCCGGTGTTGCCGCCGTGCGTCGTGTTCTTGGTCGAGGCGGCTCCGGTACCGCCGGAGGTCGCGCTGCCCGTAATCGTCGAGGCGGCGGCACCACTACTGCCGCCCAGGGCGGTGCCGGTCACGTTGCCGGAGTTGCCCGAGGTTCCGATGAGCGCGATACCGCCTGAGCCACCGTCGCCCGTGACGTCACCGGTGTTGCCGGTGCCGCCGTCGACCGTGCCGGTAGCTCCGGACACGCCATTGACGATGCCACCCGTGGCCGCACCGGAAGTGACCGTCGCCACGGGCGAGGATGTCGCCGCGCCGCTGTCGCCGCTGAGTGAGTTGCCGTCGGTGGTCGTGGTTGAGTCGCCGCTGGTGCCGACCGCCGTCGAGTCGCCGGTGATGGTCACGTCGCCGGAGAATCCGCCGTCGCCGGAACCGCCGGATACGGCGGAGCCGGTCGCAGTACCGCCGGCACCCGATCCACCCTGGCCAGCGCTCCCCGAACCCGTCGCGCCGGTGTTCCCTGAGCTGGCAGTAGTGGTGTCAGTCGCCGGACCCGTCGCGCCGGATGCACCGCCGGCGCCGCTGACGCCGGTCGCGGCGTTGGAGGCGCCGACTCGCACGTCGCCCGAGTTGCCGCCTTGGCTGGTGTTCTCGGTGGACGCGCTGCCTGTCGTACCGCTGGTCGCGCTGCCGCTGATTGTCGAGCTGGCCGAGCCGGACTTGCCACCAAGGCCAGTACCGGCCACGGCGCCGGAGTTGCCGGAGGTGAGGGTTACGCCGATGCCGCCTGAGGCGCCGCCGCCGTCCGAAGCTCCGGAGTTTCCGACGCCAGTGCCTGCGGTGTCCGAAACAGCTCCGGTGTCACCAGAGACGCCCGTGACGACGCCGCCGGACGCCATTCCGCTGGTGACCGTCGCCACAGGAACGGACGTCGCGTCACCGCTGTTGCCGGATGTGGAGGTGCCGTGTGTGGTCGTCTCCGAGTCACCGCTGGAACCGATCGCGGTCGAGGAACCGTCGATAGTCACGGCACCGGAGTCACCGCCAGTTCCGCTCGTGCCTGAAAGGGCCGAGCCGTCGGCCGAGCCGCCGGCCCCGGAGCCGCCGCTACCGGCGGAGTTGCCCGCACCCGAGGTGCCGGTGTCACCTGAGCGTGCCGAGGTGGTGCCCGTCGCCGCGCCGCTCGCGCCCGATGCGCCGCCGGCCCCGGTGGTGGCGGTCGCGGTGTTGTTCGAACCCGAGTTGACCGAGCCGGTGTTGCCGCCGGTGCTCGCGTTTTTGGTTGTCGCGCTGCCGGTATTACCCGAAGTCGCTCCGCCGGTGATCGTCGCCGACGCTGCGCCCGAGACTCCCCCCGTCGCGCTACCCGTGACGGCACCAGATGACCCTGAGGTCTCGGTGAGTCCGATCCCGCCGGTGCCCCCGCCGTCGGATGCGGCACCTGTTCCGCCTGTCGGGTCAGTCACTGCGCCCGTCGCGCCGGAGGTCCCGACGACTACTCCACCGGAGGCGTCGCCGCTCGTGGTGGTCGCCACTGGCGCAGAGGTTGCGCTGCCGCTGTTGCCCGAATTCGACGTGCCGTCGGTCGTCGTGGTCGAGTCGCCGCTGGTGGCGATGGCGAGCGACGATCCGGTCACGGTTGCGTCGCCCGAGAAGCCGCCATCACCGGTGTCGCCTGAGATCGCCGACCCAGTCGCTGTGCCGGCGGTGCCTGAGCCGCCGCTGCCGAGGACGTTGCCTGAACCGGTTGCCCCGGTGTTACCCGACCTTGTGGAGGTGGTGTCGGTAGCCGCTCCGGAGGGACCGGACGCGCCGCCGGCACCAGTGGTCGCCGTGGTGTTGGTAGAGGATCCGGCCGTCGCTGCGCCAGTGTTGCCACCGGTGCTGGAGTTGGTCGTCTTCGCTGCGCCGGTCGAGCCGGAGACCGCGTTGCCGCTCGTCGATGCTGAGGAGGCACCGGAGGTGCCGCCGGCTGCCGTGCCCGCGACGGCTCCCGATGCGCCGGAGGTGAGGATCACGCCGATCCCGCCCGTAGCGCCGCCGCCGGACGAGTCTCCAGTCACTCCCGTGGTTCCGTTGACGTCGCCGGTGACGCCCGATGCGCCGATGACGACTCCGCCGTCAGCGGCTCCGCTGGTGGCCGTGGCGACGGGTGCCGAGGTCGCGTCACCGCTAGTTCCCGAGGTGGAGTTCCCCCCCGTAGTCGTCGTCGAGTTGCCACTGGATGCGATGGCGGTCGAGTCGCCGGTCGATGTCGCGAGCCCGGAGTCCCCTCCGGTGCCCGTGGTGCCAGAAGTCGCCGTGCCGGTCGCAGTTCCGCCGACGCCCGAGCCGCCTGAGCCCATGACACTGCCAGAGCCCGTCGTGCCAGTGTTACCGGAGTGTGCGGTGGTGGTGTCGTTCGCCGCTCCGGAGCTTCCAGACGAACCGCCGGGGCCTGAGGTCGCCGTGGTCGCGGCAGCGGAGCCGGCATTAGTTGCCCCGGTGCTACCGCCCTTGGCGCTGTTGGCGGTCGAAGCGGCGCCAGTGTTGCCAGAGACAGCATTGCCGGTGGTCGATGCCGCAGCCGCACCCGTCGTGCCGCCAGTCGCGTGGCCGGTGACATTTCCGGACTTGCCGGAAGTGAGGATGAGCGCGATACCGCCGGTGCCGCCGCCCTCGCTCGCTGCACCGGTGTCACCTGTGCTGCCCGTAACCGCGCCGGTAGCGCCGGATGTACCAACCACCGTGGCGCCGCCAGCATCGCCACTGGTCGCAGTCGCGACCGGTGCTGAGGTGGCCGCGCCGCTGTCTCCCGAGAGCGAACTGCCGGTCGTGGCCGTGGACGAGTCACCGCTCGCCGCGTTCGCCGCGGACGTGCCCGTGGCGGTGGCGTCGCCGGAGAACCCTCCGTCTCCGGTCGGGCCGGAATTCGCTTGGCCGGTGGCACTGCTACCGCCGCCCGAGCCGCCGCTGCCGAGGGCGCTGCCGGAACCGGCTGCTCCGGTGTTACCCGAGGAGGAAGAGCTCGTATTGGTCGCGGGTCCGGAGGTCCCTGAGTTTCCGCCCGGCCCGCTGGTAGCGGTCGTGATCGCCGAGGAACACGCCGTCGCGGCGCCCGTGTTGCCACCCGTGCTGTGGTTCTTCGTGGTGGAGTCTCCGGTGTTGCCTGAGGTCGCGTTGCCGACAGTGGTTGCCGTTGCGTTGCCGCTGGTGCCGCCAGTGCCGGTGCCCGACACATCGCCGGATTTGCCAGAGGTGAGGATCAGTGCGATGCCGCCGGAGCCACCACCACCGGTGGTCGCCCCCGTGTTGCCGGTCGAGCCCGTAACCGCACCCGTAGCGCCGGAATGACCAATGACAACTGCACCGGTGGCCGCACCGCTCGACGCGGTAGCGACCGGGGCAGAGGTGGCGTCTCCGCTGCTGCCGGACTGGGAGGATCCGCCCGTCGTGGTCGATGAGTCGCCGCTCGTCGACGTAGCCTGCGAGCCGCCGGTTGCGGTGGCCGCACCGGAGTCACCGCCCGTGCCCGTGCCGCCCGAGTTCGCGCTGCCGGTCGCGGTGCCGCCGGCCCCCGATCCGCCAGTACCCGCTGCCGGCCCAGACCCAGGCGTCCCGGTGTTACCGGAGGACGTAGAGGTCGTGTTCGTGGCTGCGCCGGACGCGCCGGAGTTACCACCGGGGCCTGAGGTCGCCTTCGAGATTCCGGTCGAGCTCGCATTGCTGGCGCCAGTATTGCCGCCGACGCTGGAGTTCTGCGTGGTTGCGGCACCGGTGCTGCCTGAAGATGCGTTGCCGGTCGTGCCGGCGGTCGCATCGCCCGACACGCCGCCGGTGCCGTTGCCGGTCACATTGCCGGAGTTACCCGAGGTGAGGACGACGGCGATGCCGCCCGATCCCCCACCTTCAGTGGTCGTGCCGGTGCTGCCCGCGACGCCGGTGACGTCGCCTGTGTCACCCGAGATACCTACAACGACGGCACCGGAAGCACTTCCGCTGGTCGCGGTCGCAACGGGAGCGGACGTCGCCGCACCGCTGTTGCCTGAGGTCGAATTGCCGCCCGTGGTCGTGGTGGAGGCTCCAGAGGACGCATTGGCACCCGAGGTCACACCCGAGGTGGCGTCGCCAGAGAAGCCGCCGTCACCTGTAGTGCCTGAGGTAGCGGTGCCGTCTGCAGTGCCCCCTGCACCCGATCCGCCAACGCCGCCACCGGTGCTCCCGGAGGCCGTCGTCGTCGTGTTATGCGCGACGCCTGAGGCACCGGAGTTCCCGCCAGGGCCTGTGGTCGCAGTGGACTGCGCCGTGTTGCACGCGGTCGCCGCGCCTGTGTTGCCACCGATGCTGGAGTTGCTGGTGTTTGCGGGTCCGGTACCACCGGTGGTCACATTGCCGCTCGTGGTCGACTTTGCGGCTCCACTGCGACCGCCGCCGCCGGTACCGCTGACGTCCCCGGACGCCCCAGAGGTGAGGATCAACGCGATGCCGCCACTGCCGCCGCCGCCGAAGGCGTCCCCGGTGTTACCGGTGGTCGCCGTCACCGCGCCCGTGTTGCCCGATGTGCCGATCACGGTCGCGCCGGTCGCTGCCCCACTCGTGGCCGTCGAAACGGGCGCCGAGGTAGCCGCTCCACTGTTTCCGGACTGGGAGGATCCGGAGGTGGTGGTGGTCGAGCCGCCGGTGAGCGCCGTCGCGGTGGACGTGGTGTTCGAGGTGGCGTTGCCGCTCGCGCCGCCATTGCCGGTGCCGCCGGTGTTCGCTGCGCCGGTAGCCGTGCCGCCCGCGCCCGAGCCGCCTGACGTACTGGTCGACGCGTTAGTAGCCGTCCCGGATGGCCCTGAATTGCCGCCAGCGCCGGACAATGCCGAGGACGATCCGTTGGAGGTCGAGTTTGCCGCGCCAGTGTTGCCACCCACCGTGGTGTTGGAGGTCGAAGCGGAGCCCGTGTTGCCGCTCGTCACGTTGCCGCTGGTGGCCGAAGTCGCGTTGCCCGATGTACCGCCGCCGCCGTTACCCGTCACGGCGCCGGAGTTGCCGGAGGTCGCGATAACCGCGATGCCACCGGTACCTGCGCCAGCGCCGCCACCGGTACCACCGGTGTTGCCCGTGCTGGGTGTGACCGCGCCGGTACCACCCGAACCCGAGCCTGACGTGCCGCCGTTGGCCGCGCCACTCTTGGCAGTGGACGCCGACCCACCGGTGGCGCTGCCCGACCCGCCTGACGTTGAGGACCCCGTCGAGGTCGCGGTCGTAGAACCGGACGTCGAGGTACCGTGACTGGTCCCGCCCGACGTCGAGTTACCCGACCCGGCACCGGTGCCGGTCGTGCCGCTCGTCGCAGTGCTGTGCAGCTGCGCTGCGAGTACGAGTTCGATCAACATTTTGTTGCTCCCATTCGGTTTTACTGGCGCGTTTTAGAAGAATGCGGGTGCTGTCACAACGAGGAAAGCGGCAGTCTGTTCGGGCAGGACTAGCTCGAGTTCATACGGCGTGGCGTCTTATATCGACATGCGGCGAAGATTAACGCAACTGAAAGGCAGACAATCACACACAGAGTTAACATTGCCCACCAAGATGTGAGAGATCGAAGACCGGGGTTTGAGGCCAGCGGTCCGACGTGATCGCCCACCAACTGATTTCGTGCCCCCCCTTGCCCATTCGAGCCGTGCCCGGCTCTCGGTTCCGACGCGGCCCCGCGCACCCCATTCGCGCTGGTTCTACCGACGGTAGAACCAGCGGAAGCACCTGAGACCCGGGCGAATCCGAGCTGGGATGGCGACCGCTCACCGAAGATCGAATTCCGCTCCGAGGGGGACACTACTGGATTGCGTCGGATTTGGGGACCAGATCCCAAGAACGGATGCTGAACCGCGGCCGGCGAGCACTGCAGTGAGAAGGTCGCGAAGATCAGCATGCAGCCGTCCACGTTCCAGGTCGCAATGCTTGCCACCGGACCGGAGAGACCGGTCTGGGTAAGCACACTTACCCAAGTCAGCAGATCGGTGGCGGTCGCCACCACGTTTCCGGTGTCGCCGGAACGGCCACCGACGTACACCCGACCGGGGTTTGTCGTGCGCGCGACATTGCCGCGGGAGTTTTCGGAGGGCTGCCCGGTGAGGAAGGTCGAGCCCGTACCATGGACCGCCCACGCCGCGGCGTCACCGCTGTCTCCAGAGACTGCGTTCGAGTAGGACTGCAGACCAGCGACGGCCTGCGAGAACGACGAACCTGTCTGTCCCGTCTGGGCGTGGGCCACGGTGTCCCCGCCGCGCTCCAGCGGGCAGTGCGTGCAGATCGCGGCCGCGCGCCCCGAGTTGCCCGACCTGACCTGCGCACTGGCACCGAGCCTGCCGATCGAGATAGCAACCGCTGGGCCTGTCGCGCCAGTGGTAGAGACGACTGAGTCCGCCGGCCCCCCGTTCACCGGACCATCGGTAAGTGCAAGCGCCGCGCCGGAGTTCCCCGAGGTCGCTGTAGCGCCGGCGCTGCCCTGTTGGGCAATACCGATGCCGAGCGCCGATCCGGTGCCGCCCGATGCCGCCGTGACCGGCAGCGCCGCCGGTTTCGAGCCGGACGCGCCGCAGACAGTCCCGGACGTGATTCCACCACGCGCGATTGCAGTGGCGGCCCCGTGCACGGCGATGGCGACGGCGGTCGGGCGACCCGCCATTCCTATCGCGCAGGAGGGGGATGCTGCCCCCGCCTCGGGGTTCTGCTCGACGACCGCGCTCGCGATGCTTCCGAAGGCAACCGCGAGCGCTACCGCACAGGTCGGGCCGAGGCCGGCGAGAGACGGAGCCGATCCACAGCCGGATCCAGTCGGGGTGTAGGTCGCGAGTTGCACGGAAACGGCTACACCGGCAGTGGTACACAGCGCGACGCCGCACGGGAAGGTGTCGAGCGCACTGGCGGCGGGGCCGTTATCAGAGAGCAGCTGATTGAGCAGCGCCTGAGCCGTTACGGGCAGCAGCGTTGCCTGATACGAGGCGACTGGCGAGGTGTGCGAGCCGGGCATCAGGGGGGAGGAAGCGCTCGCGCGGGAGTCCGCCGTGCCGGTGATGCCCGCGCTGCCGGAGGCCGCGTTCGCCACCGCGCTGCCCTGCGTCGTGACCGCAAGCGTAGTGGCGTCGCCGGTCGCGCCGAGACTTGCCCCAGCGGAGTCAGCGCCAGTGGAGCGTGTGGCCATGGAGGCAGCCGTATGCTCCGCAATGGAGATACCACCCGGAATCGCGGCGGCAAGTGCTGGCGCTCCCACGGAGATGGCGATCGAGACTGTGCACCGGCATGGTTGCGCTCCGGCCGTGCCGGCGAGCTCGAAACGCCCACTGGGGCCGATCGCAGCCCGTTCTGCCCCCGGCAGAGCGGTGCCGAGCACACCGTCGATGAACTGGGAGATTGAGTCGCGCATCTGGGACGCATCCGGCAGAGGTTGGGCGACGGCGGGCGGAGTGCTGGTCTGGTCGCCCGTGATGACTGAGACCGCGGGCTGCGACGGACCCCCGGCGGCCGGTGCCGAGGGCGGCCCTGCGGGCCCCAGCGCTGCACTCACCGAGGCTGCACTCACCGAAGCGCCTGGCGGCTTTGGTGCCGAGCTGCTCGACGCAAGAGAAGAGACGATCGAGGGGATCGGTGCTGGCATGGAAGCCGGGCTGGTCGCCGTCGTCGGTGCACTCGACGATGCTGGCTTCGGCTCGGTGCCCGTGTTCGATGGCGAGCCGTTTCCGGGGCTCGTCGTACCGCCCGCGACGGCCGGCGCCGAGGTCGGCAACAGACACAGGCAGATGGCTGCGATCAGCACGAGAAGGGCACGAAGCAACCGTGGCGGACGCTTGGCCCGCGCGGACTCGAACGCCACGGATCCCTCCGCCCAGAAGTGGTGCCGCCAACCCAAGTCAGACCGGCACGCGCCTACACCACGCATTGAGGGTGGACGCGCGGAAAGACGTTAGGGGTTCGGCGAAGCTGCCCGCAAGCCGGTCGAACCGTTGCAGCACCATCGCAATCGAGTTGTAACCCGAACCCCACGTGTCACATGCGCCTCCAGGGGCAGTGCCGGGCCAACGATCGCGGGCCACCGATCTCGCGGTCCCGGGCAATCGCGGTTACACTGCGACTGCCCTTGTACCGCCGGTTCCACGGCGGGTCACGATGTCCCGACCTTGAGAAACGGACGCACCTACATGCCCGCGACAGCGCAAGCGCGGCCCCGACTGTGGCCTCTCGGGCTCGCCATCGCCGCATGCCTGTTCACGGCTGTGATGTTGCTCGGTGGCCATTCGACCTCGAGCGCCGCAACCCCGCGCGCCATGGGGCCTAGGGCTGCAGACACGACCTTCACCGTCACCGCACCGCCAAGCGTGGTGACCACCGTGGTGACAAGCGTGAGCACGATCTATGTCCCGAAGACGCAGACCCAGACGCAGACGCAGACCCAGACGGACACGAAGACGGTCACGGCACTCCCGGCTCAGGCCACCATCTTTACGACGAACACCGCCCATGTGACTGCGCATCAGACGCAGATCAACCAGATCAACCAGACCCAGGTGCACCAGGTCATCACGACCAACTCGGTCGGCGAGACGATCACCGCGAACGTCACGACGGTCAAGACCAGGCAGGTCGTGAACGTGCACGACCTGACCAGTGTGCAGACGAGTCAGGTGTTCGCCACGGCCACCAACACCGTCAACCAGACACTGGCACCCGCCGCGGTGGCCAAGCCGACCAAATCGTTGGCCAGCAGGGCGCGCGTCGCCATCGGCGCTGGGGGCGTTGCGGTGACCTCGGCGGCCGCCTTCGGGTTCCTCATGCTGCGACGCCGCGGCCGCTACACCTGACCCGCGCAACGATCGGCCCAACCCACCCCGGGTTCACCGCCCCACGGCGTATCCC
>JALYIS010000170.1 GCA_030775705.1 Actinomycetota bacterium
GCGTGATCCACGCCGACGTCACCATCGGTGCCGCCCCGAAATACACCCTCAACCGGGCTCGCGTCGAGGACATCACCCGCGCCCACCTCGCCTACATGCTTGGCGACACCCGGAGTAGTGGAATGTCTACTTTGTCGTAGACTGGTCGGTATGGGGCACATGATCAGCGTCGGGCAACTGCGACAGAACCCGACCGCGATGATCCGCGACGTCAAGCAAGGCGCCACCTACACCCTCACCGACCGGGGTCAACCGGTCGCCGACATCGCACCGCACCGACCTGCACAGTGGCGGCGCGGTGCGGACGTGAGCGAGTTCCTCGCCCGCCTCGGCGCAGATCCGGCGTGGGCCGAGGAAGTGCGGCATTTGCGCGCCGACAGCGCGTTGCGCGACCCGTGGGCGAACCCAGAGTGAGATTGCTGCTCGACACCAGCGTGCTGATCACCGGGGATCCGATCCCCGCCGACGTCGAGGTCGCGGTGGCGTCAGTGAGCTTCGCGGAACTCGCCTACGGCGTCCGCGCTGGAGCGGACCTCGTCCAGCAGGCGATCCGCCAGGCGCGACTGGACCGACTCCTAGCGGAGCTCGGCCCTGGCCTGCCGTTCGACGACGCGGCCGCTGCGGCCTTCGGCCACCTCGCCGGCCTCGTGCTCGCCACCGGACGCAACCCCCGATCCCGCGCACTCGACCTCATGATCGCAGCGACCGCCTACGCGAACGACGCGGGCGTACTCACCCGCAACTCCACCGACTTCGCCGGCCTCGAACCCCTCGTCCCCATCACGACTCCCTGACCCCAGCACCTGGCCCACCGACAGGGAGGCTCGGGCTACCTGTCCCTGTACCCGCCGCACACTGGCCACACCGAAGCAGGTCTCCTCAGCGCCTGGGGAGTCCACATTCGGGTTGAAACCGCCCGCGTGCGCGGGCACAGCTTCGTCGGTGCGGTGCGGTGCGGTGCGGTGGCGGGGTGGGAAGAAGCTCCCGACCGGCTAAGGGCGACACCTCCACCCCGGTCTGACCTGTTCCACCAGCAGGCGGACGAGACGTCCCAAGAGCAGGCACCCGAGACCAGGCGACCGGAGGCCTGCATCGCGGTCTAGAGGACTGACTAGACATGGCGCGGGCGGTAGTTGCTCACTTTGCAAGCGAACGCCCGAGTGCCGCGATGAGGAGGTCGATCGCAATCAGAGCCGCCCATTGGACACGCTCTCGCCGTCGCTGCCCCGCCGGGGCCTGTTGCACGCCGACGGTGGCCCGCAGCAGCAGCGCGACCCGGAGCAGCAATGCCTACGCCGGTTGCTCCAATGACATCAACAGCCGAGATGGAGCGAACTTTCGATGCCGGTGGGACTCAACGTTCGCGCGCTGAGTCTCACGAGCAGGTAGTTGAGTCTGGTTGGCGGGATCCCGCGTCACGGGTACCCCCGGCGGCTGGCGCGGACGCACGGGAGTGAGTACAACGTGCGTATGACGCGCAACGGGGCCGGCAAGAATGACGTGCAGAAGCCGCTTTGGGGTGCGGGTCCCGGCGATGTCGTGACGTCGTTGCCGGAAGCTCTCGACGGCAGGGCGAACTCGGCGAAGGCGGCAGTCGGTGACAAGCCGGTCTTCGCGTACATCGCGGGCCTTCCGCAGCCGCACCGTGGCATCGCCGAGGCGATTGACGAGTTGGCCGCCGAGACGCTGCCTGACCTTCACCGCTCCGTGAAGTGGGGCATGTCCTACTACGGGGTTGGCGACGGGTGGTGCTTCTGCTGCGGCGGCTTCGCCAGACACGTCAAGCTGATGTTCATCAACGGAGCGACGCTGCTCGATCCGGTGCCGCCGGTAACTCCGGTGGCCATGGGGAGGTCGACGCGAGGGGTGGAGATCGAGTCCGTGGTGGACATCCACAAGCGTCAGATAGCCGCATGGATGCGCCAGGTCACATCAGTACCAGGCGTCGGCGCCAAGAAGAGGTGACGAGGCGCTCGAGCGAGCTGTTCGCAGATTCCCAGCTTCAGTGTTGACTGTCTTGACATCGATCCGCCGAACGCCGTACCAGTTGGATGCCCACGTGGGATGGTTTCTGGGGTCTCGTGAGCAGGGGACTGGGGCGAGCGCGGTCGTGTTGAGCTGTTGCACATCCGCACGGCGGTCACCACCCTTCAGAACTCAGAACTCAGAGCGCATGAGGGGCCGCGTCGGGGACGGTCGCGCGACCTCAATGAAGCCGGCGGACTCGAATAGGCGCAGCGTGCCGGTATAGAGGGCGCTAGCACCGACGCGTTTCGCCTTCAGGTTCGCAACGTCCACTGGGTATCCCTCCACCACCGTCGCGCCGTTGGCCCGCGCATCTTCAAGGTCGGCACGAAGGAGCGCCTTTCCGACGCCGAGACCGCGCGCCTGCGCCTGGGTGGAAAAGCAGGTCACCCACCAAGCGGTTGGTTCATCCGCCAGCACCCGCGCAAGCGATCGGTTGCCAGTCACGCCGGGGAAGAGGCGCCGCGGTCCCACGCGACTCCATCCGACAGCTCGATCCTCGATGTAGGCGATGAGCCCCGGCGGCACTTCACCGTGCAAGACCTCGTACTGCAGCGCGCTGCGATTGTCGGGTTCGCCGTCGCCGTTCAATGGCGGTCCGGGCTCGAGGAAGGTGCGGCAC
>JALYIS010000171.1 GCA_030775705.1 Actinomycetota bacterium
GCCGTCACGCCGAAGCTGGCGCCGACGACGCGCTCGACATCCTCGGCGCGGCCGGTGAACGTCATCACTGGATGGAGCGCGAGCGCGAGCACGCCGCGCGCGGCTGCCGGATCGAGCACGCCGATGCCCTGGGCCCCGGAGGTGTGGGCCACCAGCTGGCCCTCGCGCCAGGCCCCGGCGCTGGCGAGCCCGGCGACCAGCAGCCGCAGCACGTCGTCAGGGACCGTGAGCAGTACGAAGTCGGCCACCGCTACCACGTCGTCGGGCGCGAGGACCGGTACGCCTGGCAGCATTCGCTCCGCGCGGCGCAGCGATTGCGCAGACACCCCACTGACTGCCACGACCTCGTGTCCCGCGCGCGCCAGCGCGGCGCCCAGAGCCGCGCCGACTCGGCCGACGCTGATCACACCAACGCGCAGCCGCGCGGGTCGCAGTGTGCTCACGGCGGCGTCCTCGAGATCGTGGGTCGGGCTCGCCGGAAGCCTACTTGGCGCACTAGGTTGACAACTCGTGAGTGCTGAGTTGCAAGCAATCGTCGCGCAGAGCGCTGACGCGGCCGACATGCATGCCACCGTTCCCACCTTGTTGTTGGAGGTGCAGTCGCTGCTCGGCGCGCTCACTGCGACGGTGACCGCCAACACCGAGCGCGGACGTCGGCCGTTCCGGCCTGGACCGGACTGGCCCGCGCGGCTGGGCGAACTCGCGTATTCGGTCTACCTTCTCGGAGACCAGACCGGCGTCGATATCGCGCATGCCGTGACGGCGACGGCGGGCGGGATGAGCAGGCAGGCGCGCACAGCGCAGGCCGGTGCGGACCAGGGCTGGCCGTTCGATGCCCAATGAATTTCGATGCCCGATCGAGCGGAGAAGGCCTTGTTCCGTAAACGAATCCTCATCACCGGCGCCAGCTCCGGGTTGGGCGCCGAGATGGCCCGGCAGTTCGCGGCCAAGGGCCACGACCTCGCCCTGTGTGCGCGACGCCTGGACCGGCTGGAGGGGTTGAGGGACGAGATCGGCGAGGCGCATCGTGACGTCACCGTCATGGTGCGCACCCTAGATGTGGACGACCATGACGCGGTGTTTCGAGTCTTCGACGACCTGTCGTCGACGTTCGGCGGGATCGACCGGGTGATCGTCAACGCGGGGATCGGCAAGGGTGCGCCGATCGGCACGGGACGCTTCGACGCCAACCGGGACACGGCGATGACCAACTTCGTCGCGGCTCTGGCTCAATGCGAGGCCGCGATGGAGATCTTCCGCGCACGCGGTGACGGCCATCTGGTGGTGATCTCCTCGATGGGCGCCTTCCGCGGACTCCCTGGGGCGTTGACGACCTATGCCGCGACCAAGGCGGGCGTCGCTGCCATCGCCGAAGGAATCCGGGTGGAGGTCTCCACTACCCCGATCAAGGTCACCACGATTTATCCGGGTTACATCGCATCGGAGATGAACGACCAGGTGGCAACGAAAACGCCGCTGATGTCGGGCACCCGGTCCGGGGTGAAATCGATCGTGCGCGCGATCGATCGTGAACCCGCTGGCGCCAAGGTGCCACCGTGGCCGTGGATCCCGCTGTCCTTCGTCCTCAAGCACGCGCCCAAGCGCGTGATTCGAAAGTTCGGCTGAGAGGTCCGGTCGATGAGCAAGGCGCCGGTACGTGCGGCTGCGCTCGGCCTGGGTGCTGGCGTCGCGGTCACCCTGCGGGCCCATCGGGCGCCCCTGTCGCCCTGGTGGGAGGCCCGCGTCGGATCCACCAGACTGCGTCGGTCCGACCTTCCGCTGGGGGGCGCGATCGCGCTCGTCGCCGCGATCGGGCTGGCTCGGGGCGGCCATCCAGGATGGGCAAGGGCCACTGCAGGGCTGGGCCTCGGCGCCGCACTGGGTGCGGTGGGGGCCGGACTGGCCGAGGCGCTCCCCCCCGTCGGCTAGCGCCTCGTCCGAGATGAGTGTCCGTAAAACAAGCAAGCATCATTGATTTATTCGGGGTGACCTGTCAGGCTCGACCGGTGGCGGACCTGAGCACTGTCGTGGCTGACCTGCGCGCCGAGTGCGCGGAGCTGGACTCGCTCGTCGCGGACCTCACCGACGAGCAGTGGTCGACCTCGACGCCCGCACCCGGCTGGACGGTGGCGCACCAGATCGCGCACCTGGCCTGGAC
>JALYIS010000172.1 GCA_030775705.1 Actinomycetota bacterium
GCGCCCCGGTGCCCACCGCGACCAGGGCGCCCGCCAGGACCTGCCAGGGATGCAGGCCGTGACGGGTGAAGGCCACGAGGTAGGACAGGTGTCCGAGCAGGAAGCAGCCAAGACCGATCATGAAGGCGGCGTCCGGGCGAGGTGCGCCACCGGCCACCGGTCGTGCGCGCTCGCGTGCGTAGATCAGGGCGACGTCGCCCAGCAACCCGAGGCCCAATGCAAGCATGACCCACGGCTTGGCCGTGCCCAGGTCGGCCGAACCCGCCGCAGCGATCAGCAGGAGCAGGGTGAGGGGCTTCGCGATCGCCTCCACACGACGGCGAGCACGTACCACCGCGCCCCAGTCGGCCACCGCGACGAGGCCCGTCAGCACCAACAGGGCAACGGTCACGATTGGTGAGTATGCCGGTTCAGAGCATCGCGCCAGGGTTGAGAATCCCGGCGGGATCCAGCGCGTCCTTGATCCGGCGTGTCAAGGCCATCACCTCTGGCCCCAAGTACCTGGGAAGCCACGCCTTCTTCAGGCGACCGACGCCGTGCTCTCCGGAGATCGTGCCGCCCAGTTCCAGGGCCAGGTCCATCACAGCTGCGAACGCCAGGTGTGCCCGCGCGGTCGCCTCGGCGTCGGCAGCGTCGTAGACGACTAATGGATGGGTGTTGCCGTCGCCGGCGTGTGCGACGACGGCGATGGTGATCTGGTGCTCGGCAGCGATGCGTTCCACCCCGCGCACGAGTGCCGGCAGTCGGGGCAGGGCCACCCCGACGTCCTCCAGCAGCAGGTCCCCTAGACGCTCCAGGGCCGGGAACGCCGCCCGCCGTGCCGCGGCGAACGCGTCCCCCTCCGCGACGTCATCGGTGCAGAACACCTCGCTCGCGCCGTTCTGCTGGCACAGCTGCTCGACGACCGAGATCTCGTACGCGGCCGCCGCGCCGGGGGCGTCCGAGCGGGCGATGAGCAGCGCCTGCGCACTGCGGTCCAGACCCATCGAGAGGTAGTCCTCGACAGCGTTCACTGAGGTGTGGTCCATCAACTCCAGCATCGACGGCCGGATCCGAGACGTCACCGCGAGCACCGTGTCAGCTGCCGCGTCGATCGAGGCGAAGGTCGCGACCAGTGTCGAAGCGGGTGGCGGGGCGGGCAGCAGCCGAAGCGTGAGCTCGGTGATGATGCCGAGCGTGCCCTCCGAGCCGACGAACAGCTTCGTCAGCGACAGGCCCGCGACGTCCTTCAACCGCGGGCCGCCCAGGCGCACGGCGGTGCCGTCGGCCAGGACCACCTCCATGCCCAGGACGTAGTCGGTCGTGACCCCGTACTTCACGCAGCACAGGCCGCCGGCGTTGGTGGCGGCGTTGCCGCCGATCGAGCACATCTCGAACGACGACGGATCGGGCGGGTACCAGAGCCCGTGCTCCGCGGCCGCGCGCTTGACCTCGGCGTTGAGCAGTCCGGGCTGGGTAACGGCGACCCGCGATACCGCGTCGACGCAGATGTCACGCATCCGCTCAAGACAGACCACGATTCCGGACTCGACCGCGCTCGATCCGCCCGATAGGCCGGAACCGGCGCCCCGCGGAACCACCGGCACCCGATGTTCGCTCGCCCAGCGCAGCGCGTGCTGCACGTCGGCGGTGCTCGTCGCGCGCACCACGGCCATCGGCCAGCCCGCGTCAGGGTCGCGCGCCCAGTCCTGGCGGTAGGACGCCATCAGGTCCCGATCGGTAAGCACCGTTGCGTTGGGCAGGCCCGACCGCAGCGCGGACAGCGCGGCGCTGGACGCCAAATCGGTCGTCATGCCCCTGATCATGCCGGAGACTGTCTACTCGTGGGCTACGTCGAGGTCGCAGGTCTGCGCCACGCATTGCCGGACGGGCGCGTCCTGCTCGACGGCGTCGACTTCCGTATCGGTGACGGAGCCAAGGCGGCGCTGGTCGGGGCCAATGGCGCCGGCAAGACCACCTTGCTGCGGCTCATCGCGGGTGATCTTGCCGTGCAGCAGGGATCCATCGTGCGTGCTGGCGGCCTTGCCGTCATGCGGCAGTTCATCGGTTCGGTCCGCGATTCGACCAGCGTGCAGGACTTCCTGGTCGGGCTGGCACCGGCCATGGTGCGAATGGCGTGGGATGCGCTCTGCGCCGCGGAGCTGGTGTTGATGGAGCGTGAGGACGAGCGCGCGCAGCTCGACTATGCGCATGCCCTCACCGCGTGGGGCGATGCCGGCGGATACGACACCGAGGTGCTGTGGGACACGGTCACTGTCGCCGCCATCGGGCTCGACTACGACAGTTGCAAGTACCGCGAACTGACGACCCTGTCGGGGGGCGAGCAGAAGCGGTTGGCCCTGGAGGTCCTGCTGCGTGGTTCTGACGAGGTGCTACTGCTGGATGAGCCGGACAACTACCTCGACGTCCCCGGCAAGCGGTGGCTCGAAGGGCGGTTGCGCGAATGCGTCAAGACGGTGCTGTTCGTCAGCCACGACCGTGAGCTGCTGGCCGAGGTCGCCGATCGAGTCGTGACGGTCGAGGGCGGCACGACCTGGGTCCATGGTGGCGGGTTTGCCGCTTACCCCGAGGCTCGTGCCGCCCGCCACGACCGAATGGCGCAGGTGCACCGACGCTGGGAGGAGGAACACCACCGTCTGCGCGAGCTCGTGCGCACCCTTCAGCAGCAGGCCAAGATCAGCCCCGACATGGCCTCACGCTACCGGGCGATGGTGACCCGGCTCGAGCGCTTCCAGGCCGAGGAGCCGCCACCGGACCGCCCCGTGCAACAGCAGATCGCGATGCGGCTGCGAGGAGGTCGCACCGGCGTTCGGGCGGTGGTCTGCGAGCGCCTGGAGCTGACCGACCTAATGGCGCCCTTCGACACCGAGATCTACTACGGCGAGCGGGTCGCCGTGCTCGGCGCCAATGGCGCGGGCAAATCGCACTTCCTGCGGCTCCTGGGTGGCGAGGCGGTCAGCCATACGGGCTCCTGGCGCCTCGGCGCGCGCGTCGTCGCCGGACTGTTCGCCCAGACCCACCTTCATCCCGAATGGCAGGGCCGCACCCCGATCGATCTGCTCTGGGAAGGCGATGCTGTGAAGGGCGATGGTGGGCGTAGGGGAATGGACCGTGGCCGGGCGATGGGCGCCTTACGCCGCTACGGCCTGGACCAACACGGAGATCAGGTGTTCGCCTCTCTGTCGGGGGGCCAGCAGGCCAAACTCCAGATCCTGCTCCTTGAACTCAGCGGAGCGACGCTGCTCCTGCTCGACGAGCCGACCGACAACCTCGATGTGATCAGCGCCGAAGCGCTGGAGCAGGCCCTCGCCGCGTTCGACGGCACCGTGGTCGCGGTGACTCACGATCGCTGGTTCGCGCGTTCCTTCGACCGGTTCCTGGTGTTCGGCGCGGATGGGGCCGTCTTCGAGTCGAGTCAGCCGGTGTTCGAGGAGTTCCGAGCTGTGCGGCCGGCTAGGAGCCGGGAAGCGTGATGAGCACCGGTGAGGACGGCACGGCGAAGGCGACGATGTTGTCCTCGTAGTTGCCGGTGCTCGAGTCGAACGGACCGCCGCAGGTGACGATGGCGAGGCGGCCGATGCTCTTCTGGTCGAAGATCTGCTTGTAGGGCAACGCCTGCTTGTTGTAGGTCCGCACGCCCGTGACGGTGAATTCGATCCGGGTCTTGCGCTTGCCGTTGAGCCCGTCGATGAAGATCTGGTCGCCCGGATTGAGGGTTCCGATCGCGGCCAGCACCCCGGTGACGCCGGCGTAGTTGATGTGGCCGTCCAGGATCGCCGTGCCGGTCTTCGCGCCGGGCTTGGCCCCCCCGTCCCACCAACCGACTATCTTCGGGTTCAGCGGCACGTCGAGGGCGCCGTCCGGCAGTGTGCTCACGTCGACGACCGAGGCCTGCGCGTGCAGCTTCGGGATCTCGATCATGAACGGCGAGACGAACGCCGCTGGTACCACGGCAGGGTTGACGGTGACCGGGACGACCCCGATGTTGCGGGCCTCGGCGGTCGGCACGTGCGCCTTGCCTCGCCAGTAGGGCTCGGTGACCCAGGTGACGCCGGCCGCGGCGACCAGGAGCACCGCTGCGACGACGAGGCCGAAGGGGATCCAGCCGACGTATTTGGTGCGCCGGAAGCGTCGATTGGCCAGGACGACCTTGGTGACCAGCGTGACCTGGAGCAGCCGGAGCCGCAGCCCTGCGGCCCGCCAGCGCGCAGCAGCTGCCCGGCGGGGGTTACCGCTGGGGAGGGTCGTGTCGCCGCGCTCGCTCATGTGGCCTTCCGGATGGGAGCGCGGCCAGCCGCCGGCGACGCGCTCACCTGAGGATAACGACTTCTGCGCGCGCGACCCAGTCGAGCGCCTGGGGCGTTGACGCCGGTCGCTTCCGGACCGCTGCACGCTCGCGCCGCCGGGGATTTGGTGGGACTCGTGGCGCCCGGTAGAGTCGTGCGTTGGTGCATCCGAGGTTTTCGGATGCGCGCAGGCCATGCCTCGGGGTCCGACGGGTCGTCCCGTCCGTGACCGTGGGGGCGCCGACACTGCGGCGTGAAGACCGAACAGAGAGTGAACCTGTGGGTACCTACAGCCCCAAGCCGGGCGAGATCGAGCGGATCTGGCATGTCATCGACGCCAACGACGTCGTCCTCGGCCGCCTCGCCAGCCAGGCCGCCACCTTGCTGCGTGGCAAGCACAAGCCGCAGTTCGCGCTGCACGTAGACACCGGCGACTTCGTGGTGATCATCAATGCGTCGAAGGTCGCCGTCTCCGGCGCCAAGCGCGATGAGTTCCGATACCGCCACTCTGGTTACCCGGGCGGCTTGTCCAAGCGCACTGTCGGTGAGCTGCTCGACACCAAGCCCGAGCGTGTCATCGAACTCGCCGTTCGCGGCATGCTCCCCAAGAACACGCTGGGGCGCGCACAGCTGAAGAAGCTCAAGGTTTACGGGGGTCCCAATCACCCGCACTCCGCCCAGAAGCCCCAGCCTTTCGAGATCAAGCAGGTTGCCCAGTGACTACGCCCACCACCCCCACCAAGCCGAAGGCGATCATCGTCGGCCGCCGCAAGGAGGCGGTCGTCCGCGTCCGCCTCATCCCCGGTGGTACCGGCAGCTTCAAGCTCAACGGCCGCACCCTGGAGAACTACTTCCCGAACAAGGTCCACCAGCAGCTCATCCGCGAGCCGTTCGTGACCCTTGAGAAGGACGGACAGTACGACATCATCGCCTCGCTCAATGGCGGCGGCATCACCGGTCAGGCCGGCGCGCTTCGGCTGGCCATCGCTCGCGCGCTCATCGGCATCGAGCCCGATGACCGGCCGGCGCTGAAGAAGGCGGGCTTCCTCACCCGCGACCCGCGGGTGAAGGAGCGCAAGAAGTACGGCCTGAAGAAGGCACGCAAGGCACCCCAGTACTCCAAGCGCTAGTCGGGCGCGTGTGAGCAACCCGGCGTGCCGATACTTCGGCACCGACGGAATCCGTGGCCTGGCGAACGTCGAGCTCACGCCTGAGCTGGCGCTCGCCGTGGCATCGGCCGCCGCGCGGGTCTTGGTGGCCCACGACGCATCGCACCGTCCGCTGGCCGTCGTGGGTCGGGACCCACGGGCCAGCGGTGAAATGCTCGAGGCGGCGGTCATCGCCGGCCTCGCGTCGGCCGGCGCGGATGTGTTGCGGGTCGACGTGCTCCCCACCCCCGCCATCGCGTTCCTGACCGGCGCCTACGGCGCCGATCTGGGCGTCATGCTGTCC
>JALYIS010000173.1 GCA_030775705.1 Actinomycetota bacterium
TGCTGACTCCCTCGGTTGTGCCACGTATCTGACACGTGGTCGGTGAAACCGTAGGAAGCCCAGCAATTTTGGGGGTTATATCTGTGGGCGATACTGGGATTGAACCAGTGACCCCTACCGTGTCAAGGTAGTGCTCTCCCACTGAGCTAATCGCCCTATATGTGCACCGCGGCGCGGTGGTTGTCCTGCGAGGCGGCGGCGGGAATCGAACCCGCGTACAGGGCTTTGCAGGCCCTTGCCTAAGCCACTCGGCCACGCCGCCGTCGGTGCGGTCCGTCCGCTGAGCCCTTGGCGCCGACGGGCAGCGCCGAGGTCGATACCTCGAGCGGACGACGGGATTCGAACCCGCGACCCTCACCTTGGCAAGGTGATGCGCTACCAGCTGCGCTACGTCCGCGTTTTAGTGGCGGCGATTGTTCGCCGCCCACCGGCCGCTGACTCTATCGGATCGGGACACAGCGATCCAAACCGCGCGCTCGGGACCCCTCAAACCCGACGCTCGTCCCCGATCGGGGTCGCTGCGGCCCGTGTCTGCAGCCGTTCCCACAGCGCATCGACCTGCTCCTGTAGCCGGTCGCGACCGCTCGAATTCTGAATGAGTTCGTCCGCGACGGCGCGGCGCTGCTCATCACTGGCTTGGGCCGCCATCCGGGCGCGGGCATCGGCTGCGGGCATGCCTCTGCCCGCCAGGCGTGCCACCCGAACCTCGACATCGGCCTCGACGACGACGACGAGGTCGAAACCTGCGGCCAGGTTGCCCTCGACGAGCAGCGGCACGTCGTAGATCACCACTGCACCGATCGGTGCTGCTGCCATCAGCTCGGCGAAACGCGCCCCGACCAGGGGATGGACGATCGCGTTGAGTGCGGCCCGCTCGCTCTCATCTTCGAACACGCGGGCCGCGAGGGCAGCGCGGTCGAGGTTTCCGTCAGCGCCCACGACCGCAGGACCGAACCGCTCGCGGACGGCCTCGAATCCGGGACCACCGACCTGCACGACCTCCCGCGCGATCGCGTCGGCGTCGTGCACCAACGCGCCGTGACTGGCGAGCATCGCCGCGACGGTGCTCTTGCCGGATCCGACGCCGCCGGTGAGACCTACCCGCATGGGAGACAAAGCTAGCCGATCTCTGCCGGCGAGGTCCGCCCGCGATGCGGAGTACGCACTCCGCCCCCGATGCGGAGTACGCAAAAGGGGGTCCGCAGACGTGGCCTGCGGACCCCCTTGCAACCTGCCTCGGGTCAGCGTCCGGCGAGCTTCTCCCGCAGTGCGGCCAGCGCCTCGTCGGAGGCCAGCGTCCCGTTGTTCTCGGGCGCTTCAGAGGTGTACGAGCTGGCCTCGCCGTTCTCGGTGGCGGCGTCGGAGTCGGCCTTCTGTGCATCCTCGAGCTGCTTGCGGTGCGCCTCGAAACGCTCGCGAGCCGCGGCGTAGCGCTTCTCCCACGCCTCACGCTGCTCGTCGTAACCCGGCAGCCACTCTTGGGTGTCCGGGTCGAAGCCGTCGGGGTAGATGTACTCCCCGGCCTCGTTGTACTGGGCCTCCATGCCGTACTGCGCCGGGTCGAACGCCTCGTCCGAGAGGGCGCCCTCGTTGGCCTGCTTCAGCGACAGGGAGATTCGACGACGCTCCAGGTCGATGTCGATGACCTTGACCAGCAGATCGTCACCGACCTGTACGACCTGCTCCGGAATCTCGACGTGGCGCTCGGCCAGTTCGGAGATGTGCACCAGGCCTTCGATGCCGTCCTGGACGCGCACAAACGCGCCGAACGGCACGAGCTTGGTGACCTTGCCCGGCACAACCTGACCGATCTGGTGCGTGCGCGCGAACTGTCGCCAAGGGTCTTCCTGAGTAGCCTTCAGCGACAGCGAGACGCGCTCACGGTCGAGGTCGATGTCGAGCACCTCGACGGTGACCTCCTGACCGACCTCGACAACCTCGCTCGGGTGGTCGATGTGCTTCCACGACAGCTCCGAGACGTGCACCAGGCCGTCGACGCCACCGAGGTCGACGAACGCGCCGAAGTTGACGATGGATGACACCACCCCGGTGCGGACCTGCCCCTTGGCCAGCTTGTTGAGGAACTCGCTGCGCACCTCGGACTGGGTCTGCTCGAGCCATGCGCGGCGCGAGAGGACGACGTTGTTGCGGTTCTTGTCGAGCTCGATGATCTTCGCCTCGAGCGTCTTGCCGACGTAGGGCTGCAGGTCGCGCACCCGGCGCATCTCCACGAGCGAGGCAGGCAGGAAGCCGCGCAGGCCGATGTCGATGATCAGGCCACCCTTGACGACCTCGATCACCATTCCCTCGACGACCTCGTCGTTCTCCTTCTTCTGCTCGATCGTGCCCCACGCGCGCTCGTACTGGGCGCGCTTCTTGGACAGGATCAGCCGGCCCTCCTTGTCCTCCTTCTGCAGGACCAGGGCCTCGACCTGATCTCCCACGGAAACGACCTCGTTCGGGTCGACGTCGTGTTTGATCGATAGTTCTCGGGACGGGATGACACCTTCGGTCTTGTACCCGATGTCGAGCAGTACCTCGTCACGGTCAACCTTGACGATGGTGCCCTCGACGATGTCTCCGTCGTTGAAGTACTTGATCGTGGAATCGATGGCTGCGAGGAAATCCTCGGCGGAGCCGATGTCGTTGATTGCGACCTGCGGTGTCGTTGGTGCGGTCGGTGCTTCGGTCGTGGCGGTCATTGAGTAGGTGGGTCCTGACGATGTATAGAGCGGTCGCGGACACGCCCGGATCGCCTACATCGAAGGGAATCGACGCCTTTCAGCGAGCGGCCTACTCCATGTCGAGGCCACAGACTTGTCACGCGAGCTTTAGCGTACTCCAGACCAGTGAATACGGGAAAATCCTACGACCTGGCACGATCGTCGGGTGACCGAGTTCCCTCCTGCTGTGGGCATCACCCGTCGTCTCGAGGACGCGGAGTCCACCGTTCGGGCCAATCGCCGGTGGTGGGACCTCGATGCGGACAGCTATCACGCGGCACACGGCGAATTCCTGGGCGACGCCGACTTCGTGTGGTCTCCGGAGCGCCTGCGCGAAGCCGACGCGCGCCTGTTGGGCAGGCAACTGGCCGGCAAGGCAATCCTCGAGGTCGGCTGCGGCGCGGCGATGTGCTCGCGTTGGTTGGCCGCGCAAGGCGCTCACCCGATTGCGTCCGACGTATCGTCAGGAATGCTGCGCCATGCCCGAGCCGCGGCGGCTCGCACGGGCATCGATGTCGCGCTGGTGCAGGCAGACGCCCAGTACCTGCCGTTTACGAGCGCCGTCTTCGACATCGCCTTCACCGCCTTCGGTGCGGTCGCGTTCGTGGCGGACTCCGCGCGGCTGATGCGTGAGGTCGCTCGTGTACTCAAGCCCGGCGGTCGGTGGGTCTTCTCCACCACGCACCCGCTGCGCTGGAGCTTCCCCGACGATCCAGGACCGGAAGGTCTCACCGCGACCATGCCGTACTGGGACCGCACGGCGTATGTCGAGTACGCCCAGAACGGCGAGGCGACCTACGTCGAGCATCACCGCACGCTCAGCGACCGGGTCCGCGAGATCGCCGCCGCGGGCTTCCGCCTGGTCGACATCGTGGAGCCGCAGTGGCCGAGCGACCTCACGGCGGAATGGGGCCAGTGGTCACCGTTGCGGGGCGCCATCCTGCCCGGAACCGCGATCTACGTCTGCGATTTGCTGAGGCATCAGTGAGCCGCCTCGTGCCAGGTCGCACCAATGCCCACCGAAACGTCCAGCGCTACGTCGAGTTGGTAGGCGCCACCCATCTCCCGCCGAACCAGGTCTTCGACTGCCTCGCGTTCGCCGGCCGCGATCTCCAGCACCAGCTCGTCGTGTACTTGTAGGAGCAGGCGCGAGCGCAACGTCGATTCAGCCAGTCCGCGGTGGACGCCGAGCATCGCTACCTTGATGATGTCTGCGGCACTCCCCTGGATCGGCGCGTTCAGCGCGGCGCGCTCAGCCATCTCGCGCAGGTTGCGATTGTCGCTGTTGAGCTGGTCCAGATAGCGGCGCCGACCCATGATCGTCTCGGTGTAGCCGGTCTGGCGAGCGCCCTCCACGACGGACTGCAAATAATCGCGCACGCCGCCGAAACGGGTGAAGTAAGCCTCCATCTGCCCGCGGGCCTCGTCCGCGGTGATCTTGAGTTGGCGGGCAAGCCCGAACGCCGACAGTCCGTACGCCAGCCCGTAGGACATGGCCTTGACCCGGCGTCGCAGCTCGGCGTCGATCTGGTCGGCGGGCAGGTCGAAGGCCCTCGAGGCGACGAACGTGTGCAGGTCCTCACCGGTGGTGAACGCCTCGATGAGCCCCACGTCGTGGGAGAGGTGGGCCATGATGCGCATCTCGATCTGGCTGTAGTCGGCGGTCATGAGGGATTCGAAGCCCGGACCGACGGTGAACGCCTCCCGGATGCGTCGGCCCTCGGCCGTGCGGACCGGGATGTTCTGCAGGTTGGGATCGGTCGAGGACAGCCGCCCGGTGGCCGCCACCGTCTGATTGAACGTCGTGTGGATCCTGCCCCGGTCGTCGATCAACGGCAGCAGCCCGTCGACGACGGACTTCAGTCGGGCTACCTCGCGGTGACGCAGCAGCAGTTCGAGTACCGGGTGTTCGGTCTTGGCATAGAGATCGGCCAGGGAATCCGCGTCGGTCGTGTATCCCGTCTTGATCTTCTTCGTCTTCGGGAGCCCGAACTGCTCGAAGAGGATCTCCTGCAGCTGTTTCGGCGAGCCCAGGTTGAACTCCCGGCCGACCACCATGTGCGCGTCCTGTTCGACGGACTTCACGTTGGCACCGAGTTCGGCCTGCAGCCCCAGCAGCGCGTCGGTATCTGTCGCAATGCCGACCGCCTCCATATCGGCCAGCACGTAGGTCAGGGGCAACTCCATGTCAGCGAGCAGGCCCGCGGCCCCGCCGGCCTCGAGAGCCGAGTCGAATTCGGCCGCAAGATCTCGCACGGCAGTGGCACGAAGCGTCTCGACCTGAGCTAGAGCATCGTCTGATTCCTCCTCACCACCATCGAGGGTCAGCTGACCAGACTCCTCGACATTCGCGCGGAGTTCACGATGTAGGTACCGAAGCGCCAGGTCGGCGAGATCGAACGAACGCTGATCAGGGCGCAGCAGATAGGCGGCGAGCTGGGTGTCGCTGGTGACGCCGCCGAGGGTCCAGCCGTGTTGGGCGATCGCGAGCAACGGGCCTTTGAGGTCGTGAGCGACCTTCGGCAGCGACGGGTCGGCCAGCCAGGCGGCGAGTGCGGCATCGTCGCCCACGCTGAGCAGGAGCGGGGTCACGTACGCTGCTGCTCCGTCTCCGGCGGCCAGCGCGATGCCGGACAGCGACCCGGTCCCCCGCCCCCACTGGCCGCGGAACGCGAGGCCGACCGGCGAACCGTCGCGAGCGTGCTCATCCAGCCACTGTTCGACCTCGTCTATGTCCAGGCGCGTCGCCGCGACGTCGAACCCGTGCTCAGCCTCGGCCTCAGGTGCCTGAATGCTGGCGAACAGACGGTCCCGCAACACTCGGAACTGGAGATTGTCGAACAGGGCGTGCACCTCGTCGCGCAACCACTGCGCCCGCGCTAGATCGTCGACACCGACCTCCAGCGGAACGTCGCGCACGAGCTCGGTGAGCCGGCGATTGCGCAGGACGCTGCCGAGATTCTCCCGCAGGGCGTCACCGACCTTGCCTTTCACCGCGTCCACGCCCGCAACGAGCGCATCGAGCGAGCCGTACTCGCGCACCCACTTGGACGCGGTCTTCTCCCCGACGCCCGGAATTCCGGGCAGGTTGTCGCTGGGATCCCCGCGCAGCGCCGCATAGTCGGGATATTGCTGGGGCGACAGTCCGTACTTCGACTCGACCTCGGCAACCGTGAAGCGGGTCAGCTCGCTGACCCCCTTACGCGGGTAGAGAACCGTCACCTGGTCGTTCACCAGCTGCAGGGCGTCACGGTCGCCGGTGCAGATCAGCACATCCATGCCAGCAGCGGCGGCTTGGGTCGTGAGCGTGGCGATCACGTCGTCGGCCTCGAACCCATCGATGGCGAGGGTCGGGATCTGCAGCGCGTCGAGAACCTCGCGGATCAGCGTCACCTGCCCCCGGAAGTCGTTCGGCGTCTCTTGGCGGCCCGCCTTGTACTCCGGGTACTCCGCACGTCTGAAGGTTGCCCGCGACACGTCGAAGGCGACGGCGAGATGGGTGGGTTCCTCGTCACGAAGCAAATTGATCAGCATCGAGGTGAACCCGAAGACCGCATTGGTCGGCTGACCCGTCGTCGTCGAGAAGTTCTCCACCGGCAGCGCGAAGAATGCGCGGTAAGCGATCGAATGCCCGTCGATCAGCAGTAGCTTGGCGATTGCTCCGGTCGAGGTCACGTCCGCGAGTTTAGGTGCTCCGCCCGACAGGCTATGCGCCGCGGCGAGCAACCCGCGCAGTCAGCCCCGCGCGGCCCGCGCGCAGCCGCGCGCGACGTAGAACAGCCATCCGCTCAGGCGCATCGGCCATGCCGAGCGACCGGCGAAGCACACTGGTCGGTGCCACCCGATGCATCACCAGAGGGGCAAAGCCGAGCCGGGCCAGATAACGATTGCCCTCGCGTGATCCCGATGCTGCCGCGGCCAGCACGTGATCCATGCCCCGCTCCTCGGCCACATGGACCGCGGCGGTCAGCAACGTGCGTCCCACGCCCCGGCGCCGGTACTTGGGTGACACGAGCAGGTGACTGACGTGCAGCACCGGGATGACGTCGATGGCGCCGATCTCGTCGGCACGGGCTACCAACAGCCCGACCACGCCCGCGGCATCGTCCACGGCGACCAACATCACCCGGACGCCGTCGCGGATGATCTCGGCGTAGCGGTTCGCGAGGTGGTCCGCGGCCGAGTCGTGCAGTGGCCGCCCGCTGAACATGCCGGCGGTGAGATCGACCGACTGTGTCAGTTCGACCAACCCCGGCACATCGCCGAGGTCGACCGGTCGCACACGGACGTTCCCACGAGTCACAGCGATGATCTCCCGGAGTACGAGTTGATCCCGGCTAGGGTTGACTGCACGCGCAACGATAGAGCTCAGACGCCCGACGCGGTCACCCGGGATGACGGCGTGGCAGGTACCTGTACCGACCTTGGCGGACCACCGTCGTCCCCACTATGATGCGACGATTTCTTCGCCCAGGTAGGCGGCGCGAATTCGGTCGTCGGCGAGCAGGTCCTTGCCGGTGCCATTGAGGACGATCTCACCCGTCTCCAGCACGTAGCCACGATCAGCCAGACTGAGCGCCTGGGCAGCGTTCTGCTCGACGAGCAGCACGGTCACACCGCTGGCATTGATCGTCCGCAGTATCTCGAAGATCTGCGCGACGATCATGGGAGCCAAGCCCATCGACGGCTCGTCCAGCAGGATCAGGCGGGGCTTGCCCATGAGGGCCCGGCCGATCGCCAGCATTTGCTGCTCCCCACCGGAGAGGGTCCCGGCCTGCTGCGCGTAACGCTCCTTGAGCCGGGGAAACAGCTCGAGGACGTGATCGAGGTCGTTGTGGTCGATCTTCTTGAACCTGAAGGCACCCATCTCGAGGTTCTCCTCGACCGTCATCCTCGGAAAGACGTGCCGCCCTTCGGGGACGTGACAGATTCCGAGGCCGATCAATTGGTGCGCGGGGATGCCGTCGATGCGCTTGCCGTCATAGGTGATCGCCCCAGTCGCGGGCCGCAGCATCCCGGAGACCGTCTTTTGAGTGGTCGTCTTGCCGGCGCCGTTCGCCCCCAGCAGGGCGACGATCTCGCCCTCGTTCACGTGGAACGAGATGCCCTTGAGCGCGCGGATGGCGCCGTAGCGGACCTCGATGTCATCGACACTGAGCAGCGCGCCTGATTCAGTCATCGGTTGCCTCCTCCTGATGCGCCTGGGCAACGGCGGCGGTGTCGATGATGTGCAATTCTGGCTGATGCTCGGCCTGTTCCTGGGCGTCCTCGGCAGAGGTACCCAGATACGCCGCGACAACGACCGGATCGCGCTGAATCTCCTGCGGGGTACCTTCAGCGATCTTCTGGCCGAAGTTGAGCACGATGATTCGGTGCGCGATCGACATCACGAGCTTCATGTCGTGTTCGATCAATAGGACGCTGACCCCACGGTCACGGTTGATGCGCGAGATCAGCTCGGCGAGGTCGCGCTTCTCCGCAGGATTGGTGCCGGCGGCAGGCTCGTCCAGCAGCAGTACGCCGGGGTTGGTCCCCAGCGCCCGGGCGATTTCGAGCCGGCGTTGCTCGCCATAGGCCAGGGCACCGGCGAGCTCGTTACCGCGGCCGGGGAGGCCGACTTCGCGCAACAGTGCGACCGCCGCCTCCGTGCTTTCACGTTCTTCCCGCCGCTGCCACGGCAGGCCCAGCATCGCCGAAACGGGTCCAGACCTCTGCCTGGTTTCAATCCCCACCTTGACGTTCTCCAGCGCCGTCAACGCCGGAAACAGCCTGATGTTCTGGAATGTCCGCGCCACCCCCAGGTGGTTGACGACGTGGGTCTTCTTGCCGATGACGCTCACCGCAGGCTCCCCGGCACGTCCGACGACGACTACCGAACCTTCCTGAGGCGTGTAGACCCCGGTCAGCGAGTTGAACAGTGAGGTCTTACCCGCCCCGTTCGGGCCGATGACGGCCAGGATCTCGCCGCGATACATCTTCAGCGTGACGTCGTTGAGGCTGACGACGCCGCCGAAACGCAGCGTGACGTGATCCACGTCGAATACGACGTCGCCGGATGCTGCATTCGCCAGCGTCATGTCACAGCCCTTCCGACATCGGTATCGCCGACACCTCAGATGTCGCAGGCGATTCCAGCCCTTCGAGCTCGGCCTTCCGTCTTCGTGCCGGTAGCAGCCCGGCGGGTCGGAAGATCATCATGGCGAGCACCAATGCGCCGATCCACATCTGCCTGTCTTCCTGCGGTACCTGAGCCTTGAGGAATTGCGGCAGCCAGGTGAGCACCGCCGCGCCGGCCATCGCCCCCTGCAGCGAACCCATGCCGCCGAACACGACATAGGCCACGATGAGGATCGAGGTCTGGAGCGTGAACAGGCTGGGGTCGAAGTATCCGACCTGGGTGGCGAAGAACGAGCCCGCGAGCGCCGAGGTCGATGCACCGATGGCGAAGGCGAGCAGCTTGACCCGTGCGGTATTGACACCCGAGGCCTGAGCTGCGACCTCATCCTCCCGGATGGCCGCCCAGGCCCGGCCGAGGCGCGATCCCTCGAGGCGATAGAACAAGATCACGACGATGACCAGCATCACCAACAACAGGTACCAGTACGGCAGGTTGTCCTGCCCCCAGGTGATGTGGAAGCCGCCCAAGTGGATCCGGGGGTGCGCCACTGTGGGACCCTGGGGCCCACCGGTGAAGTGGCCGGGATTGTTCACCGCGGCGATCTGGATAATCTCACCGAAGCCGAGCGTAACGATGGCCAGATAGTCGCCACGCAGCCGCAGGGTCGGGCCGCCCAGCAACACGCCGGCGATCAGACAGGCCAGGATTGCGAACGGGATCGTCAGCAGCGGAGACATGTGCAACCAACTCGGCGGCTTGGTCGGCAAGGCCCCGACCAGGTAGGCCGTCGTGTAGGAGCCGATCTCGTAGAAGGCGATATAACCGAGGTCGAGCAGGCCCGCCCAGCCCACCACGACGTTGAGGCCGACCGCCAGCAGCACGAAGACACCGATCTGCGTGACGAGCACGTTCTGCCAGGTGAGCGTCAGCGTCGGTGGGTAGAACAACGCCAGCGCGCCGCCGACGATCAACAGCGCCTTGGCGTTGGACGAGGTGCGAACACCCTTGACCATCGAGGTCACCGGCAGTCCTTGGGCCCACGGCTTGCCGGTTCCCCTGGCGGTCCCGCTGCCGATGCGCCTGGCGCGGCGCTTGCCGACCTTCGCCGGGGCTGAGGACGACAGTACGAGCGCCATGCCGGCTGCGAAGAGTGAGAACACAATGCAGGCCAGGAATCCGCCCGCACCGAGGTTCTTCCAGCTGGCGCCAAACTGCGGGGCCAGCGTGGCGCCGAGGTTGGTCATTGATCGCAGCGTAAAGAACGTGAGCACCACCCCGAGCAGCGAAGCGGCACTGGCGACCCACGCCAGTGGGCGACTGCCGAAATACGACGCGGCCAGCGACAGCACGGTACATACCGCAAACAAGGTCCAGCCGAGCCACGCCAGGTACTGCGATGCGATGGGCGCCAGCCCTTGGCCCGAGAACGCCGTATGCGACTGCGACAGCGTGTCGTTGATCTGCAGTGAGCCGAACCAGCCGGCCGTCGTGAAGGCGGACAAGCCGAGGATCACGCCGATCGCCACGAACGGAAGGCCGGGCCGGAACGCCATGACCCGCTCGATGAAGCCACGCGTGTCCGCGACTTCCGCACGAGCCAGCACCACGGTCAGTCCGGCTCCAGCGAGAACCGCGAAGCCAATCACATCCGCGTACACGCCCAGCGAATGGTCGATCCCTCCGCCGCGCGAAACGACCTGATGATGCGCGACGTAGGCGATCACGGCACCGGCGACGCCGATCGCTGCCGTAGCGTAGCCGAGCGCCTTTGCCCGGGTGATGGTCGCCGCCCCGCAGCCGATGAGGGCTGCAAATGCCAGGGTCCAGGCAAGCCAGGCGAAGAAGGCATTCGCCAGGGCGGGTGGACTCGGCGTATTGGTCAGGACGCTGCGCACCGCACTGAACTTGGCGTTGTTGCTCTGGCTCTGCAGCGGGTCGTACCAATTCATGACGGTCTGCGCGCCCACCACGATGAGCAGACCCGCGCCCAGAGGCTTGACGGCGGGGCGCGTCAGGTATGGCACGACGCGTGGCCAGAAGGTGGTGATGACGAAGATGGCGACCCCGATGAGCAAGAAGATCAGGATGCGCGGACCCAACACCGCTTTGTGGAACGAGATGCCGAAGTCGGTGAGCGTGCCCTCCTGGTTGCCCACCATCATGGCGAGGACGACACCGCCACCGAGGCAGGCGGCCAGGCGGCGAAGCGCGGCGCGCGAGGGGGTGTTCATGCGGCCCGCCCCAATCGCTCGCCGAGGATGCCGGTCGGACGGACCAACAGGATCAGGACGAGCACGACGAAGCTGATGACGTCGTTCCACTGCGCCCCGATGAACGGCAGTGCCGCGATCAGTACCTCTGCCTGGCCGAGAAGTAGGCCACCGATCATGGCGCCGCGGATGTTGCCGATGCCACCGAGCACCGCCGCCGCGAATGCCTTGACGCCGGGAGTGAATCCCATCAGGTTGCTGACCCCGAACGCTGTACCGAACATGAAGCCGGCGGCACCGGCCAGCGCGCCACCGATGACGAACGTCCGCGAGATGGTCTTGTCGATGTCGATACCCATCAAGGCTGCCGTCGGTGCATCCTCAGCGACAGCGCGGATACCGCGACCCAATTTGGTCTTGTTGACCAACCGGTCCAAGAAGATCATCATGACGATCGCGGTCACCACGATGATCACTTCGATCAGCTTGACGTCAGCGCTGCCGATCCGGAACAACCGGTGGTTCAGGTCGAAATAGGTGGAGAAGGCGTTGTTCGGTAATCGGTTGAACAGCTTGCCCGCGAGATTGGACAGGAACAGCGACGCGCCGATCGCGCTGATCAGGAACGCGAGCTTCGGGGCGCCGCGCTTGCGCAGGGTCTTGTAGGCGACCTTCTCCAGCAACCAAGCGATGGCCGCTCCACACACGACTCCGCTCAGCAAACCGGCCATGAAGGTGAGCGGGACCATGGCGCCGGTGAGATGTCGCTTCCCCACGATCCCATTGACGACCAGGAAGCTACCGAAGCCACCGGTCATGAAGACCTCGCTGTGGGCGAAGTTGATCAGCTGGAGCACGCCGTAGACGAGGGTGTAGCCGAGAGCGACGAGGGAGTACATCGAACCCTGTTCAAGTCCGATGACGATGTTCTGCGGCAGCTGCTGCAACCAGTTCTCGGAGTGACTCACTCCCGGGCTCCTCCTGCTGACGGTGGGCGTGGGATCGCGGCACGGCCCGGGATCTGATGCGAACGTGGTGGGGGGGGGGG
>JALYIS010000174.1 GCA_030775705.1 Actinomycetota bacterium
GTGCGGTCGCGAGCGCGGGTCCTCGACGATGACGTCGGCGCCGGCTCGCAGCGCTGCCCGCAGACGTCGCTCGATGTCGCGGCTCATGATGAACCTCTCAGCTGTCGCTCCAGCGCGTTCAACCCACGTGACCCGGCGGAGTTCACCGACCGCGGCGAAATGCCCAACGTCACCGCGATGTCGGACTCACTCAGCTCTGACCAATAACGCAACACCAGCACCTCCCGCTGCCGCGGGCGCAGGGGGCGCAGCGCGGCTATCACCTCGCGGTGCTCCTCTGCGATGAGCGTGGCGTAGTCGGCGGCCGACCTGTCCTCAGGCTCGGCGGCCGGCAGGAAGCGGCGCGCAATCGTCGGGTGCCGCTGCCTCGCTCGCACCCCGTTTACCACGCTGATCCGTAGGTATCGCATCGCCGCCGCGTCGTCGGCCGGGGCCGACCATCTGTCCCGCAGTGCCGCGAACGCGTCACTGACGATCCTTTCACCGAGGTGTTGATCGCCGCAGAGCAAGACCGCGAGCCGCAGGAGCGCCAGGTGATGGCGCCGGTACAGCTCGGCGATCGCGTCGCTGACACCCGCCGGTCCCGTCTGCACAGCACCCCCACACGTCCCGACATCGGGCCGTCACGTCGATGTCCCCACACTTTGAGGATGACTCCGGGCGGGCTAGGTCGCCTGCGCCGATGACTATTGTCGCGCGAGACCCGGGTGCGCCCGGCCGCAGATCAGCGGCAGATCAAGGTAGGTCTTGATGCCCGGGCTTGCCGCGCACACGTACGGCACCGAGTTCACACAGTGCATCGCCGTCGCGACGACCCCTGGATTGCGCACGAGTCCCGCTTCGACCGTCTCCGGTTGCCAGCCCTTGATAGTGACGAAGGCGTTCGGATCACCGCGGACCTCGACCTCGAATCGCTCTCCGCCGGGGCCAAGGGTCCATGGCGGATCGAGGCTCTGCTCACCCATCAGCCAGTTGACCGCGACGCGGACCACGCTCTGACCGTCGATGACCGCGTCCCACTGGAACCGTTGGGCCGCGACCAGTCCGGGCTCGATGGGACCGATCGGGGAGTCGATCGGTGCGGTGGCCACCGCGACCTGCTGGGAGGTGGTGATCTCCGCCTCTCGAAAGCCCATAGCGTCCAGACACATCCGCACAGACTGGATGAATCCCCCCGACAACAGCTTCAACATGGGGCTCGACATCGCCTGCTCTGGCGTGTCGCCGAAGCGCATGATCCACCTGACAACGTCCGGCGCGGCGTAGCTGCGGATGTCGGAGAACTCCTCGCCGCGAACGAAGGTCACGGCCGACGAGAGGGCGGAGAACATCAGCGGGTGCAGTTCCGTGATGCCGCCGGGATTGATGCCCGTGCCGTGCAGCGTCGTGCCCCCCTCGAGGCAGGCGGCCTTCAGCGGCGTGGCCTCCCGCTCGGTCGGGTAGAACCAGCCGACCGGCGAGACGACATTCTTCCCGGAGCGCAGCAACGCCACGACCTCGTCGAGCTGCGGAATCATTGGCGCGTAGATGACGCAGTCGGCGTCCAGTGCAAGGACTGCCTCGACGTTGCCGGTGGCCGCGACGCCCAGCGGCGCGAGCCCCAAGATCTCACCGACGTCCACACCCATCTTGGCCGGCGAATGAACCCAACAACCCACCAGTTCGAGCTCAGGATGTCTGAGGATCCCCTCGATTGCCGCCTTACCGACACCTCCGGTGGCCCACTGAACAACGCGGTACGTCATGGGTCATTCATACCCCCACCCTTCCAAGACTGGAACACGTTCTATACCTTCCAGGAATGGCCGCCTTACGCGTCATCCAGTGGACCACCGGCAACATCGGGAGCAGGTCGCTGCACGCCCTGATCACCCGCCCGGAGTTCGAACTTGTTGGCGTGTACGCGTACGGCGCCGACAAGGTCGGGCGCGATGCCGCTTCGCTGTGCGGACTGGATGTCCCGACCAGAATCCTTGCGACCAACGACGTCGACGTCCTCCTCGCGCTCAAACCGGACGCCTGCGTCTACAACCCGCTCTGGTCCGACACCGACGAGTTGTGTCGCCTGCTCGGCAGTGGCATCAACGTCTGCTCGACTGCCGGCTGGATAACGGGGGGCAAGCTCGCGGCCGAGGAGCGCGCGCGAGTTCAGCAGGCGGCCGAACGCGGCGGGGCGACGATGTTCGGCAGCGGCGCCCACCCGGGATTCACCAACCTCATTTCGCTCGTCGGCACGCAGATGTGCGAGCGAGTAGACGCCGTGACCGTGACGGAGTCGGTGGATTGCTCGACATACGCCTCAGCAGGCACGATGCGCGCGATGGGATTCGCGCAACCCGCCGACACTCCCGGCCTGCAGGAGAGCGTCCGGTGTGAGAGTGAGGTGTTCGCCGAGGCCGCCGCGATGACGGCCGATGCCCTGGGTCTGACCATCGACCGGTTCACCTTCGACGCCTTGTTCGCGGTGGCCACCGCTGACAGCGACCTCGGATTCATGATGGTGCCGCGCGACACGGTGGCGGCGGTGCAGGGTTACCACCGCGGTTGGGTCGGCGATCGCAATGTGGTCTCGGTCGGATTCCAATGGACGATGGGTAACCACGTGGACCCACCGTTCAAGCTCGCACACGGCCACGTCATCCAGATCGACGGACGTCCGGGGGCCAGGATTGTCGTGCAGCTACGTCCGGGGCACGACTGGGACGAGGACGGTTACATGGGTCTGGGAATGATCTACACCGCGATGCCGGCGGTGAACGCCGTGGCCGCCGTCGTCGCCGCCCGACCAGGAATCCTGACTCTCGCGGACCTCCCGTTGGTCACCGGCCGTGCCTCGCAGGCGCGTTAGCAACGCCGCCCGTGTCGTGTGATCGCCGTCGCCCCGGCGCACCCGTTTCGGATGCGAAGCACCTGGGCACCTTTACCACAGGCTGCAGCGCGCACGAAGTGGCGCGCGGGCCGTCCAACCTGGACGACACACGAGCACTCGTCAGGATAAGCTAACGATGAATTAACATCGGACACACCTCTGTGGGGGGCAATGCGCAGCCGCTGGGACCTCCGTGACTGAGGCGCCCCTGACTCCCGTGGAGGCGCTCAATCAATTCTTGATCGCCCGTACCCATGACAACCGTCTGAGCGACGCGGACCGGCTCCGATGTGAAGGCGTCGTCGACTCCTATCGATGCGGTTTGGCCCGCCCCGAGGTGGAGTCGGCCATGCGCCACCTGGCTCGGCGCTTCGCCGATCACCCCGATTACCGTGACGAGTGGCGTCCGGAGCGGCAGGACCCGCCGCCGCAGTGGCGTCTCGGGCACAAAGACCCGGGTGCCGAGCCCGCCGATGGCCTCTGGGGGCACCCTCGTCGCGGCAAGCGGGCGACGCGTCACAATCCGACCCATTTCTCACAGCGCCCCCTCAGCTAACTCGCAGCCCCACAACAGCGAGCGGCCTGGCACGACCCTGCGTGGCATCGGCGGCGCGGGACTCGGTGTAACCGGCGGCGGGGTCACCGGGGGCGGCCGCACCGGGGATACTGCCGAGGCTGCCTACGAGCACGTGGTCGCGGCGGTGTCCGCTCAGCTGCGCTCGCCCAGCAGAGGGACTCGCGCCGCGATGCGCCGGCGGGCCGCCGCAGTCGCGGTGA
>JALYIS010000175.1 GCA_030775705.1 Actinomycetota bacterium
GTCCGCTGGGTGTTCGACCGAATCGAGTACCTGCATGCCGGGCATTGTCCCCCGGCTCAGACGTCGACGCGTCTCAGCCGCCACGCAGCCGCCCCAATCAACACTGCTGCATATCCGCACAGGACCGAGAAACCCACCCACGGCGACAGTGCATTCGTGACACCGTGGCCGCCGCCGAACAGCGCAGCGCCTGCATTTGAGGGAAGGTACTGGGTGATGTGGTCGCGGATCGAGGACGGCAGTAGCCCGGCCAACGGTGGGACGACGAAGAACACCCCGACGAAGGTGGAGATCCCCGCGGCGGTGTTGCGGAACAACGCCCCCAGCGCAACGCCGATCATGCCGGCCACCGTCATGTACAAGGCCGCGCCAAGCACCGATCGCAGCGCACCAGGCGACGAGATCGCCACGTTTAGCTGATGGCTACCCAGGATCGCCTGACCGAGGAAGAAGGACACGAAACTGGTCACGAGCGATACCGCGAGCACCACGCCGGCGAAGACGGTCAACTTGCCCCAGAGCACAGGCACCCGGCGTGGCACGGCGGTTAGCGACGCCCTGATCATGCCGGTGCTGTACTCGCCACTGATCAACAGCACACCCAGTACGCCAACAGCCATCTGGGCGAACGTGATCCCGTCCAGGCTGGTGCTGATCGCGTTGAAGCTGGCGCGGTCTCCGGCGCTGAACGTGTGGAACTGGTTGCCGGTCACCGCGGAGAACAAGGCACCCAGCCCGACCATCAGCACGACCGCAGCGAGCAGCGTCCAGAGGGTGGAGCGCAGCGAACGGAACTTGGTCCACTCCGAGAGCAGCACCCGGGGAAAGGTGACCTTCAGCGGGCCCTGCCTCGTAGTCGAGACAACTGCGGGTGCGGGAGTCAGCACGGCGGTCATCGGGCCACCCCTGCTCCTGCTGTGGCGAGCACGCCGTGTGAGTGGTACTCGACCGAATCTTGTGTGAGTTGCATGAATGCCTCCTCCAGCGAAGCTTGCTGGATCGCCAGTTCGAACACCGGCAGGTGCGCCTGCCAGGCGGTGTTGCCGATCTGCTCCGC
This sequence comes from Actinomycetota bacterium, assembly GCA_030775705.1. Taxonomy (GTDB): domain Bacteria; phylum Actinomycetota; class Actinomycetes; order Mycobacteriales; family Jatrophihabitantaceae; genus JALYIS01. The sequence goes on from JALYIS010000175.1 coordinate 1,058, forward strand.
CGTCAATCCCTCGACGTGCAGGACATCGGGGTGCGCGCTGGTCACCCGCACGTCCGGCGCGAGCAGAAGTTCACGTAGCCGCGAGGCCTGCGGCGAACGGACCGTCACCGCGCTTCCCGCCGCCCGCGCGACGAACTCCTCGACGGTGGTGTCGGCGATCAGCCGACCGCGGCCCACGACGACAAGGCGGGTCGCAGTCAGGGCCATCTCGCTCATCAGGTGCGAGGACACGAAGACTGTGCGCCCTTCCGCGGCAAGTCCTTTGAGCAAGTTCCGGACCCACAGCACACCCTCCGGGTCAAGGCCGTTCACCGGCTCGTCGAGAACGACGACGCGCGGCTCGCCCAGCAGTGCTGCGGCGACGCCGAGGCGCTGCCCCATGCCCAGGGAGAATCCCCCGACCCGCTTCCCCGCTACCTCAGTCAGGCCGACCATGTCGAGGACCTCTTCGACCCGCCGACGACCGATGCCGTTCGTCTGAGCCAGCGCGAGCAGGTGGTTTCGGGCCGAACGTCCGGTGTGGACTGCCTTGGCCTCCAGCAGCATTCCCAACTCGTGCATCGGCGCAGAGCTGTTGCGGTATTGCTGGCCGTTGACCCGTACGTTGCCGGTGGTGGGCTCATCCAGTCCAGCGATCATCCGCATCGTGGTCGACTTCCCGGCACCGTTCGGACCCAGGAAGCCGGTGACGATGCCAGGCTGGATCACGAAACTCAGGCCGTCGACAGCCAGTTTGTCGCCGTATCGCTTGCTGAGGTTCTCAACCTCGATCATGTGTGTGCCTCCGTAAGTCATGTCGGAAACTCCGACAGGACCAACGCTAAGGACCACAACCACGGCAGGCATCGACCGAGCGGCCACAGAACAGACCCCGGCGTATGTCGCAAGGCCTATGCGGGACCCGCTGTCCGGCACGCTTTCGGTTGGGAACGACGGTCATCCGAGCGGTGCTGCCCGGCGCGAATGTGCCGACCTCCATCCGTGGGAGCGCCTCCCGGTCGTGAACGGATCTACTTCGGAGCTGGGCTCGCTCTTCGACACCTGGCTCTCGGCGCATGTTCACGGGTCGCCTGCCTCATCGGTGCCAGCGACGTCGAAGCCTCGCCGGTCCCGGCAACGCCACGCGTGTCGCTGACCCAGAGCTGTCCAAGGCCCAGAGTTCGACCTCGTGGTCCTGGTCGATCCCAGAGGCCTTCGGCGACGAGATCGGCGGTATCCCAGCGGCCGTCGATCGTTATGTCGCGATGACCTGCGCGACCCAGCGGCCGGTCATCCTCACCCGGCGCTGTGTCGGGAGCGCTACGGCTTGCGGATGTAGATGAGCGAGTGCGGCGTCAAGGTGGCGCCGGCCACTGACACGGCGCTGACGCTGCCCGTGCTCAGATTGATCTGACCCAGGTAGTTGGGGGTCGGGTTCGGGGGCGCGCTGTTGGCGTTGCCGGGCGTGACCGAGGTGTAGGCCCCGCCGGGGGTGAACGCACCGGCGATCACGACGACGGAGTCCGCCTTCGAATCGGTGGCCACCAGGATGCCACGGCGCCTGGTGGCGAAGGCGGTGTCATCCACCGACTGGCTCAGGTTCAGGACCTGCAGGCGCTGGTTGGCCGCACCCAGGTGGGAGGCGAAGATCGCCTGCTGGTCACCTTGGGCGTCGAGCATGAAGTCGCGGGCGAAACGCGGGCTCACGTCGGGCACCACCGTGCTGGAGTCCGGATCGGTCAGCGCCAGATTGACCGTGGCGTTGTTGGCACCCGCATTGGCAACGGTCGCCGTACTGGTGTCGTAGAACGGCGCCGCGGCCAGGTGAGCGATGCCGGCGTCCAGGGTGACGCGGTAGAGCGCGGGACCGCCACTGGCCGGCGCGGAGGCGATGACATAGGTGTCGCCGCGGTAGATCGTGATGTTGTCGGTGCCACCACCGTGCGGCAGCGGGTTTGCGTCGTACACGTAGTGCGTTGCCGCTGAGTTGCCGTAGGCCGGGATCGTGTAGAGACTCGAGTTGCCGTCCTCGTTCACCGTGGCGACCACCCGGCCATTGGCCGGATCGGCGGTGAGACCGTCGCACTTGCCGGTGAGCTTCCAGGTGTGTTCGATCGTGCCGTCCAGCCCTAGCTTCACGATCGTCGAGGTTGTCGGGGTGCCGACGGTGCCGCCGGTGGACGGCACGCCGTTCTGAAACGATACGAACAGCGAGTCGCCGACATTGGTGAGGTCGTCCGGACTGGTCCATCCGTGCGAAGCCGCTCGCAAGATGGTGTGCGCAGTCAGCGTCGACCCGGGCGCATCGGTGAACGGCGTCCGAGCGCCTGCAGATACCGCGAAGCCGACGGCCGACGCCGTGACGAGCCCCCCGGCAACGAGTATCTGTACTGCACGACGCACAACTGGACGGGGCATTGAATCCTCTTCTCTCGGGACCGACGCCGCGCCTATGCGACCTCGGTACGACACGAAACGGTCCGCACCTTCGACCGATTCATCCGCATAGATGCGACCGCGCGGCGACACCGGGTCGTCGCTTCGCCGTCTCGCAGGTGAACATCGGGCTAAGGGGCGTGGCCAACCGCTGACCAACCGCTGTTCAACTCGGGGACAACGCGATGCACACTGATGGTCATGGGCGATTACACGGCAGCGGTGCGCAGCAGGGTGTGGCGGCGGGGCGAGCTTGAAGCCGAGAACTTCCCGTTCGAGCGAATCTCGGACTACCTGGACGAAGAGGACTGCCTGGTGTGGGTCGACATCTGCGATCCCGACTCGCAGGTGCTGCGGGATCTGGCGCAGGAGTTAACCCTGGAGCCCTTGGCTGTCGAGGACGCGGTGTCGCATCGCGAACGCCCCAAGGCCACCCGATACGCCACACACACCTTCCTGACCGCGTATGCGGCCGCGGTGAGCAAAGACACGGGCGAGGACCACCGCGCCCAACTCAGCGTGTCGCGGGTGTCGGCGTTCATCCTCAAGCGGGGCATCGTCACGGTTCGCGAGGGCGACGGATTCGACATGGATGCCGTTGCCCAGCGCTGGGAGGAGAACGGCGACCTGCTCAAGTTCGGCGTCGGCGCGCTCGTCCACGGCTTGCTCGACGTCATCGTGGACGGGCACTTCGACGCGGTCCAGGTATTGGACGAGAAGATGGAGGAGCTGGAGGACGGCCTGTTCGACGACCGCGCGCTGACCGGCCAGGTGCAGCGCCAGACCTACAGCATCCGGAAGGACCTGGTCGCCCTGCGGCGGGTGGTGCTGCCGATGCGCGAAGTCGTCAACGCGGTATTGCGCCACCGCAAGGACTTCAACGCCCCGACCGAGTTGGATCCCTGGTATGACGATCTGTACGACCATGTGCTGCGGGCCAGCGAGTGGACCGAGTCCCTGCGCGACATGGTCACCACGATCTTCGAGACGAACCTGTCGCTGCAGGACGCCCGGCTGAACACGGTCATGAAGAAGCTCACCGGCTGGGCCGCCATCATCGCCATCCCCACCGCGGTCACCGGCTACTTCGGCCAGAAC
>JALYIS010000176.1 GCA_030775705.1 Actinomycetota bacterium
GTGACCGCCACAGTCGCCCCGAGTTCCTCGCCGACCTCGCGCACCGCCGTCGCGATCGCGGACTCACCCGCCTCGAGTTTGCCCTTCGGCAGCGTCCAGTCGTCATAGCGAGGCCGGTGCACCACGGCAACCTCGACAGCGCGGTGGAGGCCCCGCCAGACAACGCCCCCCGCCGCCGCGGTCGGCGCGCTCGCAGCCAATGCGCCTACTCGCCGCGGTCTGCGAGCCGCTTCATCAGCAGCTCCTGCAGGTCGGTGCTGCCCGAGCGGACCCAGTCTCCGTCTGGCTGCAGGTCCCACGCCGCGATCTCAGGAGCGAACGCCGCGTCCAGACAGTTCCTCAGATGCGCGCGAGCATGAGGGTCAGATATCTCGCAGAGCACCTCGACCCGGCGGTCCAGGTTGCGGTGCATGAGATCGGCCGACCCGATCCAGTACTCCGGCGCTCCGCCGCCGCCGAAGTAGTACACCCGGGAATGCTCGAGGAATCGTCCCAGGATCGAGCGGGTGGTGATGTTCTCCGAGAGCCCCGGGACACCGGACCTGATCGTGCAGAAGGTCCGTACGAGCAGTTGCACCTGCACGCCAGCCATGGATGCTCGGTACAGCGCATCGATGGTCTGTTCGTCGACCAAATGGTTGGTCTTGAACTGGATGTGGGCGGCCCGGCCGGCGCGGGCATGTTCGATCTCGCTCTCGATGCGCTCGATGAGTCCGGCGCGAACGCCCTGCGGCGCCACGAGCAACGAGCGGTACACCGTCTGGCGCGAGTACCCGGTCAGCACATTGAACAGATCGGTGAGATCGGCACAGATCGCCTCGTCGGCGGTGAAGAAACCGAGGTCTTCGTAGAGACGCGCGGTCTTCGGGTTGTAGTTGCCGGTACCGATATGGGCGTAACGCTTGATCTGGTTGCCCTCTTGACGCACTACAAGCGCCGTCTTGCAGTGCGTCTTCAGACCGACGACGCCATAGACCACATGACAACCGGCCCGCTCTAGGGCACGCGCCCATTTGATGTTCGCCTGTTCGTCGAAACGAGCCTGGATCTCGACCAGCGCCACGACCTGCTTGCCTGCGGCTGCCGCGTCGATGAGCGCGTCGACGATCGGCGAGTCACCAGATGTCCGGTACAACGTCTGCTTGATGGCCAGCACGTGGGGGTCCGCCGCGGCCTGCTCCACGAACCGCTGGACGCTCGTGGCGAACGACTCGTAGGGGTGGTGCACGAGCACGTCACCCTCGCGCAGTGTTGCGAAGACCGACTTTGGTGTCTCGCCCTCGGCGAATCGCGGATGTGTCGCCGGGACGAATGGCCGGTCCTTGAGCGCCGGGCGGTCAACGTCATAGACCTGCCACAGCGCGCTCAGGTCGAGCAGTCCAGGGATGCGCTGGACATCGTCGGTGGACACGTCGATCTCGCTGACGAGCAGATCCAGCACCTCGTCATCGATGTCGTCGGTGACCTCCAGGCGCACGGCGGGGCCGAAGCGGCGCCGAACGAGCTCGCGCTCCAAGGCCTGCAGGAGATCCTCGTCGCGGTCTTCCTCCACCTCGAAGTCGGCGTTGCGGGTGACCCGGAAGGTGTGATGCTCGACCACCTGCATACCGGGGAACAACATCGGCAGGTGGGCTGCGATGAGATCTTCCAGCGGGAGAAACTCCGACTCCGCGGCGGTCTGTGAGACCACGACGAAGCGGGGCACATTGTTGGGCACCTTCACCCGGGCAAAGCGCTGCACTCCGCCGTCCGTATCGCGTACCAGCACGGCAAGGTTCAGCGACAGTCCCGAGATGTAGGGGAAAGGGTGCGCGGGGTCGACCGCGAGTGGGGTGAGGACGGGGAAGACCTTCGAGCGGAAGTATCCCGCCAGTCGCGCCTTCTCGTCTTCGTCCAAGGCGTCCCACCGGCGGATGTGGATCCCCTCGCCGGCCAGCCGGGGCCCTACGTCATCGCGGAAGACCTCCGCGTGCCGACTCGCCAGCGCATGGGTGCGCTCGGCCAGGTTCGCCAGGATCTCGCGGGGCGACAGCCCGTCCGCCGAAGTGACCTGCAGGCCCATGTCGGCGCGGCGCTTCAGCCCGGCCACCCGCACCATGTAGAACTCGTCGAGGTTGCTGGCAAAGATGGCCAGGTACTTCAACCGCTCGAGCAACGGCAGGCGAAGGTCCTCGGCGAGGGCGAGGACCCGGGCGTTGAACGCCAGCCAGGACAGCTCGCGATTGCTGTACCGGTCGGGGGGCAGGTCGGATGCCGGGTTGCCCAACTCGTCGAGGTCCCCGTCGGGAACCAGGTCGGCCGGGTCGATGGGGGGCTCGACGACGTCACGCTCGCCGCTGAGGTTGGCCAGCGCCGTCTGCTGTCGGGCTGCGGTGACCTGTGGACGAGTCATGCGCGCATCATCCCTGATCCAGGTGAACAGGGTGGTGACGTCGAGACGTTACCGCTGCCGTAGCGGGTCCGACGCCCAGCGTCAGCGCCATGGCCAGGTCCGCGGCGGTGTCGACATCCTGGCGCAATCCGGGGGCACCGGCGAGCAGTCGTGCATCGATCCCGTGGCGGGCGGCTGATCCGGGGCCGAACAGTGGCCTGAGCGGGTGACCAGGCACCGCGGTGAGCAGGGTCGTGCCGAGGCCTTGCGAGTCGGCGACGTAGGACCGGTCGTGGTGCGCGGCACGCGCGAGCGCGTCGCCGAGGTCCGCGCTTCGCAGGGCAGGTAGGTCGCCGACCATGGCGGCGGTCCCCGAATCAGGCCAGCATTTCCTGACATGCACGGCTGCCTCGGTGAGGGCCGCGTTCAGCCCAGGAGCCGTCTGGACGAATAGCAGGGTGCCTCTCGCCTCCACGGCGCCGACCCGGTTGACCACGAGAATCACCCGGGCAACGTCGGCGGCAGCGCGCGCCGCCGCTATCGTGTCGGCCCGGATCGCGTGCACGAGGTCCGCGTGCGAGACGGCGTCCAGGCTCGTCGCCAACCGGGACTTGGCCTGCGGCAGGGCCTTGGCGGGAATGAGGACGGTCCACTGCACAGCTGAATACTACGGATTTCGATTGCACGCCGGAGAACTCGTGCGCCTTGCCGATGCGGCAGACTCATGGCGTTGCGACTTGAGGAGGTCTGGTGCCGCGGCTTGCAAAACTGCGCAAACCCGGTCACGGGGAGAAGCTAGGCCCCGTCTGGCGCATCGTCTGGCTCATCCTGTACTGGCCCGTGTCGATATTGGTCGCGGCTCGATACCGGCGCCTGGATCGCGTGCCGCAGACCGGGCCGGCCATTCTCATCGTCAACCACGTCTCACATGTGGATCCGTTCCTGGTCGCGAAGATGGTCATCGACGGCGCGCGGACACCGCGGTTCCTGGCCAAGGCTGCGATCTTCGACGTGCCGGTCGTCGGCGCGGCGATGCGCGGGATGGGGCACATCCCGGTCAGGCGTGGAACCGGGGACGCCCGTCAGTCGCTGTCCGTGGCGCTGGACGCACTTGAGCGGGGAGAGCTGATCGTGCTGCATCCGGAGGGGACCGTCACGCGAGATCCCGCGGGATGGCCTATGAACGGCAAGACCGGCGCCGCGAGGCTGGCCCTGCTTGCACCCGGGGTCCCGGTAATACCGGTCGCGCAGTGGGGGATCCAGGAGTCGGTGGATCTCTACCGCAGGCGCGTGCGCCTGATCCCCCGTCCGCACAACACCATCGCGGTGGGCGAACCGCTCGACCTGTCGCCGTTCCACGACAAGGAGCCGAATGTGGAGACGCTGCGGCAGGTGACCGGCGTGATGATGCGACGGCTGCGCGAGGACGTCGCGGCTCTTCGGGAACTGCCTGCGCCGTCCGGCGAACCGTTCTACTGGATCTGGGACGGGCAGGACGATCGCCCGGTACTGGGCGAGGCCGAGAGCGCATGAGGGCCGCCGTCCTCGGTGCGGGATCGTGGGGTACCACGTTCGCGAAGGTGCTCGCTGACGCCGGAAACGAGGTGCAGTTGTGGGCCCGCAGACCCGCACTCACCGCAGCAGTCAATCAAGATCACGTCAACGCCGACTACCTCCCAGGGATCATGCTGCCCGACGCAGTGACGGCCACCTCGGATCCCCTGGCGGCGATCCGGTCCGCGCAGATCGTCGCCTTCGCGGTGCCGTCGCAGGCGTTGCGGTCCAACCTGGTCGCGTGGGCGGACTCGGTGCCACCCGACGCCACGCTGGTCAGCCTGATGAAGGGCGTGGAGCTGGGCACGACGCTGCGGATGAGTGAAGTCATCGCCGAGGTGACCGGCGCCTCCCCGGATCGAATTGCCGTGGTCAGCGGGCCGAATCTGGCACGCGAGATCGCCGAGGAGCAACCGACCGCCACAGTGGTGGCATGCCGCGACGAGATGCGCGCGATGCAGCTGCAGCGAGCCTGCACGGCGCCCTACTTCCGTCCATACACCAACGTTGACGTGGTCGGCTGTGAGCTCGGCGGAGCGGTCAAGAACGTCATCGCGCTCGCCTGCGGGATCGCGCACGGGATGGGTTTCGGCGACAACACGATTGCCTCGATCATCACCCGTGGACTGGCCGAGACTGCGCGTCTAGGTGTCAAGCTCGGTGCCGACCCAATGACTTTCGCGGGCCTGGCCGGTCTCGGCGACCTCGTCGCCACTTGCTCGTCCCCGCTGTCACGCAATCGAACGTTCGGCCAGCGACTCGGGATGGGGGAGTCGCTGGATCAGGCCGAGCAGGCGACCCACGGCCAGGTCGCTGAAGGCGTGAAATCGTGCCGGGCGGTGCTCGAGCTGGCCCAGCGCCAGGGTGTCGAGACTCCGATCACCCAAGCCGTCGAGGCAGTGTGCTTCCGTGGGCTCACCCCCGCGGCGATGCTCGACCTGCTCATGTCCAGATCGGTGAAGGCCGAGATCTAGTAGGCAGGGCACGGCGTGACCCGGCTGCCACGAAATGGCACCTGGGTAAGGTCGCAGTCGTGGGGCGCATTCGAGTCGCGGTGGTGTTCGGCGGTCGCAGCAGCGAGCACGGCATCTCGGTCGTGTCGGCAGGCAGCGTGCTGGCTGCTCTGGACCCAGAGAAGTACGACGTGGTCCCGATCGGCATCACCCCCGCCGGCGGGTGGATGCTCCCCGAAGTCACGCCGGGGGCCCTGCAGATGACCGGGCGCTGCCTGCCCGAGGTCGTGAAGGGCACCGCCATCGTGCTCGCGCCCGACCCCACCTCGGCGGGACTCGTGCGGATCGACGCGGGTGACGGTCTGTCAGTGCTCGAGTCCGTGGATGTCGCGTTTCCGGTGCTGCACGGTCGGTTCGGCGAGGACGGCACGATTCAGGGCCTGTTCGAGATGGCAGGCATCCCCTATGTGGGGGCTGGCGTGTTCGCAAGTGCGGCGGCGATGGACAAGGAATTCACCAAGAAACTCCTGAGCGCCGAGGGGCTGTCGGTGGGGACTTACGCGGTACTACGCAGGGGTGACCCGGTTTCGGCGGCCGAGCATGAGCACCTCGGGTTGCCCGTGTTCGTGAAGCCGGCGCGCGCCGGGTCCAGCGTTGGCATATCCAAGGTGACGGCTTGGGCCGACCTCAACGATGCGGTGACCGCGGCGCTCGAGCACGACGACAAGGTGCTGATCGAGGCCGCGGTGCAGGGGCGCGAGATCGAGTGCGGTGTTCTCGAGGGCCTCGACGGGCGCCCTGAGGCGAGCGTGCCGGCCGAGATCAGATTGGTGCGCGGCCATGACTGGTACGACTTCGACGCGAAGTATCTCGACGACGCGTGCGAGTTCGACGTCCCAGCGCAGCTGACCGACGAGGTCACCACTGCGGTCCAGGACGCGGCCTGTGTCGCCTTCCGCGCGCTGGACTGCGCAGGCCTGGCCCGCGTCGACTTCTTCGTCACCGCGGATGGCGGCCTGGTCGTCAACGAGGTCAATACGATGCCGGGCTTTACGCCAATTTCGATGTTTCCGCGGATGTGGGCCGCCAGTGGCGTCGACTATCCGACGCTGGTAGACCGGTTAATCGCGTCCGCGCTGCGTGCCTAACCCCCGGCGACGCCCTGCTCTACCAGTTGGCCTTGGCATAGTCCTTCAGGAAGCAGCCGTACAGGTCGACGCCGCCTTCCCCGGCGACTATCGGGGCATACGCCCGGGCGGCGCCGTCAACCAGGTCGAGCGGGGCATGAAATCCCTCGTCGGCCAGCCTCACCTTGGTGAAGTGGGGACGCTCGTCGGTGATCCAGCCGGTGTCGACCGCGGTCATGAGGATGCCGTCGGTCGCCATCTCGGTCGCCGAGGTCCTGGTGAGCATGTTCAGCGCGGCCTTGGCCATGTTCGTGTGCGGGTGGCCTGGGCCCTTGTAGCCGCGGCTGAATACACCTTCCATCGCCGACACGTTGACGATGTACTTGCGTCGTGCCGGGCTCGCCGCCATCGCCGGGCGCAGCCGGCTGATCAGCAGGAAGGGCGCGGTGGTGTTGCACAGCTGTACTTCGAGCATCTCCAAGGCGTCGACCTCCTGCACGTGCTGCGTCCAGCTGTTGGACGACAGCAGGTCAGGCACCAGGCCACCTGCATCGATGGCGGTGGAGTCGGCGATCCGGTCGGGCGACGCCGACCCGGCAATGAGGGCCAGGCGTGAGATGTGAGTACCGCGCAGGGTGTCGGGCAGGTGCGGGGTGGGGTGCGCTGAGAGGCTGCCGGCCAGGGCCAGAGGATGCAGGTCGCTGATGTGATCGAACGTGAGGATCTCGGGCAGCGGGCCGTCAGGCAGGCCTTCGGCCTCCGCCGCTGCCAGCGGAGCATAGGCACCGGGAGACCGGCGGACGGTCTGCGCGGCGTTGTTGATCAGAATGTCCAGTGGCCCCGCAGCCGCGACCGAATCGGCCAGGGCGACCACCTGCGCCGGATCACGCAGATCCACCCCGACGATACGAAGCCGGTGCAGCCACTCGGCGCTATCGGAAACGCTGGCGAACCGTCGGGCGGCGTCGTTCGGGAAGCGGGTGGTGATGGTGGTGTGTGCACCGTCACGCAGCAGC
>JALYIS010000177.1 GCA_030775705.1 Actinomycetota bacterium
CTGGTGAACCTGGCGATGGAGCAGGCATGCGCCGCCGGCTTCATCCCGGTGATCGCGCCGGCGCTGGTCAAGCCCGAGATGATGGAGGGCACCGGCTTCCTGGGCGCCCATTCGGCTGAGGTGTACCGCCTGGCGGCCGACGATCTCTACCTGGTGGGAACGTCGGAGGTCGCGCTGGCGGGCTACCACTCCGGTGAGATCATCGATGCTTCGGACCTCCCGCTGCGCTACGCCGGGTTCTCGTCCTGCTTCCGCCGCGAGGCGGGCTCATACGGCAAGGACACCCGCGGGATCATTCGGGTGCACTGGTTCGACAAGGTCGAGATGTTCTCCTACGTACCCGTCGCCGACGCGATCGACGAGCACCACCGGTTGCTGGCCTGGGAACGCGAGTTCATGGACAAGCTGGAGCTGGCCTACCGCGTCATCGACGTAGCGGCCGGGGACCTCGGCACCTCGGCTGCCCGCAAGTACGACATCGAGGCGTGGTTCCCGTCGCAGGCGGCCTATCGCGAGTTGACATCCACGTCCAACTGCACGACGTTCCAGTCGCGACGGCTGAACATCCGAGCCCGCGGGCCGGCGGGAATCGGGCCGCTCGCCACGCTCAACGGCACCCTGTGTGCGGTCGCAAGGACCATCGCCTGCCTGTTCGATCATCACCAGCAGCCCGACGGATCGGTGTACGTCCCTGCCGCGCTGCGACCTTGGCTGGGTGGCCGCGAGGTACTGACCGCGCCGTGAAGGTTCGTATGGTCGCCAGTGACCTCGATGGCACGCTGCTGCGTAGTGACAACACCGTCTCGCCGCGCACCCGGAGCGCAATTGCCTCAGCCACCGACCAGGGCCTGCTGATCGCCTTCGTCACCGGCCGCCCGCCCCGCTGGCTCACCGAGGTGGCCGAGGCGACCGGGCACCGGGGCGTGGCCGTCGCCGCGAATGGTGCCGTGTTGTATGACCTGGCCACCGAGCAGATCCTTTCCATACACGCCATCGACGCGGCCGACCTGGCGGCGCTCACCGATGAGTTGCGCACGGCGTTCCCCGATGCCTGCTTCGCCGTCGAATACGGTGACGGCTTCGGCGCGGAGCCCGGCTATGTGCACGACTGGCAGATCAACCCGCGCCTAGACAGCCAGGGCCGCCCGATGACGCCGCCGGTGGTGGCTGATCTCGCATCGATCACCTCGAAGCCGGGCGTCAAGCTGCTCGCCAAGGACCGCAGTGCGGACTCCGACGCGTTCGTGGCGGCCGCCCAGCGGCTCCTCGCGGGACGCGCCACGGTGACCCACTCCTCGAGTTACGGCCTCTTGGAGATCGCCGCTCCAGGTGTCACGAAGGCGACCGGACTCGCCGAGCTTGCGGCGCGTCACGGCATCACCGCAGAGGAGATCGTCGCGATCGGCGACATGCCCAACGATGTGCCCATGCTCGAGTGGGCGGGCCGCTCGTACGCGGTGGCCGACGCGCACCCCGCCGCGCGGGCGGCCGCGGACCAGGTCCTCGGCTCTAACGACGATGATGCGGTGGCGGCGCTGATCGAGTCGTTACTGGCCTGAGTCGGTCAGTCCTGCGGCATCCTGGCGAAGCGCCGCCCGGTGGATCTTGCCGCTGGTCGTCTTGGGGAGTTCGTCGGCGAAGATGACCCGTCGCGGGTACTTGTACGGCGCGGTCTCCGTCTTGACGTGGTCCTGCAGTTCCCGGACCAGCGCATCGTTGGCGAGATAGCCGTCGCACAGCACCACCACTGCGGTCACCACCTGGCCGCGCTCCGGGTCAGGCGTTGCGACGACGGCAACCTCGCGCACCGCCGGGTGGCCCAGCAACGTCGATTCGACCTCCGACGGCCCGATACGGTACCCGGCGCTCACGATCACGTCGTCGACCCGCGCCTCGAAGTACAGCCACCCCTGCCCGTCCTGGCGTACCTGGTCACCGGTGCGCCAGCGACCCGCCGGAACCGGGTCACCGTCGTACCCCAGGAACATCGTGGGCACTGACGCCGGGTCGACGGTGAGCTCGCCGTCGAGGATGGTCAGGTCGATGCCGGTCAGTGGCCGGCCCATCGACCCGGGGGGCGCGACCTCGCCTGGACGGACGCCAGCCAGATGTCCCGTCTCCGTCTGCCCGTAGCCATCGGCGATGGTCAGCCCGGTCCGGTCCTGCCACGCAGCCAGTACCGGCTCTCCGAGGGCCTCCCCGGCGGTGATCGCACGGCGCAGCGTGCCGACGTCGGCAATCGCGGTGTGCGCCGCAATCAGCCGGTACTCGGTCGGCGCCATACACAGCACCTGCACCCGCTCGGCGCGAATCGTCGCCAGCCGCTCCTGCGGATCGAAACGACGGTCCTGCAGCAGCGCGCGGGCGCCGCACAACCACGGGGCGATAAAGGTGTTGCGAGCCGACTTCGACCATCCCGGTGCCGCGGTGGACCACACCAGCTCACCCGGCCTCGCCGCCATCCATTCCGCCGCCTGCAGGTATTGCCCCCACACATAGCGCTGTCCGTGCGTGACGAGCTTCGGCTCACCACTTGTTCCCGAGGTGAACAGCACAAAAGCCGGATCGGTCTCTCCGAGATCGACATACGGAGGACTCGGGCGGTCGTTCGGGACGAAACGCCCGCCGAGAGTGATGACCGGGCATCGGGGATCGGCGGCCGCGAGAGCTGCCGCATTTCGCTGGTCGCAGACGATGAGTGCCGGATCGCTACGTCCGGTGCGCTGGGCAATGTCCTTCGGGCGCAACTGCTCGCTGCAGACAAGTGCCGCCGCGCCGATACGCAGACATGCCAGGACGGTGAGGACGTATTCGATGCGGTTGCCGACGAGCGTGAGCACCACGCTCGCCCGGCGGACCCCATGCGCCACGAAGTCCCCCGCCAGCGCTCCGGAGGCCTCGATCAGCTCGGCGAAGCTCCACTCGGTGCGCTCGCCGTCTGCCGCCAGCGCCACGACGGCGATCTCGTCCGGCGGTTTGGCGGCGACGAAATCGCGCACGAAGTTGCGCGCCGCGGTCACCGCAGATGCCTCATCCAGAGGTCCGGCTCAGAGGTATTGGCCGGTACCGGTTGCCCGGGGGTCATCGTCATCTGGCCCACGGCCCAAGCGGGCGCCGGGCGGCATGATCATCTGGCCTCCGGGACCGACGATGATCTGGTCATCCCCATGACCGCCGGGCAGGGCACGACCGCGCATTTGCTCGAGCTGGGCGCGGGCCGCCATCTGCTGCGCGAACAGCGCCGTCTGGATGCCGTGGAAGAGCCCCTCCAGCCATCCGACGAGCTGAGCCTGCGCGATCCGCAGCTCGGCCTCGGACGGGATGCCGCTGCCGAACGGCAGTGTCAGGCGGTCGAGCTCCTCGCGCAGGTCAGGCGACAGGCCCTGCTCGAGTTCCTTGATCGAGGACTCGTGGATCTCGCGCAAGCGCTGGCGACCGGCCTCGTCGAGCGGTGCCGCGCGTACCTCCTCAAGCAGCTGCTTGATCATGGTGCCGATCCGCATCACCTTGGCGGGTTGTTCCACCATGCTCGAAATATCGTCTTCGGGATCCTCGCCCGACGGGGTGGCTGCGGCTGCGAGCATCGCCTCGCCGTCGGGCTCACTGCGGGACCGCGGCGTGCTGGCTACGGGGGACATCGCGTGGTGCGGCTCGTCGTTCACCTGACCAGTGTTCCTCAGAACGAGTTTCGACGGACAGGGTGCCCCACAGCCCGGGCAGTGGCTGCACCCGCAACGGGCAGTCGCTACCTCCCGGTGCGCAGGAGCACCTTCCCGATGTGCTCGCTGGACTCGACCAACCGGTGAGCCTCGGCAGCGTCGTCGAGCGTGAGAACCCGGTCGATCACCGGGTGCACAGCGCCCGACTCGATCATCGGCCACACCGCGTACTGAGTCTCGGCGACGATGTCTGCCTTGGCCTGCAGTGAGCGGCCCCTGAGTCCTGCGGCGTGCACGGTGGCCCGCTTCACCAGCAGAACGCCCAGGTCGAGCTCTGCCTTGCGACCGCCCTGCAGCCCCAACACGATGAGTCGACCACCGGTGGCCAGCGCTGTCAGGTTGCGCGGCAGGTAGGACGCACCCATGTTGTCGAGCACGACGTCGACACCCGCACCGCCTGATTCGGAGAGGATCCGCTGTTCGAATTCGTCATCGCGATAGTTGATGGCCACGTCGGCACCCAACTCACGACAAACCGCGACCTTGCGTGGCGTCCCAGCGGTGGCGTAGACGAAGGAGCCTCGTTGATGTGCGAGCTGGATCGCCATGGTGCCGATCCCGCTGCTGCCGCCATGCACGAGCAGGGACTCTCCCGGGTGCAGCCGACCGGCGCCGAAGACCATCGACCAGACGGTGCAGGTGACCTCGGGCAGAGCGGCCGCGTCGACGAGACCGACGCCCGCGGGTATCGGCATGAGCTGACCAACAGGCACGGCGACGAGCTCGGCGTAGCCCCCACCGGCGAGCAGGGCACACACCTGATCTCCGACGCTCCAGCCGGCGACGCTGTCGCCGAGTTCGACGATGGTCCCCGAGCATTCCATCCCCAGGTATGGCGGCGCGCCGGCCGGTGGCGGGTAGTTGCCCTGGCGCTGTAGCAGGTCGGCCCGGTTCACTGCGGTGGCCGCCACCCGGACAATGACCTCACTTGGGCCTGGTGTCGGGTCGGGCACCTGCTGCACTCTCAGGACTTCTGGCTCGCCAGGTTCGGTCACCACGACAGCACGCATGAGGCGACGGTAGCGCGTCGCGTTCGAGTCTCGTATACCAGACTCGAGTGGAGGTTACTGGCGCCTGCGGCGGGCGCGCGGGCACAGTTGCGGCATGCACCGTGTTGCCGTCGGCGTCGCTGCGTTGACCGAGGCCCAAGTCATCGACGTGGCCCGGCACGGAGCCGGCGTCGAGCTCGCCGAAGACGCCCTACGGGCGATCGCAGCATCCCGGTCGATCATCGACGCGTTGGCCGGTGACGCCGAGGCGCACTACGGCATCTCGACGGGATTCGGTGCGCTGGCAACCACGCACATTCCGGCCGCGCGACGCGCGGCGCTGCAGCAGTCCTTAATCCGCTCGCACGCAGCAGGATCCGGACCGGAGGTCGAGCGTGAGGTCGTACGGGCCCTCATGCTGCTGCGGCTCTCGACGCTGGCCACCGGTCACACCGGGGTTCGGGTCGAGACCGCCTCGGCGCTTGCCGCCCTGCTGGATCGTGGGATCACACCGGTGGTGCCCGAGTACGGCAGTCTGGGTTGCTCGGGAGACCTCGCGCCGCTGGCCCATGTCGCGTTGGCCTTGATCGGTGAGGGCAGTGTGCGCAATGCGGCCGGGCTGGTGCAGCCGTCGATCGACGCACTGCGCGCGAGCGGACTTGAGCCGGTGCACCTTGTCGAGAAGGAGGGACTCGCCCTCATCAACGGCACCGACGGCATGCTCGGGCAGCTGCTGCTCGCCTGCCACGACCTCGATCTGTTGCTTCGCAGCGCGGACATCAGCGCCGCGATGAGCGTCGAGGCCCTACTCGGCACCGCCCGCACGTTCGCCGCCGACCTCCAGGCGCTGCGTCCCCAGCCAGGTCAGGCGCTTGCCGCCGCCAACATGGTGGCACTGCTCTCGGGGTCGCCGATCATCGCCTCGCACGCCGGTCCGGAGTGCGTCTATGTGCAGGATGCATACTCGATGCGCTGCGCTCCACAGGTCGCAGGTGCCGCGCGGGACACGCTGGCCCACGCACGGTCCGTGGCCGGCAACGAGCTGGCCTCCGCCGTCGACAATCCGGTGGTCATCGACGGGCGCGTCGAGTCGAACGGCAACTTCCACGGCGCGCCGGTGGCGTACGTGCTCGACTTCCTTGCCATACCCGCCGCCGACCTGGCATCAATCTCCGAGCGCCGCACCGACCGCCTGCTCGACGCCAGTCGCTCGCGCGGTCTGCCGCCGTTCCTCGCCCACGACGCCGGAGTGGACTCCGGGCACATGATCGCGCAGTACACCCAGGCAGCGTTGGTCTCGGAGATGAAGAGGCTTGCGGTGCCGGCGAGCGTCGATTCCATCCCGTCGAGCGCGATGCAGGAAGATCACGTCTCGATGGGGTGGGCGGCTGCCCGCAAGCTGCGCCGCAGTGTGGATGCGCTCGGCCGTGTGCTGGCGATCGAGCTGCTCACTGCCGCCCGCGCCCTGGATCTACGAGCCCCGCTGCGGCCGGGCGCCGCGACCGGAGCGGTGGTGGCGGCGCTACGCGCGGTGGTACCGGGGCCGGGCCCGGATCGCTTCCTGGCTCCGGAGATCGAGCACGCGGTTCAGTTCGTGCGCAGCGGCGCCGCGGTGCTCGCCGCGAACGCCGCTCTCGGCGAGCCCCTTCGGTAGGAAGGAACGCCGATATGAGTGGACCACGACCGGTACGTGCCCCGCGGGGAACGACGATCACCGCACAGGGCTGGCAAACCGAAGCGCCGCTGCGCATGCTTCAGAACAACCTCGACCCCGATGTTGCCGAACACCCTGATGAACTCGTGGTGTACGGCGGAACCGGTAAGGCCGCGCGCGACTGGCCCAGCTACGACGCCATCATTCGCACGCTGACCGGGCTGCGTCTCGACGAGACGCTGCTGGTACAGAGCGGGCGACCTGTGGGCGTCATGCGGACCCACGAATGGGCGCCGCGTGTCCTGATCGCCAACTCCAACCTGGTCGGCGACTGGGCGAACTGGGAGGAGTTCCGCCGCCTTGAGCAGCTGGGGCTGACGATGTACGGGCAGATGACGGCGGGTTCGTGGATCTACATCGGCACACAGGGCATCCTGCAGGGAACCTACGAGACCTTCGCAGCCGTCGCGGCGAAGCGGTTCGGTGGGACGCTGGCCGGCACCATCACGCTCACCGCGGGCCTGGGCGGCATGGGCGGCGCCCAACCCCTCGCGGTCACCATGAACGGCGGCGTGGCGATCTGCGTCGAGGTCGACCCGAGCCGAATCCAGCGCCGGATCGATCACGGCTACCTCGACGTGCAGGCCCCTTCGGCGAAGGCAGCGCTCGATCTCGCGGTCCAGGCACGAGACGCGCGACGACCGTTATCCATCGGGCTACTGGGCAACGCGGCGACCATGGTCGCGCAGCTGCTCGCCAATGACGCGCCCATCGACATCGTCACCGACCAGACATCCGCGCACGACCCGCTGAGCTACCTGCCGATAGGTGTCGAATTCGACGACTGGCGCGACTATGCCGTCCGCAAGCCCGAGGAGTTCACCGGCCGGGCGCGGGCGTCGATGGCGCGTCATGTCGAGGCGATGGTCGGTTTCATGGCCAAAGGCGCCGAGGTGTTCGACTACGGCAACTCGATACGTGGCGAAGCCCAGCTCGCCGGATACTCGAAGGCGTTCGCCTTTCCCGGTTTCGTACCCGCCTACATCCGGCCATTGTTCTGCGAGGGGAAGGGCCCGTTCCGCTGGGCCGCCTTGTCCGGTGATCCGAAGGACATCGAACGAACGGATCGTGCGGTACTCGAGCTCTTCCCCGACAACGAATCGCTGGCGCGGTGGATCAGGCTGGCGCAGGATCGCGTGCACTTCCAGGGTCTGCCCGCGCGGATCTGCTGGCTTGGCTACGGAGAGCGCGACCGGGCCGGGCTGGCGTTCAACGAACTGGTCGCCTCGGGCGAGGTGAGTGCGCCACTGGTCATCGGCCGCGATCACCTGGACTGCGGTTCGGTCGCCTCGCCGTACCGCGAGACCGAGGCGATGGCGGACGGTTCGGATGCGATCGCCGACTGGCCCCTGCTCAATGCGATGGTCAATGTGGCCAGCGGAGCAACCTGGGTGTCCATACATCACGGCGGCGGGGTCGGGATGGGACGCTCGATCCACGCAGGTCAGGTGACAGTCGCCGACGGCACCGCACTGGGCGCCGAGAAGATCGAGCGAGTGCTCACCAACGACCCCGGCATGGGGGTGTTGCGGCACGTCGACGCGGGTTACGACCAGGCGATCGAGGTCGCCGGCCAGACGGGCGTCCGAGTGCCCATGCGCGAAGGCTGAACCAGGGCCGAGTGCGCCACCTCGCCGCTGGCGTCACAGTCACCGCTGACGTCACACCGGATTGGACACCGAACCCCGGGCGCCGACGTGGCGGGTGAGGAAGTCGACCTGAGCCTGCACCGACCGGTCGAAGACGTCCCCCACGTAGATCTCGAAGTGACCACTGGGGAAGGAAAGCATCTCCGATCGCGGCGCCTTGCGGGCGACCCTTCGAACGCTGTCCGCGGGAGCGATCTCGTCCCGCTCGGCGAGCACCAGAAACAACGGGCACGAGACCCTCGACGCGAAGGTCACCGGACGGTTCGTGGCGATCCGCAGCAGACCGCGACCACACATCTCGTTGCGAAACGTCGGACCGAGGATGGCCTGGAAGCTCTCCGCCCCACCATCGGTCGCGATCAGCGCCGTGGAGTCCGTCTCGCCGAACACAGGCACCATCACGGGCTCTGAGCGTGTCATGGAACGCACCACGTCACGCGCGACGCCTGAGGTCAGGGCTCTCACCTTTGCCTTCGCGGCCGGAGTCGGCTTCTGCCCCTTGGTGCGCATCTTCAGCAGAGCGGCGAAGCCGTCCATCGCCGCCCCTTGTGAGATCACCGCAGCGATGCGCTTGTCGCGGGCGGCGACGGCGATGACGTGCCCGCCCGAGTACGAAGTGCCCCACAACACGATCCGATTCGGGTCGACCTGCGGCAGCGAGCGGGCGAACGCCACCGCGCTGACGTAGTCCTGCCGGTGCCGCAGGTGATTCACATCCTGACGCGGCGTGCCGCTCGAGCCTGCGTAGCCACGGTAGTCGAAGACGAGCACGTCGGCGCCGGCGGCGGCGAAGCGGTGTGCGAACGGCAGCAGACCCCCGTCCCGCGTGCACCCGAAACCGTGAGCCATGACGACGCAGGGCCGGCCCTGGCCGTTGGTGAGTTCGTCGCTCTCGGCCGGCAGGTGCCACGCCTCGCACGTTGCGCCATGGCTGTCGAATCGGATGGTCTCCATGTGCCTGGACTTCGTTGCGCGGCCACCATCCGGATTCACCCGCCCGAGCTGAGGCTCGCCTTCACCGCCGCCACGAACGGTAGATCGGCAGGTAGCCAACGCACCGTATCGAGCTGGTCCGGCCCGAGCCAACGAAGCTCGTCGTGGTCGACCAGCGCTTCAGGAAACCCCACCAGGTGTTCGGCGAGGTACACCCGCAGCGTCAGACCCTGGGCAGTTCGGCCGGCCCCCAGGAGGCGGCCGACCGCGATCTCGACGCCGATCTCCTCGCGACATTCGCGCACCAGCGCGTCCTCGTCACTCTCGCCCGCCTCGACCTTGCCACCGGGGAACTCCCACTCCCCGGCCAGCTCCGCCGGGGCGCTGCGGCGAGCCGCAAGCACCCGACCCAGGTGAACGATCGCGGCACCCACGACCGTCTGCTCAGCCATGCCCACACCGTAAACCCGGACTTGCGGGCGCGGACACCCTTGGATGTGATGAGATCCGGGTATGCATCTGGCGACGACACCCGAGGCGAATGCTCTGCTCGAGGCCGATCCCTTTGCCCTGCTCGTCGGCATGCTGCTCGATCAGCAGATCCCGATGGAGAAGGCGTTCACCTCGCCCCAGGTGTTGCACGAGCGTCTCGGCCTGCGCGCGGGCACAGTGCTCGACGTGCGCCTAGTGGCCGAGTACGACGTGGCAGGCCTCGAGGAGATCTTCCGCCGTCCACCGGCATTGCACCGCTTCCCGGCGGCTATGGCCAAGCGCGTGCAGGCGCTGGCCCTGGTGCTTGTCGAGGAGTACGGGGCAGACGCCGCGGCGGTGTGGGCGGGCGCGCGCTCGGGCGTCGAGCTGGTCGCCCGGATCGCGGCCCTGCCGGGGTTTGGCACCCAGAAGGCGAAGATATTCACGGCATTGCTGGGTAAGCAGTTCGCTGTGCGACCGACGGGATGGCGCGCGGCTTGCGGTGACTACGGAGTCGAAGGATCGCAGCGCTCCGTGGCCGATGTCGTCGACCCGGCTTCGCTGCTCGCCGTTCGCTCGTTCAAGAGGCAGATGAAGGCAGCGGCGGGCGCGGCCACGCAATGACCTCGACCCTGCTGGCCGACATCGGCCTGTTGGCCACGCAGGATCCCCGGGTGGGGGAGCTCACCGAGGCAGCAATCGCCATCGAGGACACTCGGGTCGTGTGGATCGGGGCGACCTCGCACGCGCCGGCCACTGACCGGCGGGTGGAGTTGGGTGGGGCTGCCGTCGTGCCCGGCTTCGTCGACTCTCACGCGCACCTGGTCTTCGACGGGGACCGCGCGGGGGAGTTCTCGGCTCGGATGGCCGGTATGCCCTACGGCGCCGGCGGAATCGCCAGCACGGTCACCGCCACGCGGGCGGCCTCAGACGATGTCCTCAGGGCCAATCTCAGGCGGCTGTCCGCAGAGTTGCTCCGCTCGGGGGTCACCACCTTCGAATGCAAGTCCGGCTACGGGCTAGACGTCGGTACCGAGCGACGTTCGCTCGCGCTCGCTGCTGAGTTCACCTCCGAGACCACGTTCCTGGGCGCCCATGTGGTGCCCGCCGGCATCGGGCGCGCGGAGTACCTGGCCTTGGTCGTCGGCGACATGCTCACTGCGTGCGCCCCGCACGCTCGGTGGGTTGACGTGTTCTGCGACACGGGTGCCTTCGACGGCGACGAAGCCGAAGCCGTGCTTCGAGCAGGCCTCGCGGCCGGGCTCGGTGCTCGGGTGCACGCCAATCAGCTCGCCCCCGGGCCGGGGGCGCAGTTGGCCGTCCAGGTCGGTGCCGCCAGTGCTGATCACTGCACCCACTTGAGCATGGCTGACGTGGATGCTTTGGCCGATTCGTCGACCGCCGATTCGTCGACGGTCGCGACACTCCTGCCACTGGCGGAGTTCTCGACCCGATCCCCCTACCCGGATGCCCGACGTCTACTCGACGCCGGCGTCATCGTGGCCCTGGCGACCGACTGCAACCCGGGCTCGGCCTACTCGACGTCGATGCCGCTCGCAATCGCACTGGCGGTGCGCGAGATGGGGATGACTCCCGCCGAGGCGTTGCGGGCGGCCACCGCCCACGGCGCGACAGCGCTGCGCCGTAACGACGTCGGCGCGATCGTCCCCGGCCTTCGAGCGGATCTGGTCGTGCTCGACGCACCGAGCTACGTCCACCTGGCCTACCGGCCAGGCGTGCCGCTGATCAGTCAGGTCTGGCGGGCGGGCGAGCGGGTCGTCTAGGAGACTGCCGCGAAGGCGGTGGCCCGAAGAACTTCGACCTGGGTACCAAGTTCGTCGACACGCTCCTGATCGACGCTCGCACCGCAGCCGGTGAGCCAGTTGGCAAGCAGCCGATGGCCCCCCTGGGTAAGGACCGATTCGGGGTGGAACTGGACGCCGTCGATGGGAAGCGTCCGGTGCCGCAGCGCCATGACCACACCTGATTCGGAATGGGCCGTCACGATGATCTCCCCGGGAAGCGCGTCCTGGTCGACGGCCAGCGAGTGATAGCGCGTCGCGGTGAACGGAGACGGCAGCCCGGTCAAGACACCGGTTCCGTCATGCAGGACCTGACTGGTCTTGCCGTGCAACAGCTCTGGCGCGCGCGTGATCGGTGCCCCGAACACTGCGCCGATCGCTTGATGCCCCAAGCACACGCCTAGCAACGGCATCGCGTGGTCGATGCACGCGCGGACGATCTCCATGGTGTTACCAGCCTCGCGAGGGGTGCCGGGGCCGGGCGAGACGAGAACACCGTCGACGTCGAGCCGTCCGACGTCGGACCCGCAGACCTCGTCGTTGCGGTGCACGACGACCTCCGCGCCAAGCTGGCCGAGGTATTGCACCAGGTTGTAGACGAAGCTGTCGTAGTTGTCCACAACCAGGATTCGCGTCACTGGCCCTTCACGGTGACGTGGTTGATCGGGAGGTGAGGCTCCACTGCCGGGAACACGACAAACAGCAGGACTGCACTGACCATCGCGACGAGCAGCAGTGCCTGCGCGAGCTTGATCGCCGTGGCACCGGGCAGGTGCCGCCAGATCCATGCGTACATCTAGACACCCGCCGCGTTGTAGAGAGCCGCGATGGACGGCGGCATCTTGACGCCCGCACGAGCCACCGTCAGCGAAGGCATGAGCTGGGCGTGAATGATCATCCGCTGCGCGGCCGTGAACTTCGGATGACAGGTGGTCATCGTGATGTAGTGCGCGTTGGGGGTGGTCTTCGTGGGGACCAGTCCCGGATTGTCGGGGAGCGGATCAATCACGTCGCCGTTGCCGGGATTCACGATCTCGCGACCCGGCACCCCGTGAACGTCTTTGACCGCCAGCCCGGCTTCACCCCCAGCGACATCCCCCTCGACCTGGTACACGAACCAGTCCTTCACCGTCTCCACGATGACGGTGTCGCCCGGGCGCAAGTGGTCGATGTTGAGGAACGGTTCACCCTTGCCGACGCGGTGCCCCGCGACGGCAAAGTCGCCGACCTGCCCGGGCAGGGAGGTGCCGACGTAGTGGCCCGGTCCCTTCTCCAGCGAAGAGTCACCCGTGCCCTCGACGATGGTGAAGGCGTAGTCCCGGCCCAGGCGCGGAATGTAGAGGTTCGCAATGCCGGTGCCCAGCGGGATCCCGCCGGTACCTGCCCCGGGAAGCGGGTCGGTCCCGTTGACCAGATCGTTCTCGAATGCGGAGTGCACCTTCTGCTGCGCACGGTGGGCGAAGAGGTTGGTGATGTAGACCTCGTACACCACGAACAGCAACACGACCAGGCCGGCAGTGACCAGCGTCTGACCGATGCCTCGCAGCACCAACCTGAACTTGTCCCCGGCCGTGCTGCGCCGCTTCGGCGGCCTTCCGCCTTGCCCGGCGGAGGCCGGGACGGGAGGCGGGGGGGATACCGGAGGCACGTCGTCGACGAGTGCGCCGGCCGATGCCGCATCCCGTTCCGACGGCATGCCGTACTGCGGCGCACCGGGCGCCGCCGCGTGCCGACCGGGTCCGCCATCAACCATCGCTGCCCTCACTCATTTCGTCACCGGGTTCGCATATATCAGTGCGATCGACCCGCCGTAGGGCGGCAGGTTGAGCTGCGTGCGCGACTCGACCGTATAGCCGAGGCCGTAGTACTGAGCTGCTTGTTTGAACAGTCTCACGGCCGGCGACTCGTCGAGTGTGCTTTGCATTGTTGCGTACGGCCCGATCGCCTGCACCCTGAAAGGCGGGGAGTACACCTGGCCGTTGAGGAGCAGCGTATTGCCTACGCAGCGCACCGCACTGGTCGCGATCACCCGCTGCCCTACGATGGTCATCGCCTCCGCGCCGCCCGCCCACAGAGAATTCACGACTCCCTGCAGGTCTGACTGATGCACCACCAGCTGGTTCGGGTCCACACCGCTGATCTGGGTCGGCGCGTCGTCCAGGACCACTTCAATTCCCGGGCCGGACGCAGAGGTCAACCCGCCAGGAGCCCGCAGGGCGGCGACACTCGCCTGAGCGCCGGCCACCGCCGAATTGCCGGATCCGACGGCGGCCGCGGCGGCCGAGACCGCAGCCTGAAGCCGGTCGACGGTGCGGTTGTCCGCCTGCACCTGCGCCTCTGCGGAGGCAACGAGCGCCGCCAGGTTGGTGTTATTGGGCGCTCTCAGTTCGGTGCCGTTCGCCTGGTGCGCACTCACCGCAAACCCGAACCCGGCGAGCAGGCACACGACCGGTACCCATGCCCGCCACGACGGGCGGGATAAGACGGCCGGCAGTCGCACTGCACCATCATGCCGCGCGCCGTCTACCCTGAACGGCGTGGGCCGCACGTCGGCCACCCGTCCGAGCGGGTCTTGGGCGGCGCCCGATCAGGAGAACCCGGTGCCCAAGTCAAAGGTCCGCAAGAAGAACGACGCTCCGCTGCGCCCGCAGGCGGCCAGCCTGGCTGCGAAGACCCTCAACCCGAGTCCCGCGTGGTATCCGGTGGTCATGGGCATCGTGCTCGTGATTGGGCTTGCCTATTTGGTCGTCTACTACCTGGCCAACCAGAGCGTCCCAGTCATGAAGGACATCGGCGGGTGGAACTTCGGCGTGGGCTTCGGGATCATGCTGGTCGGCCTGGTGATGGCCGTCCGGTGGCGATGACCGGCGTGTGATTACATCCCTGTCATTCGTCCCCAGCTGGGGATATCTCTGTGGACAACACTGACTCGTCGCGATCGGTCCCGGCGTGCCGGTTCGGGCCTGATCGTCGTCTGACCGCCTTGAGCGCGGCACTTGCGGTGGGAAGTGCGGTGGGTGCCGCGCTCGGCCACGACCGGGGTGGGCAGCTCCTGTTGGGCGTAGCCGCTCTGATCCTCGCCGCCTACGCGATCACCGATCTAGCATATTGCCCTCGGCTCACCGTGTCCGGCGCCGGACTCGACATCTGCTCGCCCTCGGTTCGCGGACACTTCGACTGGTCGGTGGTCGCCACCGTGCGGGCAGACTCCCGCGTACGGGCGGGGTTGCGCAGCGTGACGCTGGAGATCGATGTGGCCGACACGCTTGTCGTGCTCAGCCGGCGCGCGCTGGGCGCCGACCCGGAGACGGTAGCCGGCTTGGTCCAGGCGTTCGCCCCGCGCTGACCAATAGCCCCGGTCAGCGTGGGAACGTCGACGTGCGGATTGCCACCACGGCACCGATAACCGCTGCGGCAGCGGTCAGTCCGGCCACTTGCGTGCGCACGCTCAACCGGGTGCGGCTTTGCGGGAGCCCGGCAAGGGCGAGCGCCGCCACTCCGCCCGACACGAAGCCGCCGACGTGGCCGAGTCTGGAGATGTTGTGGATCGAAAAGGTCAGGACGAAGTTGATGACGATGATGCCGACCAGCCATTGTGGATCGAGGCCGAGTTTGCGCACCAGGACCAGGCAGGCGGCGAACAGTCCGAAGATGGCGCCTGAGGCGCCGACCTCCGGAGTCTGCACCTGACCCCAGGCGTACACGGCCGCAGAACCGCCGAGAGCACCCAGGAGGTAGACCGCAGTGAAGCGCCACCGCCCTAGCAATCTCTCCAGCGGTGGCCCGACGATGAACAGGGCAAGCATGTTCGACCCGATGTGCAGGATGCTCACGTGCAGGAAGGCAGAGGTGATCAGGCGGTAGAACTGGTGCTGCGTACCACCGATGGCGGGACTGAACAGCTGCCAGTTCTGAAAGAGCTTTGACGAGCCGTCCCCCACCTGGGAGAACCCGTGCGCCGCCTGGGTGCCGGTGACGACGTACACGATGACGTTGGCCGCGATCAAGGCGATCGTCACGTAGGGCGGCGATTGCATGATCCGCGCGCCGACCGGCGTTCGGGGCGCACGGACAGCCTTGCCTCCCAGACTCACGTCGTCGGGGCAGTGGAAGCCGACCGGCGCCTCCCGCATGCACTCGGAGCAGATCGGCCGGTCACAGCGCGTGCATCGAATCAGAGTCTCGCGGTTGGGATGGCGGTAGCAGCGCGGTGCCGTCGAGGCCGCACTCGAGGCCGAAGCCGCCGCACCGTCCGACGGTGTCATGCGTCGGTCGGCTCCTGTGCATCACCGGCCGGCTCGATGGTGACCGAGCTGATGGTGATATCGGGAGTCGGCCGATCGCCGGGGCCGGTCTTGGTCTTGCCGATGGCGTCCACCACCGAACGGCTGGCGGCGTCGGCAACCTCCCCGAAGATTGAGTGCTTGCGATTGAGCCAGGCGGTCGGTGCGACGGTGATGAAGAACTGGGAGCCGTTCGAGTTCGGGCCGGAATTTGCCATGGCCAGCAGGTACGGACGGTCGAAGGACAGCTCTGGGTGGAACTCGTCGGCGAACTTGTAACCGGGATCGCCGGTGCCGCGGCCCAGCGGGTCCCCGCCCTGGATCATGAAGCCGTCGATGACCCGGTGGAAGATGGTGCCGTCGTAAAGGCGATCGGTCGTCTTGGCGCCGGTTCCGGGGTGGCGCCATTCACGTGATCCCTGCGCCAGTTCGACGAAGTTCTGCACCGTCTTTGGTGCGTGGTTGCCGTAGAGCAGGACGCGGATGTCGCCGGCTGAGGTATGCAGGGTGGCGATCTGAGTGGCTGACACGGAACGGACGCTCCAGCTGGTCGGTGGGTTCGGTGCCTCAATCCTGCCACGGGCCGCCGTGAGCCCAGCGGGGCCTCAGAACTTCGGGGCCACCGCTTGCGCCAAGTACTTCGCGCTCGACGAATTGTTGTTCTGCTGGGTGTGCACGACGACCAGGAGCGTGCCCTTGGCGAAGGCACATGCCCAGTCGGCAGCGCCGTCAGGACCGTAGAACTTGGTCTGGAACTGAATGCCCTCGACGCCCGCTACCAGCGAAGGCACCCCGGTGGCGTTCGAACCCGCAGCAGCGACCCGGACCAGAGCGTTGTGCGCGAGCAGCGTGGTGGCGTACCGGTACGTGAGGATGTCGGCGATCGCCTCGAAGGGACCGGAATAGAAATAGAAGCGGCACCCTACGGGCGACATCGCGGTGAGCACCGTCGTGCGGTAGACGTGATCCCCCTCGATGTCCGCGACATTCACATTCGGATTCTCATCGGGGGTCGACGCGATGTAGGGGCACGACCTCTCGACCTCGCCCTTGGCGGGAGCCTGGCCCGGGGGCAGCGGGGCGACCGTCGCCGCGGCCGGCACCGGAGGCGCCGGAGTCGTCGTGCGCGTGGTCGTCAGCGTCTGGGTGAGCGTGGTGTCCGGCTGGGGCGGCGTCTTGCCGGTACACCCTGCGCTGAGCGTGAGAACAGCCGCCGTGAGCGCGGCGGCAATGGCAACGGCGGCAGGTTTCACGATGCCGCAGCCTAACCGGCGTGCCTCAGGTCAACGCGGCCTGCCCACAGCGACCTGCGCGGCGAGCGACGCAAGTGAGTCGTCCAGCGCTTCGAGCTCGACCGCCTCGCCGCGGCGCGCATAGGCCCTGCGCAACAGATCATCGGCAAAGTCAGGGCTCTTGGCCAGCACCGGACCGTGCAGGTAAGTCCCAATCACGTTGTCACGGACCGCGCCCTCCGTCCGGTCGCGCCCGTTGTTGCCCCGGCCCAGCAGCGTCGTTCCCAGTGGCCGCACGCCGGCTCCGAGCTCGGTCAGGCCGCTGTGGTTCTCATAGCCCACCAGGCGTCCCGTGGTGGGGGTGTCGACGTAGTTGTTGCCGATGAGGCGCTGCGCCTGTCCCTGGGTCACCACGTCGAGCACCCCCACCCCGGGGATGTGGCGGCCGTCGTGGGTGACGAACTCGTGACCCAACATCTGATAGCTCCCGCAGATCGCCAGCATGACCACCCCGTCGTCGGCCATCGCTCGCAGCTGTGATCCCCTCCCGGAGAAGTCGACCCCAATCTCCCCCTGCGCGGCATCCTGTCCGCCGCCACCGAGAACGATGTCGGCGTCGGTGGGTAGCGGCTCGCCGATATTCACCGGCACGACCTGGACGGGCAGGCCGCGCCAGGCCAGGCGCCTTCGCAAGACGACGACGTTGCCCGTGTCGCCATAGATGTTCATCTCGCGTGGATACAGGTGGACCAAGGTCAACGAGCGCGTCATGCCGCCTCCGCAATACGTGTGAGCACTGCGTGCAGTGCCCACATCGCGGTATACGTGCTGAACACCACGACCCGCTCGCCGGGCGAGACCGCGTCCACCGCGAGCCGCACCGCCTTCTCCAGATCGGTCTCCAGATCCTGCACCTGCACACCGTCGTAACGCAGGCGCACGGCCATGTCGGCAGCGCGCGTTCCCGAGGTCCACAACCGGCCCGCGCGATCGGCGAGACCGGTGAAATCGACGTCCCAGAGCCAGGAGACGTCGCGACCATCGGCATAGTCATCATTGATGGCGATCACTGTCGCAGCACAGCTGACGCCGGAGTCCAGCGTCCGCAAGCTCTGCCGGAAGCCGGCCGGATTCTTGACCAGGTGCAGGACCAGGGTGCGCCCGGAGATCCTGAACGACTGGCCCCGGCCGAAGGCGGGGGAGATCTTGGCCAGGCCGGCCACAATCTCTTGCGCACTCATACCGAAGGTCAGCGCCAGGGCAACGGCGCCCGCCGCGTTCTGGGCGTTATGCGCCCCCTCGGCCCGCAGAGTGGCGCCATGTACCTGTGAGCCGATTCGAATGGTGAGCGCGGGGTCAGCCGCCGTCGCGAGCGTGAGCAGCTCGGCTGCGGCGGGCTGGGCGGAGACGAATGCCTTGCCTCCGTACAGCTCCTCGTCGTTGGGGAATGCCGGACGCAGCCCGGGAGCAACCCCGTAATAGCTGACGTCGGCCGAGATGCCCTCGCCGAGAGCAGCGATGCGGGCGTCGTCGCGGTTGAGCACGACGTGGGCGGTCGTCGCCACGGCGACCTTGCGCAGAAGCCCCGCGGTCGTGTCGATCTCACCGAAGCGGTCCAGTTGGTCGCGCATCACGTTGAGCAGCAGAGCGCGTTGCGGAGGCGCGGCGGCCACGAAGCGCACCGCCCAGGCCTCATCCAGCTCGAAGACGGCGACGTCGTACGGGAGCCGCCCGGAACGTGTGGAGTGCTCGACGATCGCGGTGATGGCGCCACGGACGAAATTGCTCCCGGTGTCGTTGGTGAGGACCCGATACCGCTC
Organism: Actinomycetota bacterium; assembly: GCA_030775705.1. GTDB lineage: Bacteria > Actinomycetota > Actinomycetes > Mycobacteriales > Jatrophihabitantaceae > JALYIS01. Next base: position 18,613 of record JALYIS010000177.1, read on the forward strand.
GGACAGGATTGTCGACACCATCTTCGTCGTTGTCGTCTTGCCGTTCGTCCCGGTGACCACGACCACGCCCTCCGGAAGCGCCGACAGAGCACGCGCCAGGTAGCCCGGGAACAGCTTCTCGACGACAAGTCCTGGCAACGCATTGCCTCGGCGGCCGATCAGCCTCAGTGCCCACAGAGTGAGCTTGCCGACCCAGATGGCGAGCAGATTCATGATCTGGCCAGGCTACCGGCGCGCCACTGGAGCGCATCGGGCGTAAAGTCGAGTTGTCCCGTCTTCTTCTCGTGCCCGCCGATCACGGCGCATGCCGAACCGGGAGAACTTCAGGTATCGCCGTAGTTCGGCGCAGTCAGGTCGTTTCGATGTCCAGCGCAGCTCACCACATGCCGGCCCTCCGCCTCTCGATTACCGCATCGTTGGCGCGGGCCAACAAGCTCGACGGAGCGTGGTGGCCGTACTCGACCAACGTGACGCAAGAGCTCGAGCCGCTGCTGGAGGCATTGAGCCGCCGACTGGGCCGGATTCGCGGCGTGTTGCTCAACCGTTCCGAGTGGGAGCCCACGCCGCTGGATTGGATCCCCTGCGGCAACCGGCGGACCAAGATCAGCTGGTACGGGCTTCAGGACGCGGACACCGCGGTCGTGATCGGCGACAACGACAAGCGGGTGGCGCTGCTGGTGATTCCGCCGTCGGCAGTCGTCACAAGCGCGATTCGCGCCATGGACATGGCTTCGGCGGCCCGGAATGAGCTCACCGGGGCTCAGACGCTGCAGGCGGTCGGGGTCACGCGCGAGGTCGTGGCCAGCGGTGGCGAGCAGTAGCACTTCGCCGGCTGGTATCCTTGATACAGCAGCCCGCCAAGCGGCTGTCGGAGGTGTCTCTCCCTCCGGTCTGATTCGGATCTTCGATGACCTGAAACAGGTAGAACGATCCCGGTTGTCTCCGCTGCTCATTGCGCGTCGCAGACAACCCCACGCAGTAAGGAGTTCGTTGTGGAAGATGACAACGGTGGTTTCGGTCCCTGGGACGACTAGCGGACCTTAGAATTCAGCGGTCCCGCCCGGCATTCGCCGTGCGGGACCGCTGAGTTCGTTGTACACAATGATCGATACTGTCAAACAGACGGCCGGCTAGGAGTTGCAGTGGCTAGCACCGCCTCCACCTCGGCCGTTGTCGCGGCTGTCCCGGCCAGCCACCTCTATGACTCAGAGCGCGACATCTACTACACGAAGCCCGCCCTGCGCGGGTGGATGCACTTGGTGTGGTTCGAGGCGTCGCTCGTTCTCGGCACGCTGCTGCTGGTCCGGGCGAACGGGGTGCGCGAGATCTGGGCACTGGCGATCTACGCGAGCAGCGTGACCGGTCTGTTCGGCGCGAGTGCCCTGTACCACCGGGGAAACTGGTCCGCCAAATGGAGTGCCCGGCTGCAGCGCCTAGATCACGCAATGATCTTCATTCTCATCGCAGGAACGGCCACGCCAGCCTTTCTGCTCGCCGTTCCAGGCGCCTCGGGGGTGGTCGGGCTTGTCGTCACCTGGTCGCTGACGGCACTAGCCTTGGTTACCCACCTCGTATGGATGAGCGCCCCGGAGAAGCTGGTCGGCGGCACCTTCGTGGGGTTGGGTGTGGTCTCGTCGATGGCCCTGCCGGGGGTCTGGGTACATGCGGGCGTGATCCCGGCCGCCCTGTTGTTGGTCGGTGGCCTGCTGTATGCGGCCGGCGCGATCTCCTATCACCGTCGCCGTCCCGATCCTCGCCCGCTAGTGTTCGGCTACCACGAGGTCTTTCACCTGTACGTGTGCGTTGCCGCGGCCTGCCACTACGCGGCGATCGGCGTCTTCCTCGCCTGAACGACCCGCGACGGCGACTACAACTGCAGATGTAGGCGCAGGCCTTGGGCTCGTATTCGGTTCCACCCTGACAGTGGTGACCCCGACGCGCTGTAGGGCCCCGGCGGCGTGATCGCACCCCGACGTGACTAGGGCGCATACCGCGCCGTCGGGTTGTGGGCGCGTCGTCGATGACCGTATCGTCCGGGCCCATGACGACGAGCTCGGACAGCAGCGCACCGAGCTCGAAGCGCCGTACTCTGGGGCAGCAGCTGAACCGCAGCCCCAGGGTGATGCACGCGTCCTGGCTAATGGGTGTGGCCACGGTCATGTCGGCGAGCGTGGGCGGCGGCTTCAGCGTCGGTGGCATTCTGCTGCTGGTGGTGGTCTTCCTGCCCATGGTCGTGGCGTACCGACGTGACCGACTCTCGCTGCGGATTGTGTTCGCGTGCCTTTTCCTGCCGGCCTGGCCCTGGGCGATGTATAAGGCTGCTTCGCGCAAGCCGCGCGGCCACGGGGACGCCAAGGTGATCGAGCACAGCGCCCCCGCCTAGTCAGGTCTCCACCCGCTGGCCGATATGCGTTGCGGCGGTCACTGCTCGGTTTGTTGGGCGAGGCCCAGCAGCCTGGTTCGACGGACTCGACTGGTGTGAGCGCCTCGCAGTCCTCCGCCTGGGCTTTCGCGTCAGCCGCCGTCCCGGCTACGCCATCAAGATCATCTAAATCGGCTACAGCCCAGCAAATACAGGGCCTACATCGGGTGGAGACGAGGGGAATCGAACCCCTAACCCCCGCCTTGCAAAGGCGGTGCTCTGCCAATTGAGCTACGTCCCCGCGACCTTGCGGGCTACCTAGACGAGTCAGAAGTCGCCTCGCGCCACAGCGCGGCATCGCTGTGACCACGCCGCTTCTTCAGGATCGCCGCCGCCACGCCGGCGACCGCAGCGATGAGGAAGAACGGCCTACGCATGCGATTCCTCTCTGAACGCTGCCTGACTGCGGCGTCGAAGCGATGATGCCACGTGCAGTGGGCCTGGGAGGACTTGAACCTCCGGCCTCATCCTTATCAGGGATGCGCTCTAACCAGCTGAGCTACAGGCCCGCGATCGCCGCGGAGCCCCACGAAATCGAATTCGATGGCGTGGGGGAAGCACGAAAAGTCAGCCTACCGGGCTGCCTGTGCGCCATCCAAACCGGCTGGGTCAGCGCTCGGAGAGCGTCACTTCGATGCCGCCTACGAGGTCGGCGCAGAGGTTGTAGATCAGCGATCCGATCGTCGACAGCGCGATGAACAGAACGACGTTGATCACGCCGACGATCGCGGCGCCGCCAAAAACGATCCCGGAAGTGACCGGAGCGCGCGAGCCTGAGCCATTGATCGTCGTGACTGTGCTGTTGACCTTGCTGATCGCGCCCGAGGCATCGAGGACGCCGTACAGGACTCCCACCACGATGAGCCAGACGAAGAACAGCGCGATAGACAGGACACAGGAGAACTTCAGCACCGTCCAGGGGTCGATGTGTCGCAGTTGAAGCCGCGCACGGCGCGGACCCCGGACCCGTGGAGGCTTCGCGGCGACCCGATGGGCCGCGGCGGACGGGCTTGGCGCGGGAGGGGGGGCGTCCGGCCCGGGAGGCGGGGCGATGCCGTTCGGAATCGTGAATCCGCCCGCCGAATTGTTCGGAGTCCCCGACACCGTCGTGGCGCCGAAGCCCGGGCTGTCCGCGCCGGCGTGCCCGAGGTACGGCGGCGGTTGCGTCATGGCTACTCCTGGTCGTTGTCCGGTTCGTCGGCATTGCGGGCGATGGCCACTAGGTTGACGCCATCGGGCAGATTCATGAGTCGTACTCCCATGGTCTGCCGCTGCGCCCGCCGGACCTCCGCTGCACTCGTGCGGATGACAACGCCGTCAGACGTGATCGCGTAGATCTCATCCTGCGGACTCACCGCAACTGCGCCGACAAGTCCACCTCGAGTGGCTACGATACGCGCCGTCAGGACGCCCTTGCCTCCTCGCCCCTGGACTGGATACTCGTCTATCTTGGTCCGCTTCGCGTAGCCGCCCTCAGTTGCAACCAAGATTTCAACGGTGTCGAGGTCATCGCGCACGACCTCCATCGCCAACAGCTCGTCGTCTCGGTTGAATCTCATGCCGAAGACCCCGGAGGTGGCCCGACCCATCGGTCGCAACGTCTCGTCGTCGGCTCGGAACCGGATCGACATCGCCTTCCTGCTCACCAGCAACAGGTCATCCTCGCCGGAAATGAGCGCAGCGTCGATCAGCTCGTCGTCGTCGCGCAGGTTGATAGCGATGAGCCCCCCGCTGCGATTGGAGTCGAAATCGGTCAGCCGCGACTTCTTCACCAAACCGTGCTTCGTCGCCAGTACGAGATACGGCGAGACCTCGTAATTCTTGAGGGTGATGACCTCGGCGATCGACTCATCCGGTTGGAAGGCCAACAGGTTCGCCACGTGCTGCCCACGCGCGTTGCGGTTTGCCTCGGGCAACTCATAGGCCTTGGCCCGGTAGACACGCCCCTTGTTGGTGAAGAAGAGGATCCAGTCATGGGTTGAACTAACAAAGAAGTGCTCGACGATGTCGTCGGTCTTGAGCGCCGCTCCCTGGACCCCTTTGCCACCACGACGCTGAGCTCGATAGAGATCGGTCTTGGTCCGTTTTGCGTACCCGGTGCGCGTGATCGTGACGACCACGTCCTCCTGCGCGATGAGATCCTCCATCGAGACGTCGCCGTCGTAGGGCACGAGCACGGTGCGCCGCTCATCGCCATAGCGATCCACGATCTCGTTCATCTCATCCCGAACGATCTGACGCTGCCGCCCGGGCTTGGCGAGGATGTCGATGAAATCGGTGATCTCGGCCTGGATCTCGTCATGCTCGTCGATGATCTTCTGACGCTCGAGCGCGGCGAGTCGGCGCAGCTGAAGATCCAGAATCGCGACGGCCTGGATCTCGTCGATCTCGAGCAGCGCCATCAGACCGCCGCGCGCTTCCTCGGCCGATGGTGAGTTGCGGATCAACGCGATCACGGCGTCGAGCTGGTCAAGCGCCTTGAGCAGACCGCGCAGGATGTGGATGCGCTCCTCCGCCTTGCGCAGCAGGTAGGTGGTGCGCCTGACGATGACCTCGATCTGGTGATCGACGTAGTACGAGATGAACTGATCCAGCCGCAGCGTCCGCGGAACCCCGTCGACGATCGCGAGCATGTTCGCACCGAAGGTCGTCTGCAGTTGGGTGTGCTTGAACAGGTTGTTCAGGACCACCTTGGCCACCGCGTCGCGCTTGAGCGCCACGACGATACGCATCCCGATACGGTCGGATGACTCGTCGTTGATGTCGGCGATTCCTGCGACCTTGCCCTCCTTCGCGAGCACGGCCATCGACTCGACGAGGTTGTCGGGGTTCACCTGGTAGGGGAGTTCAGTGATCACCAGGATCGTGCGGCCCTTGACGTCGTCCTCGACATTCACGACCGCGCGCATCCGGATCGACCCACGACCAGTTCGATAGGCGTCCTCGATGCCATCGCGACCGACGATCAGCGCCCTCGTCGGGAAGTCGGGGCCGTGGATCGTCCTGAGCAGCTCCTCGAGCAGCTCCTCGTCGGTCGCATCGGGGTGATCGAGTGCCCAGGTGACGCCGGCGGCAACCTCTCGAAGGTTGTGCGGGGGTATTCGCGTGGCCATGCCGACGGCGATGCCTTCGGATCCGTTGACCAGCAGGTTCGGGATTCTCGACGGAAGGATGACGGGCTCGACCGTGTTGCCCGCGTAGTTCGGGATGAAGTCGACGGTCTCCTTGTCGATGTCGCGCAGCATCTCCATCGCGAGCGGCTGTAGACGGCACTCCGTGTAGCGGTAAGCGGCCGCAGGGTCGTTGCCGGGCGAGCCGAAGTTGCCCTGCGGGTCGATCATCGGGTAGCGCAGCGACCAGGTCTGGGCCATGCGGACCAGCGCGTCGTAGAGCGCGGTATCGCCGTGGGGGTGATAGTTACCCATCACGTCGCCGACGACCCGTCCGCACTTGACGTAGTTGCGGTCGGGACGGAACCCCGAGTCGTACATTCCATACAGGATCTTTCGGTGCACAGGCTTCAGCCCGTCGCGCACGTCAGGTAGGGCGCGCCCGACGATGACGGACATCGCATAGTCGATGTAGCTGCGCTGCATCTCACTCTGGATGTCCACGGGCTCGACCCGATCGAACCCGCCGGAGCCGTCGGCTCCAGTGATGTCGGTGGTGTCAGTCATGTGCTACTCCGGATCAGATGTCTAGGAAGCGAACGTCTCTAGCGTTTCGAATGATGAAGGAGCGGCGAGCCTCGACGTCTTCACCCATCAGCACGCTGAACAGCTCGTCTGCTGTCGCAGCATCGTCGAGGGTGATCTGCCGAAGAATCCGGCCGGCAGGATCCATGGTCGTCTCCCATAGCTCCTTCGCATTCATCTCGCCCAGGCCCTTGTACCGCTGCAGTGCGTCCTCGCGGGCGAGTTTGCGGCCCGCTTCCAAGCCGATCTTGATCAAGCCATCGCGCTCCTTATCGGAGTAGGCGTAGCCGGGTTCACCCTTGCTCCACTTGATCTTGTAAAGCGGCGGTGCCGCGAGATAGACGTGACCGTGCTCGATGAGCGGTCGCATGAAGCGGAACAGCAGGGTGAGCAACAGGGTGGTGATGTGCTGCCCATCGACGTCGGCGTCTGCCATCAACACAATCTTGTGATATCGCAACTTGCCCAGGTCGAAGTCGTCGTGGATCCCGGTGCCCATCGCGGTGATCAATGACTGGACCTCGTTGTTCTTGAGAACGCGATCGATCCGGGCCTTCTCGACGTTAATGATCTTGCCTCGGATGGGAAGGATCGCCTGGAACATCGAGTCACGGCACGACTTCGCCGACCCGCCTGCGGAGTCACCCTCGACGATGTAGAGCTCACTCACCGTCGGGTCGGTAGAGCGGCAGTCCGATAACTTGCCCGGCATGCCCATCGTGTCGAGCGCGTTCTTGCGGGCCAGCTTGCGGGCCTGCTGCGCTGCCTTACGGGCGCGCGCTGCCTGCGAGGCCTTGGTGACGATGGTGCGGCCTTCGGAGGGATTGCGTTCGAACCAGTCCGCCAGCCACTCGTGACAGGCTCGTTGGACGAACGATTTCGCGACCGAATTGCCGAGTTTAGTCTTGGTCTGCCCTTCGAACTGGGGATCGCCGAGCTTGATGGAGATGATCGCGGCCAAGCCCTCGCGGATGTCGTCGCCGGTCAGCTTCTCCTCGTTCGGTTTAAGGATCTTCTTCTCTTCAGCCCACTTGTTGACCACAGTCGTCAGGGCGGCGCGGAAACCCTCCTCGTGAGTACCGCCCTCGACCGTGTTGATCGTGTTGGCGAAGGTGTACACGCTCTCGGAGTAGCTCTCGTTCCACTGCATGGCGACCTCGACCGAGAGCCGATTCGCTTTGTCCTCGGCCTCGAAATTGATCACGGACTTGTGGATCGGCGACTTGGTCGCGTTCAGGTGACGGACGAAGTCGGCGATACCCCCCGCGTAGTGGTAGGTGACCTCCTTCGGACCCTTCTTGGCCTTCGTCACCGTCGCGAGTGCGGCGACCGCGCCGTCGGCGTCCTCGACCACCTTGTCGGCACGCTCGTCACGCACAAGGATGGTCAGGCCCTTGTTCAGGAACGCCATCTCCTGCAGGCGACGGGTGATCGTCTCGAAGTTGTAGGTGAGCGTTTCGAAGATGGCGTCGTCGGCCCAGAACGTCACCGACGTGCCCGTCTTGTTGGTCTTCTCGCCCCGGACCAGCGGCGCGGTGGCCTTCTGGTCGACGTAGGACTGCGTCCAGGTGTGGCCGTCGCGTTGAATGCGGACGTCCAGGGAGGACGAGAGCGCATTGACGACCGAAACGCCCACCCCGTGCAGGCCACCGGACACGGCGTAGGAATCGCTGTCGAACTTCGCCCCGCCGTGCAGTGTCGTGAGCGCCACCTCGACCCCCGTCATACCGAGTTCGGCGTTCTTGTCGACCGGGATGCCACGGCCGTTGTCGATGACGCGTACGCCGCCGTCCTCGAGCAGGGTGACCTCGATCCGGTCGCAGAAGCCGGCCAACGCCTCGTCGACCGAGTTGTCCACGACCTCCCAGACCAGATGATGGAGACCGCGCTCACTGGTTGAGCCGATGTACATTCCAGGCCGCTTACGCACCGCCTCAAGGCCTTTCAGCACCGTCATCGACTTGCTGGTGTACTCGTTCTTTGCGGCACCGCTTGCACTACTCGCCACTGGGTGTACGAACCTCTCTCGCCGGCGACCTGCCGAGTAAAGAACGAGCCCGGCAAAGTGCGCTATTAAGACACGAATGTGGGGCAGACGTGGCGCCTGAGGCATGCGCAACGTCAACCCCGAATATCTTTGTCCAGTCTACCGGAACCTGACACCCGAATGGGGCCACGACGCGCCTGATATCGATCAGGACGACCCGGACGGCCCCCTCCTGCGGGTTCCCATACGACTGTGGTTGCGCACCTGGTCAGCGGGCGATGAGCGTGCGGCGCGTGCGGTGCGTCGCACCGAGTCCGGTACCGCCTCAGCCATAGGTGTCGCGTGGCCCCCTGGTCCCCCGAACCGAGTACCCGCCGTGCTTCCAACTCGGGCCGGTGGGGCCGGTGAAATGCACCTTGGTGACCACCGTCGGTCCGAGTTCCGCCACTAACCGTGAGAGCACCGCCGAGGCCATGAGCCGCAACTGGGTCGCCCATGCCGTCGATTCGGCTGCGACCTTCAGTTCACCGGCGACCAGGGCAGTCGGGTTGCAGTGCGCCGCGATCTCTGCCCCCACAAGTCCCGACCAGTCGGCGAATACCCGCGCGGCTGCCAGTGGCTGCTCCCAGCCACGATCGGCCACATAGCCCGCCAACACGCTCCCGACGAGCTTCGGGTCGCGCTCGTCCGGCCCAGGAGCCGTGAAACCGCCTCGTCGCGAGGTGTCGGGCGCTCCAGACGTTCCGGACGCCGTCGCGACCCCCCTACCGCGGCGACGGCCCACGCTTGACAGGCGCCCGCGAGCAACGCCTCGGGCATCGGCAAGGGCAGCACGCGCCAAGTCGTGCTCAACCGGCGCATCAATCGGCGTCTCGGCTGGGATGGCGAGAACTTCAGCCCCCGGACTGTCCACAATTGGCGCGGCTTTTCCACCGATCATTGTGGACAGTGGGGTGACTGACGTCTCTTTTTGGGCGTCGCCCAGGCCGCTCGTGACGCACTCATCGTCATCGGACACGGCGTACCGCCCCGTCATGGACGTCGTAGCGAGCGCCACTCAACTCGGCTGGAACGTCGGATGCCACCGCAGCGGTGATCAACGTCTGCTCAGCCTGGGCGGCCACGGACGCAAGTTGCTCGCGTCGATCGGTGTCGAGTTCAGCGAACACGTCGTCAAGGACCAGGACCGGTTCAGCGCCCTGCGGATAGTCGGCGCGCAACAGGTCGTAGCTCCCCAGCCGTAGGGCTAGAGCCACTGACCATGATTCCCCGTGGCTGGCGTACCCGCGCACCGGAAGTTCACCTAGGCCGATTTCAAGCTCATCACGATGTGGGCCCACCAGGTTCACCCCCCGTTCAAGCTCTGTACTGCGCATTCTGGCGAGTTCGGCGAGCAACCCCGCAGCGAGTACGGACGTCGGTGGGATCTCCCACTCGCTGTGCGTGTCGGTGAGTTCGGGCACGGACGCGGCCACCGAACTGTTGTACCGCATCGTGAGCTCCACGCTGCGCGGCGCAACCTGGGCATACGCCGCCAGCGAGTGCGGACGCAGTAGTTGGACGGCGGCGAGACGAGCAGCGAGTAGTTGCGCGCCGTGTTCGGCCAGGTGCCCGTCCCACACATCCAGGGTCCGCATGTCCCCACCACCACCGGATCGCCTCGCGGCGCCGGCTGACTTCAACAAGGCCGCACGTTGTTTGAGTACACGGTCGTAGTCGGCCCGCACACCGGCAAGTCTCGGCGAACGCGCCACGACGAGGTCGTCAAGGAATCGGCGACGCTCGCTCGGGTCGCCCCTTACGATCGACAAATCCTCCGGGGCGAAGACGACCACCCGCAGCGCACCGAGCAGCTCGCGTGTCCTGGTGAGGGGAGCCCCGTTGAGCCTGGCGCGGTTGGCGCGACCCGGCATGATCTCAACCTCGACGCGCAATTCACGGCCGGCGGCCACCACCGCGCCCTGCACGATGGCCCGGTCGGCCCCTACGCGGATGAGTGGCGCATCGGTGGGGACTCGGTGGCTGCCCAATGTCGCCAAGTAGCCCGCAGCTTCAACCAGGTTCGTTTTGCCCTGCCCGTTCGAGCCGACCAGCACCGAAGGACCCGGCTCGAACGCAACGTCGGCACTGTGCCAGCTACGGAAATCAGTGACCGCCAGGTGCCGCAGGTACATGCGCTGCGCGGATCAGCCCGGCAGGCGGACAGGCATGATCAAGTAGGTGTATTCGCCGCTGTCGCCGGACTCGGGTCGCACCACGACTGGCTTGTTCGACGAGGTGAACAGCAGTCGCGCCGTGGTGCAGGACAAGGCACCGAGCCCGTCGAGGAGGAACTGTGGATTGAACGCCGTCGTGATCGCTTCCCCCTCAAACTCGATCTTCAGAGTCTCCTCGGCCTTGCCCTCGTCCTCCCCGCCGGCGCTGAGGCTGACTGCCGCGTCCCCGAATTCGAGCCGGACGGGGGCGTTGCGATCGGCGACGAGGGCAACACGCTTGACCGCCTCGACGAACGGTGCGACGTCCACCTCCGCGGTGGATGCCCACTCGGAAGGCAACAACGACCGGTAGGCAGGGAACGTCGCGTCCAGCAGACGGGTGGTGGCCCGACTCGCGCGACCACCCGAGGTGCCGGAGAAGCCGATGATCCCCTCACCCGTTGCCCCCGTGGCCGACAATGAGATCGTCATCGACTCGCTCGTAGCCAGGCTCTTCGCCGCGTCGGCGAGAGTACGCGCTGGTACGAGTACCTGAACTGCCTCCGCACTAGGCGAATCAGGGCTCCAAGCCAGCTCACGAACGGCCAGCCGATACCGATCGGTGGCAGCGAGCGTGAGGCGATCGCCTTCGATTTCAAGGCGGACCCCGGTCAGCATCGGGAGCGTGTCGTCGCGTCCGGCGGCGATCGCTACCTGTGCGACAGCTGTAGCGAACTCTCCGGCATCGACTGTTCCAGCCGTCGTCGGCATGTCCGGGAGTTTGGGATAGTCCTCGACCGGCATCGTGGGGAGCGTGAAGCGGGCGGAACCGCAAGCGATGCTCAGGCGGGAGCCGTCGACCGCAACTTCGACAGGATGGGGCGGCAGGGCGCGAGAGATCTCGGCCAGCAGCCGCCCAGAGACCAGGGCCTGCCCGCTGCTTCCGGCGGTCACCTCGAGATCCACCTCGGTCGACGCCTCGAGATCGAACCCGGAGACCGACAGTTGATCTCCGCTGACAGTCAGGAGGAGACCTGCGAGGACTGGGATCGTGGGCCGGGCAGACAGACTCCGGGCTGCCCACGCCACTGCCTCAGCGAGTGCATCGCGATCAACCCGGAACTTCATCGTGCCTCCATCGGTATCCGTGCCCAGCGTCGGGAGCCTGGGTTGTCCCCAGGTAGCGCCTGGTCACTGCTCTTGAGGTTCTTGATCTGTAAATAACACTTATCGTCTGTCGTCTTCGCATCTGTGGATATTGGGGACAAGCGCCTGAAGGTTAACGTTTGTCTTGCGTCCCCCTGTGGAGGACGCAAGGGTGATGATCCCCTGCCGGTGCGACACCCGGTGCACAAGTCGGCACTGTCCCACGGTTTCCACAGCTCGATCCGACTTCTGCACAGCACCATCCACCGCTGGCGTCCGATCGAGGCTCACGTGCGTGCCCGTACCTTGATGCGACTGGTGAGTTCGGCGATCTGGTTGTAGACCGTCAGCTTCTCCGCCATCTGCGTGCGGATCTTGCGGTCTGCGTGCATCACGGTGGTGTGGTCGCGGTTGCCGAACTTCTCTCCGATCTTCGGTAGCGACAGATCGGTGAGCTCGCGGCACAGGTACATCGCCATCTGTCGGGCGTTCACCAGGACCCGGCTACGTGAGCTGCCGGTGAGATCGTCCATCGAGACCGCGAAGTACTCGGCCGTGACCGCCATGATCGTGGCGGCGCTGATCTCGGGTCGCTCCGACTCTCCGATGAGGTCCTTGAGCACGGTCTCGGTCAGTGTCATGTCGACGGTCTGCCGGTTGAGGCTGGCGAATGCGGTCACCCGGATCAGGGCGCCCTCGAGCTCTCGGATGTTGCTCTGGATCTTGGACGCGATGAACTCCAACACATCCGGCGGCGGGTTCATACCTTCCTGTGCTGCCTTCTTCCTGAGGATCGCGATGCGCGTTTCAAGATCGGGGGCCTGGACGTCACTGATGAGGCCCCACTCAAACCGGGTCCGCAGGCGGTCCTCCAGTGAGGACAACTGTCGCGGTGCCTTGTCGGAGCTGATCACAATCTGCTTGTTTGCGTTGTGCAGCGTATTGAACGTGTGGAAGAACTCCTCCTGGGTCCGCTCGGCACGCTCAAGGAACTGGATGTCGTCGATCAGCAGGAGGTCGACGGAGCGGTACCGAGCCTGGAAAGCCTGCATCTTGTCGTCACGCACGGAGTTGATGAAGTCGTTGGTGAACTCCTCGCTGGACACGTAACGGGTCCGCAGTCCGGGCAGCAGTCGTTGGGCGTAGTGCCCGATCGCGTGCAGCAGGTGAGTCTTGCCCAAGCCGGAGTCCCCGTACACGAACAGCGGGTTGTAGGCCTTGGCTGGTGCCTCGGCGACCGCGACCGCTGCGGCGTGGGTGAACCGGTTACTTGAGCCGATGACGAAGGTGTCGAAGGTGTACTTGGGGTTGAGCCGCGCGTCTCGATCATTGGGCACCGGTCCGCTACGCCCGGGCGTGTAAAGCCCCGGTCCGGTCGCCGATGTCGACGGTGCGGGCCAGGAATCCGGCTCGTCATCGAGGATGGCGTACGGATCGTCGTCATCGTCTAACTCTGAGGCTTCCGCCTGTTCGTCAGGATGTTGCACGGTTACCGCGACCCGGATGTCACGGCCCAACTCGTCACTGAGCACGGCCGCGATGAGCGGACGGAGCCGAGTCTCCAGATACTCCTTGGCGAAGTCGTTGGGGGCAGCGAGCAAGGCGGTGTCCTCGACCAGCCCGAGCGGTCGGGTGAGGTTGATCCAGGCCCGCTGCTGCGGGCGGATCGTGGTGTCGTCGAAACGATTCTTCGCCCGATCCCACACGTCGACGAGTTCGGTCCGGTCGTCCACGGGGCGGGTCCACTCCAGTTGTGTCGTCCTGCCTTGCTGTGATCTGCCTACCATCTCACGCGCGACTCAACCCGAAATCCACAGAGTTATCCACAGACTGTGCATGCAGCCATGGATGTAGACGAAGGCTTCGTGTCGGGCCACCGGAGTACAGGTGACACGGTCGGGGAACCTAACAGTGCCTGTGGACGGCGACAATAGGTGTCGGCGTGTCGAGCGCCAAGCCTGGCAATCTGCCGTCGTATGCCAACGCAACAGACGCCCGCCGGTTTGACCTGGCACCCGTGGGATCCGTACCGTAGATCGGTCCGCGGTGTTTGGTGTTCCGCCACTCGCCGCAGGCCGCCGTCCGGGGTTGCAGGCCGCACACACGCGGTCACCGCGGTCGCGCGTTCGATCTTGACAACAATGGAGTCCGACCGTGAGCAAGCGCACCTTCCAGCCGAACAACCGCCGTCGCGCCAAGACGCACGGCTTCCGGTTGCGTATGCGTACCCGAGCCGGCCGGGGCATCGTGTCGTCGCGACGCCGCAAGGGTCGTCGCGAGCTGTCGGCCTGAGTCGCGTTGCGACCGGCGCTGCGGCCACCGTGTTGCCCTCCGCCAACCGAATGCGGCGCTCCAGCGAATTCGCGACGGTGATCCGAGCCGGCCGCCGTGTGCGCCGGGGAAACTTGGTTGTCCATATGCACCCGGAGATCAGCGCGCCGGGCACCGACGCGCCGCGCGTCGGCCTCGTGGTGGGCAAAGGCGTAGGTGCGAGCGTCGTTCGCCACCGTGTCAGCCGCCGACTGCGGGCCCAGCTGGCTGCTCGGCTAGGCGTCCTGCCCGCCGGCAGTGGCGTCGTGGTCAGGGCACTGAGCGGATCCGGGCAGGACGACTCGGTGTGCTTGGCAGCGGACCTTGACGCAGCCCTGAGCCGGTTGGTCGGCGGCCGATGAGCAGCCCAGGGCATTCAGTTCGCCGGTCAGTGCGTGCGGCCGTGCTGGCGATGATCGGGTTCTACCGCACAGCGATCAGCCCGGCGCGGCCCGCGTCCTGCCGCTACTCCCCGACGTGCAGCGCTTACGCCGCTGAAGCGATTGAACGGTTCGGCTTGGGACGTGGGGGCTGGATGTCGCTGCGACGACTGCTTCGCTGCCATCCGTTCCACGCCGGCGGGCACGACCCCGTGCCCCCACTCGTTGCGCTGACTGCCGCCCGCCCGCCCGTCGGGTCAACGCCGTCCCCCCATCCGGTCGTCTAGGAGTATGTGAATGTTCAACTTCTTGTACACGGCGGTCTCGTGGGTCCTGCTGCGATGGCATTCGTTGTTCAGCCTGTTCATCAATCGCGACAGCGGCCTGAACTGGGCGTTGTCGATCGTGTTCCTGGTGGTGACCGCCCGCCTGCTGCTGTTCCGGTTGTTCATCAAGCAGGTCAAGTACCAGCGCCACATGCAGGAAATGCAGCCGATGATCCAGGCGCTGCGGAAGAAGTACAAGGACGACAAGCCCGAGATGCAGCGGCAGATGATGAAGCTGCAACAGGAGCAGGGTTTCAATCCACTGGCAGGCTGCCTGCCGATGTTCCTCCAGATCCCGATCTTCATCGGGCTCTTCCATGTCCTGCGG
>JALYIS010000178.1 GCA_030775705.1 Actinomycetota bacterium
CCTCCAGCACGGCGCGGTGGAACAGCACGTCGGCGGCAACCATCGCATCGGCGTCATCGGCGGCCACGGCCATCGCGTTGAGCGCGGCCTCGACGGCCGCCAAATCCTCATCGGTGCGGCGTGCTGCCGCCAGTCGAGCTGCTGGGGGCTCGATGATCGCGCGAACTTCGGCGAGGTTTTCAAGGAACGCAAAGTCCGGGCTTTCGCTGCCCTGCCAGCGCAGGACGTCGGCGTCGAGCAAGTTCCATTCCCGCCGGGGACGAACGACGGTGCCGCGCTTCTGCCGCGACTCCACCAACCCCTTGGCGGCCAGGACCTTCAGTGCCTCGCGAATGACGGTCAGGCTCACCTCGAGGTCGCGTTCGAGTTGCTCGGCGAACAGCGGCGCTCCTGGTGCGTAGACCCCGGTGACGATCCTCAAGCCGATCTGCTCGACGGTTTGTCCGTGCAATCCACGGCCCGGGTAGTTCGCCATTGTCGGGCACTCCTGTCGGCTGTTATGGGTCTGTGTTGCGACGTCGCTGCGAGGTGCGCGTCTTCAGGCAGAGTCTTTGACGGCACTCCAACCGCCGTCCACAACCAGCTGGGCGCCGGTGACGAAGGAGGCATCAGCGGACGCCAGGAATGCGATCGCTGCCGCGACCTCGTCCGGATGCCCCAGACGACCGCTCAAGGTGGCAGCGACGCTCCTGGCCCTGTCCGATTCCTCCACGTGGTCCCAGGCGGGTGTCAGGATCGGCCCTGGCAGGACGACATTGACCCGGACGAGGGGCGCGTACTCGACCGCGAGCTGTCGACCGAGAGCGCAGAGCGCTCCCTTGACGGCGGCGTAGGCGGGGTGTCCGGGAAGTCCGAACAGCGCGTGCACTGACGAGGTGAGCACGATGTTGCCTTGGCTCGCCTGAAGGAGCGGGAGCAGCGTTCGCACTGCGTGGTAGGTGCTAGTAAGACCAACAGCCAGTTGTCGGTTCCAGTCGGCCAGGACCAGTTCGCTGATGGGCGCGACCTTGATCCAGTACGCATTCTGGCTCAGGATGTCCAGGCGCCCATGGTGCTCCGTCACGTAGTCACCGACGGCTTGCCAGTCCGTCTCTACTGCCACGTCGGCGTGGAGGTAGTCGGCGCGGCCACCGGACTGCTGGATCTCGTTGGCGACCACCTGTCCGGGCCTATCGGCGACGTCGACCAGCACCACGGACGCGCCCTCGCCGGCCAGTCGGCGTGCGGTGGCGGCGCCGATTCCCGACGCTGCGCCGCTCACCAAAGCGACCTGCCCCTTGAGTCGGTGCACTGACGCGTCTCCTTGCCTGTGGTCGGCCGCCCGACCGTCGATGGTCGGCGGTGGAGGCAGGCGCCGGCATGGTGGCCCCTACGCCTAAATTATGAAGAATCTAGCACCAAGCTGGCCTCGGCCAGCCGTGATCAAACCGTTACCACATTATTTATGAATAAATATTGACACCAAGTGTGACCGACCACACACTCTGAGCACCGGCGAACAGACTCGCGGGTGCGGCCGACGACAGGCGGGCGCTGTAGACCTCTCGATCCTTTTGGAGAACTAGCATGAGTGCTCGGACGCGAAAGTCCGCGAGCGGAGTGGCAGTGGTCGTGGCCGTGCTCCTCGCTGTGACCGCCTGCTCCTCAGGGGGCACTAAGGCCCCAGCCGCGAACAGCGGTAGTGGCGCTACCAAGAGCGGCGCGATCACGATCGCCTACCTCCAGAAGCAGGGCGACCAGCAGTACTTCATCGACGAGGCCACCGGCGCGAAGGCTGAGGCCGCCAAGCTCGGCAACGTGAACATTGTGACCGCCAACCTGGGCACCGACTCCAACCTGGCGATCAGCGACCTGCAGACCGAGATCGGACAAAAGGTCGACGGCATCGCGATAGTGGTCCCGGATCAGAAGATCGGCCCGCAGGTCATCCAGGCCGTCGGAAGCATCCCGATGGTCGCCTCGGACGACCCCATCAGCGACGGTTCAGGCGCCCCCGCCCCGTTCGTCGGTTTCGACTCTCTCCAAATGGGCACCAAGGTCGGCACCAAGGCCGGTGAGCTGTACAAGGCCGCCGGGTGGGACCCGTCCACGACCCG
>JALYIS010000179.1 GCA_030775705.1 Actinomycetota bacterium
GCGTTGTCGATCAGATTGGCCAGCACCCGTTCCAACAGTCCGCTGTCGGCGATCACGACCGCACCGTCGACGTCGACCTTCACCCGCTCCAGGCCGTGGCGCCCGAATCCGGTGGCGCCCTTGCCGATGCCGACCAGTGCGCGTTGCACGGCTTCCTCCAGGTAGACCTGACTCAGCCGAGGTGAGATCACCCCTGCCGCCAACCGTGAGGAGTCCAACAGGTTGCCGACCAGGGCGGTGAGTTGGTCGACGGATTCCTCGACGGTAGCCAACAGTTCAGCGGTGTCCTCGGCGGAGAAGCCCACGTCGTCGGCCCGCAGGCTCGAGACCGCGGCCTTCGCACCGGCCAGCGGTGTCCGCAAATCGTGGCTGACCGCGGACAGCAAGGATCGGCGCAGTTCGTCGGCCTGGGCGATGGCATGGACCTTGCCGGCCTCCTCGGTGAGCTCGCGTTGCTTGATCAGGCCCGCGGCCTGTCTGGCGACGACGCCGAGCACCCGGCGATCCCGAGCGGCAAGCCGTCTACCCGCCATCAGCATCCAGAACTCGTCGTCACCGACCTCGATGGCGGTGTCCGCGGCATCAACCGTCACACAGGGGCTGTCGCCAACACAGGCGACGATCCCGGACCCGGTGCGCAGGAGGCTGACCGCACGCTGCTGATAGGTTTCCCGGACCCGTTCCAGGAGCGCCGCAAGGTCCGCGCCGCGCAGCACCGCCCCGGCGAACAGCGTCAGCAGTTCGGCTTCCTGGGAGGCGCGCCGAGCTTCGCGGGTCCGGGTGGCGGCCCGGTCCACCAGCGCGGCGACCGCGACCGCCATCACCAGCAGCACCACCTCGGTGACGGCGCTGTCCGGCTCGGCGATGGTGAAGCTGAAGCGAGGTGCGGTGAGGAAGTAGTTCAGGAGCAGCCCGGAGGTCAACGCGGACAGGATCGCCGGGGTGACGCCGCCGAGCAGGGCGACCACCAGTACCCCGACGAAGAACAGGGCGCTCTCCCCGCTGATGCCCAGGTAGGGATCGATGAAGAAGTAGGTGACCGCGCAGATCAGGGACGGCACGACCAGCGCCGCCAGCCAGGACACCGCGCGTCGTTCCCGCGGGGAGATCGATCTCAGTGAGATGCCGCGGCTGGCTTCCTCGTGGGTCACCATGTGCACGTCGATCTTGCCGGAGTGCTGCACGGTCGTCGCGGCGATGCCCTCGTCGAAGATGCGGGCCCAGCGGGAGCGTCGCGAGGTGCCCAGCACCAGTTGGGTGGCGTTGTTCTCGCGGGCGAAGTCCAACAGCGCAGCAGGAACGTCGTCTCCGGTCACGGTATGCACCGTCGCCCCGAGGCTGGTCGCGAGTTCGCGTACCTTGCCCATCTGCGGGGCGGAGACACCGGCCAGGCCGTCACCGCGGACGACGTGCACGACCATCAGTTCGGCGCTGGAGCGCGACGCGATCCGGGAGGCGCGGCGCACCAAAGTCTCTGATTCCGGCCCTCCGGTCACCGAGACGACGACCCTCTCCCGTGCTTCCCAGGTGTCGGTGATCGCGTTCTCGGCGCGATACTTCGCCAGCGCCGCGTCGACTTGGTCGGCCAGCCACAGCAGCGCCAATTCCCGTAGCGCGGTGAGGTTACCCCGGCGGAAGTAGTTCGACAGTGCCGCGTCGACCTTCTCGGGGGCATAGACGTTGCCGTGAGAGAGCCTGCGCTGCAGGGCTTCCGGGGTGATGTCGACCAGCTCGATCTGCGTCGCACCACGCACCACGTCGTCGGGGACGGTTTCCTGCTGCTCGATCCCGGTGATCTGGGCGACCACGTCGTTGAGGCTTTCCAGGTGCTGGACGTTGACCGTGGTGATGACGGTGATCCCGGCGTCGCGGAGCTCCTCGACGTCCTGCCAGCGCTTGGCGTTGCTGCTGCCTGGGGTGTTGGTGTGGGCGAGTTCATCGACCAGTACCACCTCGGGGTGGCGTGCCATCACCGCCGCCACGTCGAGTTCGGGGAACCTGCTGCCGCGGTAGTCGAGGTAGAGCGGCGGGATGAGCGTGATGCCCGCCAGCATCTCGGCGGTCTTCTTGCGGCCGTGGGTTTCCACCACCGCGGCCACCACGTCGGTACCGCGCTCGAGGCGACGGTGGGCCTCCCCGAGCATCGCGAAGGTCTTCCCGACACCCGGGGCCGCACCCAGATAGATGCGCAGCTCCCCGCGCTTGGTCTTGTACTCAGAAGCGGTCACGCGGGTCATAAGCTCAGGTCAGCTCTTGGCCGGATACTTCTGATCCAGCTCCAGGTTGAGTTGCAGCACGTTGACCCGAGGCTCGCCCAGGAACCCAAGGTCGCGACCGTAGGTGTTGTCCTGGATCGCGGTACGGATCAGCTCGGTGCTGACGGCGCGGGCCTTGGCGATCCGTGCGACCTGGAGGTCGGCGTAGGCCGGGGAGATGTTGGGATCCAGTCCGCTGCCGCTGGCGGTCACCGCATCGGCCGGTACCGCCGGATCCGCGGCGGCGGCCCCGCGAATGGGCACGATCTGGCCGATCGTGTAGTCCTCGCCGAACGTGGCGCAGTCGACCTTCACGCCTTCGTAGATCCGCACGAACGGGGGTTGATTCGTCGAGCAGGGTTCGTTGACGCTGACCACCTTGGTCGGGTGCACGACGTTGCCGCCGGCATCCCGCGGGCCGATGACCGACAGCACCGCACCGACACCACCGCCGGTGCAGAACGGACGCGCCCCGTCGACGCCCTCGAGTTGACCGGTGGATTGACTGTTGGTGCACACGGTGGTGAGCAGGCTGGCCTTGAAGCCGGCGGCGGCTGGTTTCTCGCCTTGGGCGAGCAAGGCGGGGTCGCTGGGGGTGTCGACGATGCTCTCCGGTCCCAGGTTGCTGGCACTCGTGGACAGTGGGTCATACCCGGCGCCGGCGGCCGAGGGCCGGCTCTGGAAGTATTTGGGGATGGGGTTGCCG
>JALYIS010000180.1 GCA_030775705.1 Actinomycetota bacterium
CTCCACCTCCCAGTCCACTGTGGGCCCGTTCAGCTCGACTGGCGTGCGGGCGCCCACGATGCAGCTTGGGAATTTAGTGAAGGCAGACGGGAAGTCCGGTATGTCGAGGTTCGCCTCGGCCGCGTGATCCCGATAGTTCAGGCTGATCCCAAACACTTGTGATGGCTGCGGGGAAGGCGCATCCAACTGCTCAGTCGATATCTTCCCTGGTCCCTTTGCGCCGATCCCGTCAGCCCATTCTCGGAACTCGCTCCAGCGCTCATAGATCGCAGCGGGGTTGGCCTGGAAATGCCCGTTGCTACGTTCCTCGACATCAACAGCCTGTCCGCCCACGAACGTGGTCAACCGCTTCTCGACGTTAGCAATTATCATTCTGATGCCCCATCTGTGGCCTGTGGCTGTGTGAGCAGGCGCGTCCTGCCGAACGGTTTCTCTGTTCATCCGGGTGAGCGGATCATGCCATTGGCAGCCGCGTGATATTAGTAAATTCGCGGCACCATTGGGCGGAGCGTGAACCCTGGTGACACACGCGCGACAATCTGATCGACCCAGGATTCCCTTTTAGTCTCGCGGACCCATCCGAGTGACCGACACGCGTGAACAGACACGCGATCGCCAGGCGGGAGCGTCCAAGCGCGGTAACTGACGCGCTACCAGCTGATGTCAGGCCGCCACATCTCGTACCCGTTCTCGCGGATAATTAGGCCGTCCTGAATCTGAAAATTGTGAACCATTCGCAACGCGACGCGAGTTCCCACCGGCAGCGGATGGTTGGGGAATCCCTTGCTGTCGGTCAGCTTGAAGGTCACTTCCAAATCGTCGAAGACGCGGTTGGCAGTTGCGTATCGTTCGATCGGATACATCTTGGCGTCTTCCATGCTGTCGAACAGCCGCGCATAATTCGCGAGAACATCGGGCTTTCCTCGATAAACCGTGTACCGCGTCGGCACTTCCCAGATGATGTCGTCGTGATACAGCTGTTCCAGCTTATGGAGCTGATCCGGCGTCTCGAACGCAAAGTGCCAGTGGACCAGCCACAACGCGTGCTCAGGGGTACCAACCGGCGGCGGGAACTCCCATTCCACGTTAGGTCCCACGATCTCAGTTTCCACCTGCTTGCCTCCTCGATCCAGTCTCGCGCCGCCGCCGACCGCGCCGGGATGCCTCGTACGCTATTCGCTAGGCTATAGGATGTCAACGGTGACAATTCCGGTACGTGAAGGGCCTGTACAAGCGTCGCGCACGGCCAAAAAGTCGACTGCCTACGCGAGCCTGTTGGGTGTGGGGGTCTCGGCGCGGCTTTGTGATGCGGGCGTCAAGCTCGATCGCTGCGGTCAGGGACCGTGTGACATGGCTTGGCCAGCGCCGGAAACGCGGAGACCTCACAGCCGCAGCGTTCGCGCAGTCCGTGGCAGGCTTCGCCGCTTTGCTGTCGAGTGATCATTCCTGCACGGGTGCTGACCCACCATTCATCCCGGTCCCAACGGAACACCCCGACTCGACCAGCTCGACAGCATGCAAGACCTGGCAGCGGTCTACAGCGCGCTGGCCGGCAAGCTCGAACTAGCCGACATCACCGCCGTCGGCAAATTCCATTGGCAGCTGGATAGAGGCCGAACTGGCCTTAGTCGCCACCCCCGGATCGGAGGGTCGTGCTGGTCAAACGCCGTCGTCCTGCAGCTCGACGACCACCCGAGCGCCGACTTCTTCTCCTCGATGATGGATCAGGTCGCCAACCTCGCCTACTACGAACCCGACAAGTTCCGCATTGACATCCACAGCTGGCCCTGCCCCCGTTTGGTGGACACGGGGTTATGCGGCTTGTTGATCTGCCGCGCTGTGGTTGCAGTGTTGCATCTCGAACGTGACGGGGCTGATGTTGCCGATCGATGAGTGTCGGCGTCGGCGGTTGTAGCGGTCCTCGATCCAGGCGCCGACTTCGAGGCGGGCGCGGGTCTTGGTGGGCCAGACGTGGCGGTAGTAGAACTCGGTTTTGAGGGTGGCGAAGAACGATTCGGCCATCGCGTTGTCCCAGCACACCCCGGTGCGTCCCATCGAGCGGGTGATCATGTTGACGCTCGCGAACGTGGTGATCTGCGCGGATGCGTATTGGGTTCCGCGGTCGGCGTGGAACACGACCCGCTCGGGCAGCTGGCCCCGAAGGACGATCGCCATCTGCAGGGCGTCTTGGACCAGGTCGGTGCGCATGTGCTCATCGATGGCCCAGCCGATCACCCGACGCGAATGCGCGTCGATGACGGTGGCCAGATACAGCCACCCCTCCCACGTCCGCAGATAGGTGATGTCGCCCACCCAGACACGGTTGAGCACCCCGGTGTCCCAGGCCCGGTTCACCGCATCAGGCGGGTAGGTGTCGCTCGTGTCGATGAGCGTGGTGGTCTTCCACCGCCTCGGACAGATCCCGCGCAACCCGAGCCGGCGCATCGTCGCAGCGACCGTCTTACGGGAGATGACCTCCCCGTCCTCACGCAGGTCGGCCAAGATCCGCGGCGAACCCGACACCTCATCGGAGTCGCGGTGAAAACCACGCGATCTTCGCCTCGATCCGCTGCGCCCGAACCGCCCGCGGCGACGGCACGCGGATCAACCACGCGTAGAAACCCGACCGCGACACCTCCAACAGACGAGCCATCCGGCTGACCGTGAAATTGCTCTTCTCCGCGTGCATCAATGCGAACGCTTCTCGCTCGTATCCGATGCTTCCTGGGCGAAGAAGACCGACGCTTTTTTTAGGAACGCCCGATCCATTTTCAGCTCCGAATTCTCCCTACGAAGCCGGGCCAGCTCGACCCGCTCGGTCTCACTCAACGCACCATCACCGCTGCCTTGGCGCGTCTTGAAACTGTTCACCCACCGGCCCAGCGTCGCCTCGTTGACACCAAGCTCACGAGCGACCGTGGCAACCGTACGTCCGGTGTTGATCACCAGCCCGACGGCCTCGTCCTTGTACTCAGGACTGAACTCTCGACGTTGTCTTCCCATGACGACCATCCTCGCTTACGAGGTGTCCACCACACGGGGTCAAGGCCAGGACAGCCAAATCGGTGCCATTCAGTGCTCGCCAGATGCTTCAGCTGCCGCGTGATGCCGTCACGTTCGAGGGTCAAATGGGGGTCAAGCCGCGTCCTGCAACTACCCGGAAAAGCCACAGGCCCCAGAAATTGAGGCCCCTGTGGTGGAGCTGAGGAGATTCGAACTCCTGACCCCCTCGATGCGAACGAGGTGCGCTACCAGCTGCGCCACAGCCCCCGAGATGCCGGGACGAACCCTTTCGGGCCGACGATCAGGTTATCAGGAGGATGGCGCCGCGCCTCGGGCGGCCGAACGGTCGATCAGCTAGCGCGGCGGTGTGCCGTCGAGGCGTCCGCGAGCTCGTCACTGTAGAGACCGGTGAGGTCGACGGTGTCCAGGTTGTGCAGTTCGATGTCGTCGTCATCGATTCGGACGACCGACTCGGGCATCTGTTCGAAGCGTCCCGGATCCGCGGTGGCGTCGAAGCCGGTGGTGCGCTGCTCGGTCGCTCGCTCGCGACGGTTGAGCCGCCGCTCCCGGTCGCGCTGCGCGTGCGAACGCAGGAACGACACGTACCCGACGAAACCCAGAACGAAGGGCGCATCGACCAGCCAGAACACGCCTCCTAGGGAGAAGGCGAGCATCGTGCCGAGCAACGACCCGACCACGAGCAGGGCGAGCGAGCGCCGGCGCCGGGCCATCATGCGGGTTCTGGCCGCAGACATATCAGAACGGTCAACGGGGTACATCAGCGCCTCCTGGGGTGCGGGCACGGGTCGGCGAGCCGCAGCTGCGACGCTTGCCGCAGGCGCCGCCTTGCGGCGTTCGGTCTCGCCACGCACGAATACGTCGGCCTGGGGCGACCTGGCCGAACCGGACGCGCGGGCGCCGAGGGCTCGCATTGCCCGGCCGAAGCCGGCGACCGTGCGTTCACGTCGGCGGGCATCGTTACGGCGGAAGATCATGGGTACCACCACGATCAACCACAGGACGGCAAGCACGAGAACGGTCGTCATCGGTGACAACACTTCGTACCTCCAGTCACATCTGTAACAAGCCTGGCGTTCAAGTTAGCCAGCCGCGCGGCGTTGTCGGGGTACGTGACACGGCGTGTCGGCCAACGGCTGCGCGAGCAATAGCGGCTGCGGTGCTGATCGACTGGCGCGGTTACGGGTGAGCCGGGAGCCGTGGTAGCCGGGAGAGCAATGTCGTTGCGTGCAACTCCTCGACGGTGATCGCGAACGCGACGTGGTCCCGCCATGCTCCGTCGATGTCGAGGAACCGCTCGTAGTATCCCTCGCGGCGCAGGCCTAGCTTGTCGACCACTCGGAGGCTGGCCGCGTTCTCGGGACGGATGTCGATCTCGACCCGATGCAACCCGACCTGGGCGAAGCAATGATCGATCACCAACGCCAGAGCCGTCGGAACGATCCCTCGACCGGCGACGGACCGGTCGACCCAGTAGCCGACGGTGCAGGAACGCAGGACCCCATGCACGACGTTTGACACGTTTATCTGCCCGACAAGATTGCCTGCGTAGGTGATCACGAACGGGAGCATGGTGCCCGACCGTCCCGCCTTGCGCAGCGCCGAAAGCAGTGGCGGCCACGCCGACACCGCGTGGCGTTCGTACCATCCGTGCGGCGACGAGGGCTCCCATTTCACGAGCCACATCTCGTTACGCAATCGAACCTCGCTCCACGCCCGCCCGTCTCGCAGGCGGGGAGCGCGCAACACCACCGGGCCGGCCACCAGGCGGGCCGGCCACCCGGGATGCGCGGTCATCGAGGCGCTGCTTGGCTGCTGGTAGACGCTCTCGAGGAGCTCTGACCGGCAGCGGTCGGATTCAGTTCGGCGGTGTTCATCGGCCCGGCGGCGGCCTCACCGGTTGGCAAGCAGCAGCGGCATCACCGTGACACGCGATCCCGGCGACACCTCGGTGACGTCCTCACCCAGGACGACGAGGCAGTTGGCGGACGCCATGGCGGCGATGAGGTGCGAACCGGCACCCCCGACGAAGGCCACGCTGTACCCGCCCGACACCTCGCGATGCAGCATGCCGCGGCGGTACTGCCTTATCCCGGGCGGGCTCTGCGCGCCTTCGAGCGCGACGGCCTGGACGGTCGCCCGCTGCAGGTTGCGCTTGCCCAGCAGCTTGCGGATCGCCGGGCGAACGAACACCTCGAAGGAGACGAGCGCGCTCACCGGGTTCCCCGGCAGGCAGAAGATCGGGATGCGATTGCCGAGATGGCCGAAGCCCTGGGGCTTGCCCGGCTGCATCGCCACGCGGGCGAAGTCGACGGTGCCTAGTTCGGACAACGCCTGCTTCACGACGTCGAAGGCGCCCATGCTCACGCCGCCGGTGGTGACCAGGACATCGGCGCGCAGGAGTTGACTCTCCAGGGTGTCAAGGAGTTGGGCGTGGTCGTCCGGGACGATCCCGAGGC
>JALYIS010000181.1 GCA_030775705.1 Actinomycetota bacterium
GGACGGCGGTCATCGGGTCGCCACCTGAAGGAGACCGGGACCGGTCCGGCGCACAGAGATCGCCATCCGGAAAGCCAGCGCCCCTGCGACGGCCGCGCCGCAGGCGACGTACAGCAACCGAACCCAAGGCACGGAGCTGTCGGTACCGGCATTGAGACCGTGCAGCATCGCACTCGCCCACCCGAGGTAGGCCGTCGCGTGCACAGCTCGCCAGCACCGCACGGCGCGTGCCGAGGTGGCCAGCCGGCCTCGAGCCATGCCCAGCACGGCGACGCCGAGGAAGGTGTAGGCACCGAGGGTGCCCAGCCCGACCCACGTGGCGCGGTAGCTGGAGGTGAACGGGACTACCGCGCCGCGAACACCGACATGGGCGTACGAGTCGGCGAGGATCGTGCCGACGTGCAGGGCGAGGACCCCGATGGCGAGGGTCGCAAGGACCCGATGCACCTTCTGCATGACGACCCGGACCGGCGCGCTGCTTCGGCCCGTGCTCAGCGCCCCAAGACACGTTGACATCGTCAGCAGCACAAGCGCGGCCAGGCCGGCACCTCTGGCCGTCAACCAGACAGTCATCAAGCCACCGCCGTCGAGGGCACCGCCGTCGAGGGCACCGAAGTTGAGGGCACCGAGGTTGAGGACATGGGTGGCCAGTCGCCAACCGTCCGAACGAGGCCGTCCCGGCTCACGAGCCGGGCAGCGAGCCCTCGGGCCTCAAGCCATTTGACGGCGCCGGCGCCCATCACTATCGCGGCCGTGCTGGCGACGTTGGCGGCGAGGGCACTGGGCGCCGAAACCGTCGCGGTGCGCCACGGGCCGGTCGTGGGCTCGCCAGTTCGCGGATCGAGGATGTGGTGCATCGCCTGGCCGCGATGGGTCCACCGGCGCACCGTCGTCGTGGAGGTGACCAGACCGCCGTGGCGCAGGGTGACGACCTGGCCTGCGCCGCCTTCGACCTCGGCGACCCGGATAGGCCAGCCGCCGTCCGGACCGACCCGGACGCGTCGATCGTCGCCCGGTCCGCGCCAGTGCCCGGCGACTGCCAGATCACCACCGAGTTCGACCAGGACCGGTGTCTGGTATCGCTGGCTCAACGCGAGCGCGGCGTGATCTGCGACGTAGGCCTTGGCCGTGGCGCCGAGATCGAGCGCGGTTCCGGCCGGGACAGTGAGCAGGCCGGCCTCGCGATGCAACCGCACCTCTGGCCACCGGCCGACCGGAGTCGCCGAGAGGAGCGACGCGGGTAGGGGTGCGGGTGCGGGGGAGTGGTGTCGGACCGGGATGTGGGCGAAGTCTCGGTCGTAGCCGTTGCGATGCATCGCGAGACCGAGCGTGGGGTCGACCGCGCCGTCGGTCAGGGCTGCGGCATCGAGTGCTGCGCTCACCAGGTCGACCAGGATGCGGGGTACGGGAGTCGGTCGACCGGCACGGGCGTTCGCGATCGATAGTGCTGAGTAGGGTCGGAAGCGACTGGCGACGCCGTCTATCCGGGACAGCAGGGCGGTCAGGTCTTCGGCCGCCGGGGCGAGTGCCCGTGAGTCCCCGACGACGAGTCGGACGGTGCAGCTCCATGCGCTGCCGACGTGGGTCGCGTTCATGAGCCGTTGCTCCCCCCGGCGACGGCGGTGCTCTGCTTCGCTTGTCCGACCGCGCTGGTCGCCGTCGACGCCGGGGCCACAGATGTCGGGGCCACAGATGTCGGAGCCACAGATGTCGGGGCCGCAGAGCTGGTCGTCGAGCCGGTCGTGGCCTTGGTCTTCGCGGTCGACGCCGCATCAGCCGTGGAATGCACGCCGGCGATCAGGGCGACGGTGACCGCAACCGCAGCGGCCGCGCTGCCGTAGCCGGCCAGTGTCGCCCGGCGCAGGAGCCGGGCGGGGGAAGGTTTTGCGCTCATGGGAACACGATGCGGCCGAGCACCTCAGGTACGCGTCACCACAGGGTCAAGAGCGGGTCAAGATGTGCTGGGAACTGTCGATGGGCGCCGGGTGGCCGCGCGCCACGGGGTCAGGGTGACTTCAGCACCAGCGTGATCAGCGCGCCGCCGGTG
>JALYIS010000182.1 GCA_030775705.1 Actinomycetota bacterium
CGCCCATCGAGACCGTACGTCGCTTCGACACGATGACTGCGGCGGCAATGATCAGGAACCCCACGGCAGCGATCACCATCCGCACCGCGTTGCTCTTGTGATCCCCGATGCTGTACTTGATCACCGCGGGCGCGATGAGCACCGAGACGAGGTTCATCACCTTGATCAGCGGGTTGATCGCGGGGCCGGCGGTGTCCTTGAACGGGTCGCCGACCGTGTCGCCGATGACGGTGGCCGCGTGGGCGTCGCTCCCCTTTCCGCCGTACAGGCCGTCCTCGACCATCTTCTTCGCGTTGTCCCACGCGCCGCCGGAGTTCGCGAGGAAGACAGCCATCAGCACGCCTGCGCCGATCGCGCCCGCGAGGAAGCCGGCCAGCGGCCCCGCTCCGAAGGCGAACCCGATGGTGATCGGGCCGAAGATGGCGAGCAGCCCGGGAGTGGCCAGTTCGCGCAGCGAGTCCTTCGTGCAGATGTCGACCACGCGTCCGTAGTCGGGCTTCTCGCTGAAGTCCATGATCCCGGGGTGCACCCGGAACTGCTCGCGGACCTCGAACACGACCCGGCCGGCGGCTCGACCGACGGCGGCGATCGCCAGCCCACTGAACAGGAAGACCACAGCCGCGCCGATGATGACGCCGACGAGCACGTTGGGCGCGGCCACCTGCGGGGTGAAGATGTCGGTCGAGGCGTGGTTGCGCACCAGCGCCGTGGTGACGGCATCGGTGAACGAACCGAACAACGCAGTCGCGGCGAGCACGGCCGTCGCGATCGCGATGCCCTTGGTGATCGCCTTGGTGGTATTGCCGACGGCATCGAGGTCGGTGAGCACGCGGGCGCCGGCCTCGTCGATATCACCACTCATCTCGGCGACGCCCTGAGCGTTGTCGCTGACCGGCCCGAACGTGTCCATCGAGACGATGACCCCCGCCGTCGTGAGCAGACCGGTTCCGGCCAGTGCCACGGCGAACAGGGCGACCGGTACCGACCCGAAGCCGAGCAGGAACGCACCGAACACAGCGAGCGCGATCAGCACCGCGGTGTAGACCGCGGACTCCAGGCCGAGGGCGATGCCGGAGAGGATGACGGTGGCTGGACCGGTGAGCGATGTCTTGGCGACATCCTTCACGGGACGGCGGACCGTGTCCGTGAAGTAGCCGGTCAACTGCTGGATGATCACGGCCAGTGAGATGCCGATCAACACCGCCAAGAAGGCGATCACCTTCGGATTGCCGTCGATCTTGCCGCCGGACAGGTTGCCGAAGGCGCTGAAGCCAGCGACCCCGTGGAAGCCGCTGAACTTGCCCGGCAGGTAGGAGAAGGAGACGATCGCGACCAGGACGAGGGACACCAATGCCGAGATGATGAAGCCCCGGTTGATCGGAACCAGACCGTTGCGGTCGCTCGAGCGCAGCTTGGTCGTGACAATGCCGACCACCGAGCTCACGATTCCGATGGCACCGATGATGAGCGGCAGCATCAGTCCCTTCGCGCCGAACGCGGCCTGGCCGAGGATCAGCGCGGCTACCAGCGTCACCGCGTAGGACTCGAACAGGTCGGCTGCCATGCCGGCGCAGTCGCCGACGTTGTCGCCGACGTTGTCGGCGATGGTCGCCGCGTTACGCGGGTCATCCTCGGGGATCCCTGCCTCGACCTTGCCGACCAGGTCGGCACCGACGTCGGCGGCCTTGGTAAAGATGCCGCCCCCGACGCGCATGAACATCGCCAGCAGCGCGCCGCCGAAGCCGAAGCCTTCCAGGACGGTCGGCGCGTTGTCGTTGTAGACCAGCAGCACGATCGAGGCACCGAGCAGGCCGAGCCCGACGGTGAGCATCCCGACGATGCCCCCGGTGCGGAACGCGATGTGGAAACCACGCTCACGCCCGGCGCCGCCGCCACGCGCCGCCGCGGCGACGCGCACATTCGCCCGGGTCGCCAGGGTCATGCCGATGTAGCCGACGGTGGCGGAGAAGACCGCACCCACGAGGAAGAACAGGGCGCGACCGATGCGGACGTTCGTGGCGCCGTGGGCGACGTTCACGGGAAGGATGAACATCAGCAGGAAGACGATGACGGAGAATGCGGCGAGCGTTCGGAACTGGCGGTTGAGGTATGCCGCAGCACCCTCCTGGACGGCCTTCGAGATCTCCTGCATCTTGGGAGTGCCCTGATCGAAGGCCAGCACCTCCTTGACGAGGAATGCGGCGAACGCGAGCGCCGCCAATGCGATCAGCCCGATGACGACGACCATCGTCTTGTCGCCGCTGCTGATAGCCAATGGATTGTCGCTGCTCGCGAGCAGATGGTGCACGGCCATGCAGATCCCCTATTTCGCGCGTCGGACTGAGGCATTGCTGCCAACTCGGCAGCCTCGGGGCATCCCATGCGCTGAGCGCAGGGAGCCAATTGCGCGAAAGTCTAACTGGATTGCTGACAGACGCCGTGACCAGGGTCACTTCTTACCGAGCAGATGCTTGTTTACCC
>JALYIS010000183.1 GCA_030775705.1 Actinomycetota bacterium
GAGTTCGACTGGGCTGCGGCGCCCGCGGGATGTCTGGCCTATCGGCGGGGCGAGATCACTGTCGTGCTCAATGCCGGCGAGCAGTCCGTCCCTCTCCCCCCGGGCGAGTTGGTGCTGGCCTCCGGCGCGTTGACCGGAGCGTGGCTGCGGCCTGACACTGCGGTGTGGCTGCGCTGATGGGATTTGCCGGTGGCGGCCGTGGTCACTGGAACGGGATCCAGGCCTGACTGGTGGCCGTGTGAAGGTCGCTGACCTTGAACCCGGCGGCGGACATCGTCCAGATGCTATCCCCGATCACCAGGGTCCGTTCGATCGCATGCCCGGCCCCATCGACGCCGGGAGCACCCGCAGCCGCCGGGTGCCTGATGAGACCGATGGTGCTCAGCCGCGAGGCTTCGACGTGCACGGCGAGTACTGCGCCGTACGCGGGGTCAGTCGGGTCCCAGGACTGAACCGGGATCACCGCGAGACCGGTGGCGGCCCAGTAGAGGAAGGCATGGGGGTCGAGACTCCCCTCCCCGCGCGAGGACGGGCGCACCAACCGGGCGAGCAGTCGCGGGCCTGCGGCATCGCTCACGTCGAACACGGACATCTGCAGTCCTGCGGCGATACCGTTCGGGTCGGCCTCCTCCCCCACTCCGAGCAGCCGTCCGTTGCCGATGTCTTGCAGGTACGAGGAGTACCCCGTCAGCGACAACTGCCCGGCCAGCCGTGGGTGGGCCGGGTCTACCAGGTCGATGACGTAGAGCGGATCGACCTGCCGGTAGGTGACGACATAACCCAGGTCCCCCGCGAACCGGACGGCGTAGACACGTTCACCGTTACCCAGACCGCCGATGTGAGAGATGACGTGCAGCGACGTCGGGTCCAGCACGTAAAGCGCACTGGCCTCGCCGGCGTTGCTGGGGATGTAGGACGTCGTCACCACCCGCAGGTGTCCGCCGTAGTACGACATCGAGTACGAGTTGAGAAGCTGTCCGGGGACCGAGCCCGACCCTAGGTAGGTCGGCCGGCCCGGCGTGCTGATGTCGAACCGGTGAATCTGTGTCGTCTGACTTGCGCCGACGGGGGCCGGGAGGGACGCGGCCTGGTCCAGCGACGGTGTGCGGGCATTGCCGGGCAACGACGCCCCCGGCGCGATCGCGCCGCCGGCGAGGCAGCAGTAGGTGGACGGCGTGCTGGCGATGAACAGGTTTCCTGCGGCGGCGTAGATCGTCTCGCCGTCCGCGGCGAGGCTCACCGGTGACAGGTCGTCCGAATGCTTGGCCAGGTCGACGGAGTAGACGGTGAGCACAGACGTCCCCGTGAACGCTGCCGGGCGGCTGACGCGCTGGCAGGGCACGGCGAGGGTCGACGTGCCTGCGGCCGTGACGATGTCGTAGGTGGGAAGCCATGAGGTCAGCGGCGCCTGCTCGACAGCCGCCCGGTTTTGAGCCACGCGCTGGGCTTGGGTGAGCGCATTGCTTGAGGCGTTGGGGAGGCGGATGTTCGGCGCTGTGCGCACGACGAGTCGAACCGTCGAGCCGACCATCCGCGCGTCGACGTACTCGCCGTGCGGGCGCAGGGTGCTCACGATGTGGGGCGCGCCGGACAGGTCGACCGTGTAGTAGCTGATGCGCTCGAGGCGGGGTAGGAGACGCCGGATCCGGGAGTGTACGGGCCTGCGCCACCGCGGTTGAACTGATCATTTCGTGCGAGCACGAACGCCGTGTCGCCGGAGACGAAAAGGTCATCGGATTCCCCGGCCCCAGCGATCGCCCCGGGTAGAACAAGCTTCCCGATCACCCGACGACTGGCAGCGTCGATGACCCGCAGCACGCCGCCGGAGACGCTGACGATCCGGCGCCCGTCCGACTTGACGAGATCCGGTTCGTCCACGCCGCTCTCCTGCACCGTTGTCGTCGAGAAGGCGGGCATGTGCGGGGCGGCTGCGCTGGCCGCGACATTGCTCTGGACCGCGACGCCGCCCGCTGCCGGCACCGCAATACCCTCGGCGAGGGCGGAGCGGGTGTCGGAACCGATGCCATAGGGACCGGTGCTCTGCACCGTGTGCGAGCGCAGGTCGGTGAGCATCGCGGTGCAGTCGGTGTAGGCCACCAGCGCAGCGGCGGCTTGTCGAACCGGTTCTGGGCGAGCCGGAGGCCGGTGCGCGGCGGGTGCGGTCGTTGCCTGAGTGGGCACCAGAACTGCGCCGACGAGGATCACAGCGGCCGGAACCAGGGCGAGTCTGGCTGTGTACCGCAAGGTCCGCCGAGCGGGCGTGGGTGAGGGCGTGGCCACGAGTTGCGAGGCCGGGACCTGGCCTGCGTCTGCGTCTGCGTCCGGGCGTGCGTCGGGGTCTGGGTGTGGGCCTGGGTCGGACACGATGGGCTCCCGAGTTATGAAGCGGCCTTGTGTGCTCCGCACAGTGACTGACGAGGTGGCCTGGCGGATGGGTTCCGGTGCACCGCCGATGCTGCGCGAGCGTCAGAGCAGGTTCAGCTGGCGGCCCGCGCGCTCGGCATAGACAGACCCGTATCGCGCGGCTACGCGCGTCCACCGCCCGGCAAGATCCACAGCAATGTGCGAGCCGCTGGGCATGAAGCCCATACGGAGCACCGCGCTAAGCACCCTGAGCGTGACTTGGGCGGACCGGTCTTCGTCATGAACGGTGAGAACCACCGCGTCGAGCAGGACATCGGTGACTTGTGCGCGGGGCTCGGCGTGGGGAACGCCCTCACCGGCTGCGGCTTGCTTGACGGTGAGTGCGCCGGCCCGAACCAGGTCACGGACGACGGCGTCGGGGACCGTGTCGACCCGTTGCCAGCCTCGCGACGGCGGCAGTCCAGTACGCCACTGGCCGTTGCGCTGGACGGGCGGGTCGCGCTGTTCGCCATCGAGCCAGGCCAGGAATTCGCCGGCGTGGATCGCGACGTCGACATTGTCGACGGGTCCCCCAGGCAGCTCGATCGTCCGGGAGACGAGTACGCCGAATGGAAGTCGCACGAGCACGCACGCGGTCGGGCCCGCACCCTCGGCGTCACGGCCTGCCGGTGGATCGCCTGGGCTGAGCCGCAGCCGTGCGAGGCTTCTGGGGTCGAGGTTGACCGCGCGCCGTAGGACCGGCGCGAGGTCGCCAAGCGCGTCGGCTGACGCTCCGAATCCTTCGGCTGATGGCCCTGGTCCGTACGGGCCGCCCTCCGGGGACGCTGGCGGGGTGCCCACTAGCGACCGTCGTCGTCGTAGCCGGCGAGCACCGCGCGTTCGTCCTCGGTGAGCCGCCTGGGCCGATCTGTCTCGAAGTCGAACGGCACACAGATAGTCGCGGCTCGGGCGGCGAGGACACTGCCGTCGAGTACCTCGTAGGAGACGGTGAACGACGCGCCGCGGATCCGGCTGACCCACAGCTCCAGCCGTAGTGGTTCGGGGTGATAGACGACGGGGCGCAGATAGTCGATCTCATGCCGGGCGATCACTGTGCCCCCGGAGAATCCGGTGTGACGATCGAAGAACATCGCCACCCGGGCCTGTTCGAGATACTCCAGGTAGGCCGAATTGTTGATGTGCCGGAAGGCGTCCATGTCGGACCATCGCATGTGCACCGGGTGCACGAATCGCGCCATGGCGATAGGTCAGTCTCGGCTGAGCTTGCGATGGGTCACGGCGTGCGGGCGTGCGGCCTCGGCACCGAGCCGCTCGATCTTGTTCTTCTCGTAGGAATCGAAGTTTCCCTCGAACCAGAACCACGCTGCCGGGTGGTCGTCGTCGCCCTCCCAGGCCAGGATGTGGGTTGCGACGCGATCCAGGAACCAGCGGTCGTGGCTCGTGATCACGGCGCAGCCGGGAAACTCGAGCAGCGCGTTCTCAAGAGAGCCCAGGGTCTCGACGTCGAGGTCGTTGGTCGGCTCGTCGAGCAGGAGCACGTTGCCGCCCTCCTTGAGGGTCAGAGCCAGATTGAGGCGATTGCGTTCACCGCCGGACAGGATGCCGGCCGCCTTCTGCTGATCGTGTCCCTTGAACCCAAAAGCTGACACGTAGGCACGCGAAGGCATCTCGACGTGCCCGACGTTGATGTAGTCGAGGCCGTCGGAGACGACCTCCCAAACATTCTTTTTGGGGTCGATGCCGCCACGGTTCTGGTCGACGTAGCTGATCTTGACCGTCTCGCCAACCTTCAGCTCGCCGCCGTCGGGCGATTCCTGCCCGACAAGCATCTTGAACAGCGTCGTCTTGCCGACGCCATTGGGCCCGATCACGCCGACGATGCCACCGCGAGGAAGGCTGAACGATGTCTTGTCCCACAGCAGTTCGCCGGCAAATCCTTTCGTAAGCGCGAGCGACTCGACCACGAGGCTTCCCAAGCGCGGGCCCGGGGGGATCTGGATCTCCTCGAAGTCGAGCTTGCGGGTCTTCTCCGCCTCCGAGGCCATCTCCTCGTAACGCTGCATGCGAGCCTTGCTTTTGGCCTGCCTGCCCTTCGCGTTCTGTCGGACCCAGTTCAGCTCCTCGCGAAGTCTCTTCTCGAGCTTCTGGTCCTTCTTGCCCGCGACTGTGAGCCGCTCCGCCTTCTTCTCCAGGTAGGTCGAGTAGTTGCCCTCGTAGGGGTAGGCGCGCCCGCGATCGAGCTCGAGGATCCACTCGGCGACGTTGTTCAGGAAGTACCTATCGTGGGTGACCGCCAAGATCGTGCCGGCGTACTTGGCCAGATGCTGCTCCAGCCACTGCACGCTCTCCGCGTCAAGATGGTTGGTGGGCTCGTCCAGCAGCAACAGATCAGGCGCCTCGAGCAGAAGTTTGCACAGGGCGACCCGGCGGCGCTCGCCACCGGACAGGTGGGTGACGGCTTCGTCGCCTGGGGGGCAACGTAGGGCATCCATGGCCTGCTCGATCCGGCTGTCGAGTTCCCAGCCGTCTCCGTGCTCGATCTTCTCCATAAGTTCGCCCTGTTCGGCGAGCAGGCTGTCGAAGTCGGCGTCCGGTTCACCCATCGCCGCCGACACGTCCTCGAATCGGGCGAGCGTGGCACGCATCTCGGCCACTGCGAGTTCGACGTTCTCGCGCACGGTCAACGTCTCGTCCAGCGGCGGCTCCTGCTGCAGCAGACCGACCGATGCACCCGCAGCCAACATGACATCGCCATTGGACGGTTGGTCAAGGCCGGCCATGATCTTGAGGACGGTCGACTTGCCAGCGCCGTTCGGTCCGACTACACCGATCTTTGCCCCCGGCAAGAAGGACAACGTCACCTCGTCCAGAATCACCTTGTCGCCGTGGGCCTTGCGCACCTTGTACATCGTGTAAATGAACTGAGCCACTGTTGGTCAACACCTGTTCGTCTGCTGCCCGGCCCTGCCACACAAGCCCGGGTCTGACGTCCAGTGTCCCAGTTGCCCGGTGTCGCCGCCGCGCTCCCCCGCGCGACGCGGACGGCGACACCCGACGCACGGTTCTCAGCGAGCCAGTTCGGCGTGGCGCAGTTCGCTCATCTGTTGCGGATCGGTCTCGTCCCGAACGATGTCAAGCCACTCATCGCTTCGGTCTGCCGGGATGCCGTCCGCGTCCACCTCGACCTGGTGGACCCCGCGCGACCGCACGACCTTGACGAAGCTCGCAGTACCGCGGGACAGGTCGTGACCGACCGCGTTGGCCTCCAAGTCGTAGGCGACCCGAGTCACCTCATTGACCGTGTACTCGCGCGAGTAGTAGCGCCCGGTGACGACGACGGGCTGTCCCTTGCACAGTGATTGCGCAACATTCTCAGCCATCGCGCGCCAGCAGGTGACGTTCACGAACAGGGTTGCATTGTCTACGTAGGTCTCTGCCTCCCGGTCGTATCGCCGCGACGTCGATGCGAGCCTGAAGTTCGTGACGGGGTGACCGTTCTTCGTCAGCCTCATGCGAGGTTCGTCCACGACGTTCCCGACCACGGTCATGATGGTGTCGTTCATTGGCGGTTCTCCTGATCCCTTGCCGGACGACATCCGGCACGCCCGCGATGGGCGCAGGTCCACTGAAGCGCAGCGAACACGTAAGCGGGGCTCGTCGGGGGCGC
>JALYIS010000184.1 GCA_030775705.1 Actinomycetota bacterium
CGTCGCGCGGCGACAGCGCGGCGAAGGCGCCGAGGGTGCGGATGCCGAGCCGATTCAGCAGATCTATCAACGCTGAGTTCCCGGACGGGTCGAGTGTCTCGATCGGCAGGTCGGCAAGGAAGGCGGGGGACTCACCGGCATCCACGATAACCGCACGCCGAGCGGCATGTTGGGCCGCAAAAGCACCGTCCGCGATGCCGATCAGCACGTCCGAGCCGTCGAATGTGCCCACCGCACGCGACAACGCATGCACTACGCCGGTCTCGCCACCGAAATAGCGGGTGGGGCCGCGGACACCGATCGCGGCCAAGCCTGGCCGCGTGATCTCGACGCCCGGCGCGATCGCTTCGAGAGCGGCCACGACCGGCTCGAACATACGCGCCTCGACCGCTTCATTGCGTGCCATGACGACGAGTTCAGGGCAGCGACTCTGCGCCTCCCGGCGCCGTAGTCCACGCCGCACCCCGGCGGTACGGGCACTGTGCGAGCAGGCGGTGACCCGATTGGCAACCAGGACGGCAACGGGCTCATCGGCGCCCAAACCCGCATCGAGCCTTGCGGCAGTGACCGGCCAGTCCGGGCACCAGATGGCGATCATCCGGGGGGCGGTCACCTAGCCGGCCAGTTCGACGAGGGTCGGTTCGGCGAGTACCGGAGCCGGCGCCGAGGTGAGCACTGTGTGGGTTCCTCCGCCGTCGGCGGGTAGCCAGAGCGCCGTCGATCTCGCCCGCGACGCCCGCCCGCGGCCCTCGGCAGTGACGGTGATCCGGCGCGCACGCAGCCGCCCGGTGCCCTCCCCGATACCTGACCACCTACCGTCGTGGGCGGTCAGGCGCAGATCGGCGCCGGGCCAGGTACCGGTACCCAGGAAGGGAACCAGGACCGCATCTTGGGTCCGAGCGCGCGCGGCCAAACGCCGGATGTCGGCCGGTGCAGGGCCGCCACCGGTCCGCGGCGGGCGGGCGGCTACCACGTCCACGGCGTCGAGGAGCGCGCCGACCGCAGTCGCCCAACTGGCGCCTGGCACCGGAACGAGAGCCAAGCGAGACAGCTCGATGCCGTACTCGCGGGCTGATTCGGCGCTGATCCGCGGGAATCCCACTAACGCGCACCACGCACCCTCGGCGGAGGCTGAGCCCAGCAGCGCAAGCACGAGCGAGATCGAGCCTGCGACAGTGACCGTGCTGCCCCGGCGCAGCCCGTCCGGCATCACCGCGCCCAGCGCTGCCGACACCGGCAACGAAGGAGCCCCTCGGCGGCCGAGGTCGACGGCGGTGGTGCCGTCTGCCTTGCGTATCGCCACCTCGAGACCAGTGCGCATGGAGATATCTTCGAACAAGTGTTCGACATAGTCAATCGGGCCGGATGCGCACGAAATGCTGCCGGGGACCCCTGGCGGAGCAGGTCAGCGCCTGGGCGCGACGCGCGGGACAGGTGTAGACGCCGCGAGGATTGGGCAGCACCATGGAACCGATGCCACGGGGAGGCGCCCATGGAACCGACCATCAACAGGTCCAGCGCACCACCTCCGATCGCTGAGGCCATGCCCAAGCCGTCGGACCACGCTGAATTGCTCGAGCTACGCCGTCGCCGCGCAGAACTACGGGAATCGATGGGCACCCTGGAGCGGGAACTCGCCGCGGCCGCCGCAGACCGCGCGGTCGTCTGGGGCGAACGGGTTTACGAAGCCCTCAGCGATCTGGCCGACGACTTCGTGGATCACATCGCGGTCACTGAAGGCCCCGACGGCCTACACCAGGCAATCCTCGGCGGGGACCTACGCCTCACAAATGGGGTCAACGCGTTGGCCGCCGATCATCAGGTGATCGCAGCCGAGATAGCCAGCCTGATCGCGGATACCCAACCACCGGTCTCCAGGGAGGATGTCGCTGCCGTGCGTGCGCAGGCAACAGAGCTGCTGGGGCATCTCGTGCGCCATCGCCAACGCGGCGCCGATCTGATCTACGAGGCCTATGACACCGACATCGGTGGGGGCGACTGAGACACCGGCATCGCGGGTCGACTCCCTACTCGGCCAGCTCTACCTCGAGGTCCACATCTGGCGAGTGCACCTTGTCCGGGTGCAGGAACACGAACCGCTTGTACGCCCAGAACCGCACGACGCTGCCGATGCCGATGGTGACGAGGTTGACCGCATTCATCACGACGTGGTCATTGCGCTGGTGCAACGG
>JALYIS010000185.1 GCA_030775705.1 Actinomycetota bacterium
CGGTGTCTCCTTACCGCATCTCGCCTCGAGCCAGTACGGCTATGGCACCCACGTCTCGGCGAGTCAACTTCAGCCCGGCGATTTGATCTTCCTCTACCAACCGATCGGGCACGTCTCGATCTATATCGGCAACGGCATGGTCGTCTCCGCCCCACAGCCAGGTGAGAACGTCCGGGTCGTCCCGTTCGCCTACTTCGCCGCGGATTTCGTAGGCGCGACCCGCCTCGCGTAGCTCCCGGGCGCGATTTTGCGGGACCGGTGCCTGCTAGGTCAGATCCGCCACAATGCTTGTCACGTGGCGGCGACGTCGATCCCGGTGAGGACACCGAACCCCTGCTCGGAGAGTGCCGCGCGGGTACGGCCCACGGCGTCGGCGTAGCTGGCAGCGAGGGTGGTCGAGAGTGCGTACCTGGTGATGGTGATTCCTCTGCGTTCAGCCGCGGGGTGCCAGTGGGATAGGTGCACGGGGGTCAGGAGGGATGCTGCTCCCGGTCGTGAACCGATTGTGGCGATACCCAGGGGGTATCTCAAACATCCCTTGGACGTCTAGGGCAATAGAGGGGTGCGTCGGAGCCGGGTGAGCAGTGTCAGCTGAGACTGAGTGGGCTGGCAGCCGTGCGGAGTAGATGGAGTAGCCGTCGATGTAGCGGGTGATCGTTGTCGCGGTGACGGTGGCAAGCAGCATCGGGATCATCAGGTCGAAGCCGGTGTGGGTGAATTCGAGTACGAGCACGAGCGCGGTCAGCGGGGCTTGCATAGCAGCGCCGATCGCGGCGGCAGCGCCGATCAGGGCGTAGGCGCCGACCGGGGAGCCGGGCCACACCTGCGCCCAGGCGATCCCGAGTGCCGCCCCGAGGACGGCGCCCGAGCTCAATACGGGGGTGAGGAGCCCGCCGGCGGCCCCGCTACCCAAACATAGGGCGGTGACCAGTGGCTTGAGGATCGCCAATGCAACCACCAGCCCAATCGTGGCGTGGCCGAGGAAGACGTCGTGGGCGATTTCCTTACCGTTGCCCAGCAGTTGCGGGTAGGCGATGGCGATCAGGCCCAGCACAGTGAATGCGACCAGCGGAGCGATCAACGTCGCTAATCCCGTCCCCTTGTGGTGGGAGATCGCGCCGATCAGGCGCAGGTAGGCCGCGGCGAGCAGGCCGATGATCGGTCCCGCCACGAGTACCCAGACGATCAGCCGGGCGTGGGAGTGGTAGGACGGGATGTCGCTATAGGTCGCCTGGTTGGGGAGATAGATCCAGGCGGTGACGGTGGCGATTCCTGAGCAGGCCAGCGCGGGGAGCACGTTCGGCAGCGTGATGGAGCCGATGAGGATCTCCACGGTGAATAGTGCGCCACCCAGCGGGACGTTGTAGACCGCACCCAACCCGGCACCCGCGCCACAAGCGACCAGAAGTCGTCTCTGCGCCGTGGTCAGCCGGAGCCAGCCGGCGAGTGCGCTGCCCGATGCGCCACCGAGCAGTTTCGGTGCCGCTTCCCGCCCGAGGGAGGCGCCCATCCCGATGACGATCTCCGAGATCACCGATGTACCCAGGCTCCGTCGGAAGGACAGATGCCCGGTGCCAGTCCAGAGGGCATCGTCAACCTCGGCCTTCTTACCGTTTGTGTAACGGCGCAGCAGATACCAGGCGATACCACCGAATGCGCCCGCGATCACCAGCACCAGGACCCGCCGAAGCGGGGACGCGTGCTTGACTCCCGACTCGAAACTTCCGTGCTGGAAGCCGAACGCCGCGTGTTCGAAGAAGAACAGGATCGCCATCATCGCGTCCCCGAGCAGCCCCGTCGCGATTCCGGTGACTGCTACGGCGAGCCAGAACGTCGGGGTGAGCGCCGCGGCGCCGTCGTGGGTGGCGTTGGGTTGCTCCATCGCGCCGCGCCCCGACGGCAGGCGCCGGTTGATCAGCGGCCGCGGGATTCGTTGCCGTCCGGGCCGAGGCCGCGCGTCGGCTGCAACTCTCGCGCTGCCGGCGATCCGGTACGCCCGGCCGGCACCGATCACGGACCGAACACGCCGCGCCATCACGGCGTTGTGCCCCAAGGCGGGGCGAGTCCAGGCTCTAGGTCGTCAGGCAAACACGGGCCGGTCGGCTCCAAGCCGCTCATCCTGGCGCCAGCTCACCGTCGTCGGCGCGTCGTGACTTGATCGAATCGGGGTGGACTAGGCGGACGACGACGGCGGCCACCACCCAGAGCCCGATCCCGGCCAGCACGTCGAGCAGGTAGTGGTTCGCGGTGCCGAGCACGACCAGTGTCGTAAGCACGGGGTAGACGATCGCCAGGAATCTGACCCACCCGTGGCGCGTCAGCGTGAACATCGTTGCTCCGCACCAGACAGCCCATGCCATGTGCAGGGAGGGCATCGCCGCGAATTGGTTCGCGATCGCGGTGGCGCCGGCTGGCACGCTCGCGTCGCTGCCCCACCAGCCCCAGGTTCTGAAGGAAACGAGGGTGTCGTGGAACCCGGCGCCGGCAAGCAGCCGTGGGGGTGCGGTCGGGAAGCGCCAGAACCCGATCAGCGCCGCCGCGGTGATGATCGCGAGCTCGGTGCGCGCCGACCCGTAGTCGGCAGGTCGGTGCCGGTAGGTCCACAGCAACACGGCGGGGGTGACGACGAAGTGCAGCGTCGCGTAGAAGAAGCAGGCTGGCACGGCGAGCACCGGGAGGTGCTGCAGATGGCTGTTGAGCCAGTGCTCGGGATTCACATGAAGGAGCTGCTCCCAGTGCAACAGGTCCTGCCCGTCACGTTGAGCCCGCGTGGAGCCGCCACCGATCAGTCCCCGGATCAGGTCATAGACGGCATAGAAGGCAGCGACCAGGCCGACTTCACGCCACCACCGAGTCCTCCGGACGGCCGCATGTCCTCGTCGCAGCCAGGACCCGCTCAACGGTGCCAGGTTGCGACCCGTCTGCGTCGTCACGTTCGGAAACCCCGGTCGGCTCGAGTAAATAGGCTTGCCACAGAGCTATTCTAGGTTAGCAGCTAATATGTTCTCGTGAGCACCCGCCGTGACCGTTCCCAGACCAACGGTTCCCCCGCCTCCGTGGGGTGTGGGTCGTCGCCGGAGGCGTGGACGTTGGCCGAGATCGTGACACGGCTGCGTCGCGTCCTGCGATCCAGCGTGCGCAGCGAGTTCCCCTGGGAGCGCCTGCCGATGGCACAAGTCGAGGTCCTGCAACGCCTCGCCGAAGAACCGGGTCTACGGATCAGTGAACTGGCGACGAGGCATCGGCTGGCAAACAACACCGTCAGCAACCTGATTCAGCAGATGGTGCTCGCCGGCCTGGTCGAGCGACGTGAGGACCCGCGCGACCGCCGCGCGGTCACCCTCGACCTCACCGCGGACGGCGCGGAGCAACTGAAGGGATGGCTCGCCGCCAACGACCGCCGGCTCGACTCGGCCCTGCGCGATCTACCCACCGAGGACCGCCGTGCCATCCTCGCAGCACTGCCCTCGCTGTCCCAGCTCGTCGACAGGCTCGAACGCTCGGACGAGCAATCGCTGCGCGGGGGCATGTCCGCTGATGGTCAGGTCAGCGCGTGAAGATCCGAAGTTGATCAATCTTCCTAGCGACACCGAAGGTGCTGAAAGCCCGTAAATACGGGCCTTCATGCGGTGCCCCCGGCCAGAATCGAACTGGCGACGCCCGGCTTAGGAGTCCGGCGCTCTATCCCCTGAGCTACGAGGGCGGGGAGTGATACAGGTCCGGCACGAACCAGACCTCGTTGACTTCGTGCGGTCTTCGAACGCCTACTTGGGTTGCGTCCTCATCCGTGCGTGACCCGGGTGGGCCGCGACGCCCAGAGCGTCACGACGTCGGCCGGCTGCTCTCCGATCTGGTGTCGTACAGGTCAAGGGTAGGGGTCGCGGGTTCTTGACCGACCATCGACTGGACGACATTCCGGTTGGCCCCTGATGCGATCGCGTGCGAGGCGTCAACGGTGTCGGGTGCGCGACTGGCTCCCCCAGATCCCGGCGTCGTGCATCTGCTGTCTCGCCTCCAGGGTGACCTCGGCACTGGCGCCATATTTCGAGCACAAGTCGCGTAGGGCGAGTAGGGAGAGTATCGACAGCCCCCACCACACGACGCCAGGCTCATCGAGGTCTGTGAGCATCACCTGCCAGGGGCCGTCGTGAATCTCTCGTGGCACGACCACGAGATGGCGCCGGGGCCTGGGAGAGGACCCGTCGAGTGCGTGGGGGAGGGCGAAGGCTTCGTACTGCGGCACTGAACTTGTCGGCGGCAGTGCCCGCCCAGGATCAGATGGCAAAGGGGCTCCTTCGCTGTTGAGGAACCATCTACGCGAGCCACTATGCCGTATCGACGGCGCTGCGTTGAGGTGCGCCAGGCTTTGATCCGGACCAAAGCCCGGCGCACCCTGAGTGTGGCCGAACGTGCCTGAGCAGACGCCAGAAACCGACACGCGCCTGCGTGG
>JALYIS010000186.1 GCA_030775705.1 Actinomycetota bacterium
CCCCTGGCCGCCCAGGCCAAGGACCGGGCAGCCGGACTGGCCGAGCGCGTCGGCGAAGCCGGGGCCAAGGGAGTCAGCGCCGTGGCCGAAGGCCTCGACAAGGTGACTGGCGGAAAGCTGTCCGGCCCGATCGCATCGGTCACCTCAAGGGTGGAAGAGGTGCTCGAGCCGGAGAAGTAACGATCACGGGCAATTCACCCACTCGTCCGTCCCATCCTCGAACACCTGCCGCTTCCAGATGGGCAACCGGGCCTTCACGAGTTCCACCACCCGTGCGCATGCCGCGAACGCTTCGGCGCGATGGCCGGTCGACACCGCCGCGACCAGCGCAACATCTCCGACGGCAAGCACGCCGATCCGGTGACTCACCGCGAGCCTGATCACCTCATCGTCACTACTCACCTCATCGACGACCTCGGCCAGCACCTGCTCCACACTGGGATGGGCGCGGTATTCGAGTTCGACCACCTTCCGGCCGTGGTCGAGGTCACGCACGACTCCGCAGAACACCACCGTCGCGCCCGCGGCCGGATCGGCGACGAACGCCTCGTGCTCACCAACGTCGAGTGGCTCGGAGGAGATCG
The DNA here is from genome assembly GCA_030775705.1 of Actinomycetota bacterium. Lineage (GTDB taxonomy): Bacteria > Actinomycetota > Actinomycetes > Mycobacteriales > Jatrophihabitantaceae > JALYIS01. Next base: position 585 of record JALYIS010000186.1, read on the forward strand.
ACCCGAATACCGTCATACCCCGCCCCCCGGTCGATGATCGCCGCCACGTATCTGGTCGACCGCGTGCACGAGTAGCGGGGCCAGTAAGGCGACCCCATCACGCACACCACCGGGCGACCCCGGCAGCGTGACGACCAGCGCGGCACCGACCACGCCGGCGACCCCGCGGGAGAGCACAGCGGTGGGCACAGTGTCGTGCGCCTGTAGCCGCAGCGCCTCGGCGATCCCCGGAACCTCACGATCCAGCAGCGGCCGAACCGCCTCCGGGGTCACGTCGGTGGGTGTCAAGCCGGTCCCCCCCGTCGTGAATACGACGGCCGCGCCACCATCGACGGCCTCGGTGACCGCGGCGCCGATCTGCGCGATGTCATCGGCGACGACCACCCGGAACCCGACCCGATGCCCCAGCTCCTCGATGAGCTCGGCCAACAGGACGCCCGAGTCATCCGGCCTCGTTCCGGCCGCCGATCGATTCGAGCACGTGATGATCGCGATCGACAGCGCAGTCGTGGTCACCGCGACCCACCGTCGCCGGCGGTGCCTGCGACACCCTCGACACGCTCGACACCCTCGACACGCTCCGGGTGCGACCAGTGCCCCGAGCGACCTCCGTCCTTGCTGACCAGGTGGACGTCAGTCAGTCGAGCGCCCCGGTCGACCGCCTTGATCATGTCGTAAAGGGCGAGGCCGGCGACCACCACCGCCGTCAGCGCCTCCATCTCGACACCGGTGCGGTCCGCGGTGCGAGTCGTGGCCGTGATGTCGATGGAGTCCTCGCCCACCTCAAGGTCGACCGAGACAGCATGCAGAGCCACCGGATGACACAGCGGCACGAGGTCCGGAGTCCGCTTGGCGCCGGCGATGCCGGCGATCCGCGCTACCGCCAGCGCGTCCCCCTTGGGCAGGCCGTCTCGTTCGAGCAGCGCGATCACCTCGGCAGTGGTCTCGAAACGCCCGCGAGCCACCGCAACCCGGACGGTGCCGTCCTTCGCGGAAACGTCGACCATGCGGGCGGCACCGGCGCCGTCAACGTGCGTGAGCTCCACGACATCAGAGTAGTGGCCAGGCCTGGCGCCGGACCGCGACCCGAAATGCGCCCGATCTCGATCGGACCGGGACAAAACTCTCCGTCCCGTGCAATCATTACCCGGACTTTACGACCGGAGGATCCGTGAAACTCGTCGTCAGAGGACTGACCGTCCTCATCTGCGGCGTGGCACTTGTCGCTGGGATCACTATCGCCACGACCGCCGCCGTCGCCGCCCCCGTCGCCGGAGCCTCGAACGGCCCTTCGGTCGTCAACAGCTGCAGCCAGAGCGTGACTGCGGGTCAGTACGCCTGCTTCGCCATGCGGCGCGCGGACCTCGGCTTCAAGCCCAAGACACAGTTCACCCCATTGGCGGCGAATCCGAACCTCGTCCCGAGCGGCTACGGCCCGGCCAGCCTGCAGTCCGCCTACAGCCTCCCGTCGGCGACGGCGGGCTCTGGCCAGCGGGTCTACGTCGTGGACGCCTACAACGATCCGAACGCCGAGTCCGACCTCGCCGCCTATCGCACCCAGTACGGCCTAAGCCCCTGCACGAGCGCCAACGGGTGCTTCCAGAAGCTGAATCAGAGCGGGATGGCCAACTCCTATCCCAGCCCGAACACGGGCTGGGCGGGTGAGATCTCCTTGGACCTGGACATGGTGTCGGCTATCTGCCCCAATTGCGGGATCACCCTGATCGAGGCCAAGGATGCCTCAAACAATCTCTTCACCGCAGTCAAGGAGGCGGCCACCCTCGGCGCAAAGTTCGTGTCGATGAGCTGGGGGGGGCCGGAATCCAGCAGCGACTCCACCTTCGACGCCCTGGACTTCAAGTCCTCAGGCGTCGTGTACTCGGTTTCGACCGGCGACAGTGCGTATACCGGCGGCGTCGAGTACCCGTCGAGCTCGCCATATGCGGTGGCCATTGGTGGGACATCCTTGGTCACTGCCGCCAACTCACGCGGCTGGTCTGAGTCGGTGTGGAAGACGAGTTCCACCGAGGGCACGGGGTCCGGATGCTCGGCCGTGGCTGCCGAGCCGAGCTGGCAGCAGAACGTCGTGCCTGCCGCGACCTGCAGCCGCCGGGCCGTGGCTGATGTGTCCGCGGTCGCCGATCCGCAGACCGGGGTCGCCGTCTACCAGACCTACGGCGGTGGCGGTTGGACGGTGTACGGCGGAACCAGTGCCGCAGCGCCGATCATCGCCTCGACATATGCACTCGCGGGGACCCCGACCGCGACCGAGAAGCCGGGAGCTGACCCCTACGCCCGCCCGGCCAGCCTCAACGACGTCACCACAGGCAACAACGGGTCGTGCACGCAGACGTTGCTCTGCACGGCCGCGGTCGGCTGGGACGGCCCGACCGGCCTGGGGACCCCGAACGGCGTCGCCGCATTCACTGCCGGTGGCATCACCCCGCCACCCCCACCGCACACGGTGACGGTGACCAATCCGGGCCCGCAGACTGGCACCGTGGGCGCCGCTGCCAGCCTGCAAATCCAGGCGACCGACTCGGCCGGCGCAGCCTTGACCTACTCGGCGACAGGCCTGCCGACAGGTCTGACGATGAACGCGGGCACCGGGCTGATCTCCGGTACGCCATCCGCCGCAGCCACCTTCACCGTGACGGTGACCGCCAAGGACTCGACTGCCGCGACCGGGTCGACGTCGTTCAGCTGGGTGATCAGCCCGGCCGCCGGCGGCGGGTGCACCGGTCAGGTTCTGAAGAACCCCGGCTTCGAGAGCGGCGCGACGAGCTGGGCGGCCACCGCGGGCGTGATCAACAACGATGGGACCTACGCGCACACCGGTCGCGGTTATGCGTGGCTTGACGGCTATGGCTCCCGCCACACGGACACCCTCGCCCAGACCGTCACCATCCCGGCCGGCTGTCGCGCGACGTTGACCTACTACCTGTCGATCAACTCAGCGGACACGTCCTCAACCGCCCACGACACGCTCAAACTGACGCTGGCCACCGGCGGTGCTCCGGTGCAGTCCTTCTCGAACGTCAACAGAAGCAGCGGCTACGTCCTCGAGACCGTCGACCTTTCCGCGCAGGCGGGCCGCTCGATCACGCTCACCTGGACCGGGATCGAAGACTCTTCGCTCGCGACGAACTTCTGGATCGACGACGCTGCTGTCACCCTGGGCTGATCAGAGGGCGCATCGAGCACAGCCGCGATCGCTGCGGGGCTGCTCAGCCACCACGCCAAGCACCAGGATCGGCACACAGCGAAGCCGAGGTCTCGTAGCCCCGCCGTCAGCAGCAGCACAGCAGCGCCGAATACGACGGCGCTCGTCCAGTTCATACCTGTCTAGACGCGGGATCAGCGCCGACGATGACGCGTGGCTGCCACGAACCCGACCGGAGTCCGAGTGCAGATGAGCCGGGCGGGCGCTTTCAAACCAAACTCTTGCCATCGCCAGCGAGGATGAGGCGGTGAGCAACCGTGTGCTGGTCGCCGAGGACGACCGCGCGATCCGCGAGTCGGTTGCCCGTGCCCTGGAGCTGGAGGGCTATGCGGTCACCGCTGTCGCAGACGGGCCCTCGGCCCTGGTTGCCGCGGCTGAGTCGGACCTGCTCGTGTTGGATGTGATGATGCCCGGCCTGGACGGGCTGATGGTGTGCAAGGCTCTGCGAGCTCACGGGTCCGACATCCCGATCCTGATCGTGACCGCGCGCACCGAGACTTCGGACCGGGTCTCCGGGCTGGACGCGGGTGCCGACGACTACCTGCTCAAGCCGTTCGCCCTGGTGGAGTTGCTAGCCCGTATCCGCGCGCTGCTGCGCCGAGCGCGAGCAGCCGAGGCGCCGACCGTGAGCGGCGACGCGGTGGTAACCGTCGCAGACCTGCGAGTGGAGCCCGCGACCCGCCGGGTGTGGCGAGCGGGCCGTGAGATTCTGCTGTCACGCACGGAGTTCGACCTGCTGGAACTCTTGGTGCGTAACGAGGGCGTGGTGCTGGCCCATGCGACGATCTACGACCGGATCTGGGGCTACGACTTCGGCCCCGAGTCCAAGAACCTGACGGTGTACGTGAGCTACCTGCGGCGCAAGGTCGATGCCGGGTCGCCGCTGAGACTGATCCACACGGTTCGCGGCGTCGGCTATACGGTGCGGGCATCGTGACGCTGCGGACGAAGGCGTTGCTGGCGCTCGTCGTCCTGGCGGCGGCTGCCACAGTGGCCATCGGCTCACTCGCCTACCTGGCGACCGGCCAGCAGCTGAGCGCCGAGATCGACAACTCGCTGCGCGACGTGGCCGCGTACGCGGTGACCCAAGGCTCGGCACAGGCCGGCCACGTCCCCGGTGGGCAGGGCGGCGGTGGGCAGCGCGGCGGTGGTGACAATGCGCAACCCCCGCTGCAATTCGAGACGGTGCTGGTCCAGGAGGTGCGTGCCGACGGCAGCGTGCTCGACGGGCCGACCGGGATCACCGTCCCGGTGTCGGCTAGCGACCGAGCCATAGCCAGCGGCACCCAACCCGACGCGCAATACCGAAACCTCGTCATCTCCGGCAAGTCGTACCGGATGCTGACGACGGCCAACGATCACGGTGGGGCCGTGCAGGTGCTGCGGCCCCTCGCCGAGCGTGACGGCGTGCTGTCGAGCCTGCGCTGGAAGATCCTGCTCGCCGCCATAATCGTCATCGCAGCTGCTGCGGGCACCGGATGGCTGTTGGCCCGCCAGATCACGCGGCGCCTCACCCGCCTGGCGGGCGCGGCCGCCCTCGTCGCCGCGACAGGGCGCCTGGACGTCAAGATCCCGGATGCCGGGACCGACGAGGTTTCGCAGGTTGCCACGGCATTCCGGCGGATGCTCGACGCGCTGCATCGTTCCGAGATCGCCCAGCGACGCCTGGTTCAGGACGCCGGGCACGAACTGCGCACCCCGTTGACGAGCCTGCGTACCAACCTCGACGTGCTAAGCCGCCATCCCGATCTCCCCGCACACCAGCACGCCACGGTCATCGCAGATCTGCAGAGCGAGACCGGGGAGCTCAGTTCCCTGGTCAACGAACTCGTGGAGTTGACCTCCGGCGAGACGCCCGCCCCGGCGCCTGAATACGTTCGGTTGGGCGACCTCGCTCGCCGCGTCGTGGATCGCGCGGTGCGCCGCAGTGGGCGCCAGATCCAGATGCATGCCGACGAGAGCACGACCCTCGGTCAGCGCCCGGCACTGGAGCGGGCCATCGGGAATCTCATCGACAATGCGATCAAGTTCAGCCCACCCGATCACCCGATCGAGGTGAGCGTGACCGAAGGACGTATCGAGGTCCGTGATCACGGATCCGGCCTGTCCCCGACTGACCTGCCACGGATCTTCGATCGGTTCTACCGCGCGACTGAGGCGCGTCAGCTGCCTGGATCCGGTCTGGGTCTGGCGATCGTCTCCAACGTCGCCGCCGCCCACGGTGGCTCGGTCCTTGCACACAACCACCCGGGCGGGGGGGCAGTCGTCGGCTTCCGCGTGCCCACCTCCGAGGCGTCCACCGGCGCCACCGCCGGCTTCACACCTTCGTCTAACCTGCCCTGAACCTTTCCCTTGCCGGCGAAATGCACCGTGGCTGGTGGTGGGGCACCCCGCCCGACACCGATCTAGCAAGGGAGTTAGACATCATGACCGACATGTGGACACCTCCACCGCCGGCTCAGCCGGTTGCGCAACATTCGCGGCGCCACCGTGGCGCACTCGTAGGCACTGGCCTCCTCGGTGCCGGTGTGGTCGCCGGAGCCATCATCGGCGCGACATCGCTGTCCTCGGCGGCGACGACATCGCCGACCAGCCCGTCCACCTCGAGCACGAGCTCGAGCTCGAGCTCCACCTCGGGCTCGACCGGATCCTCGACCGGATCCTCGACCGGATCCTCTGCATCGGAGGCCACCGAGCCGCACGGCCACGGCCTGGACCTCAGTGGCACCGTCACCGCGGTAGGCACCTCCTCCGTGACGATCAAGACCGGCTCGGGCACCGCTGCCTACACGGTCGATGCGAACAGCGACATCGACAAGAGCGGCGACTCATCGCTGAGCAAGCTCGCGGTGGGTGACGCGGTGACTTTCAGCGTCGACAGCACGAGCAGCACCACCATCGACAAGCTGCACACCGGCACGGAATCCCTGAACATGCCCAAGGACGCACCGGGCGGCCCGACGGGCGGTTAGGCCCGACGATCCAGCGGTGGGGTGCGTGCCCGAGACCGGGAACGCACCCCACCCGCGAACTGGGTATCACTTACCGTGGAACGGATAGTCCTTGTCCAGGGCAACGTTGAGTTGCAGGACGTTGACCCGCGCCTCACCCATGAATCCCAGATCGCGCCCCTTCTCGAAGTCACGAACCAGCGCGTCGATCTGGGCGACGCTGATGCCCCGTGCCTTGGCGACCGACGCCTCCTGCAGCTTCGCGTAGGCCGGGCTTATCTCCGGGTCGAGTCCTGATGCCGAGCTGGTGACAGCGGCAGCCGGGACAGCGGGCTTGGCTGACGCACTCCCGCGGATGGGCACCACCTGGCCGTGCGAGTAGTCGTCGCCGAACCTTGCACACTCGACGGTGACGCCGTGATAGTTCGCCAGGAATGGTGTGGCCGGACAGGCTTGGTTCATACTCACGGCCCGCACCACATGTCCGTGGAATCCAGGGCCTGACCACAAGACAGCCAGTACCGCCCCGACTCCGTCGGGTGTACAGAACGGTCGGGATCCGTCGACGCCGTACGCCATCCCGACGGCGAGACTGCGGGAGCAGACCTGGGTGAGCAGGCTTTGCTTGCCGGCGTCGCCCTTGACCGAGGGGTTCGGTAGCGTGTCGACGATCGATTCGGGGCCGAGGTTGCTCGCGCCCGAGGAGGTGGGGTCATAGCCTGCGCCCGCGGCTGACGGGCGGCTCTGGAAGTACTGGGCCAGCGGGTTGCCTTTGGAGTCGGTGAAGATCTGACCGATCAGCTTGGACCCGATGACCTGACCGTTGACCTTGATCAGCGACCCGCCCGCACGGCTGCGCAGGCCGGGGATCTGCGCCACCGCCGTGATCGCCAGCGGATAGGCCACGCCGAACACGACGGTGAAGATCAGCAGGATCCTCAGGGCAGCACTGAGTTGACGGAGGCAGGCGAGTACCGAACGCATCTGATTCACCGGATTCCGGGGAGATGTTGCACGAGGATGTCGATGAGCTTGATGCCGAGGAACGGCATCACGATGCCGCCGAGGCCGTAGATGTAGAGATTGCGGCGCAGCATCGCACTCGCGCTGGCCGGCCGGTAGCGCACCCCGCGAAGTGCCAACGGGATCAACGCGACGATGATCACGGCGTTGAAGACGACGGCCGACAGGATCGCCGATTGAGGCGAGTGCAGCCGCATGACGTTGAGCTTGTCCAGCCCGGGATAGACGGCCGCGAACATCGCCGGAATGATCGCGAAGTACTTCGCGACGTCGTTGGCGATCGAGAACGTGGTCAGAGCCCCACGGGTGATCAGCAGTTGCTTGCCGATCTCCACGATCTCGATGAGCTTTGTCGGGTCGGAGTCCAGGTCGACCATGTTGCCGGCCTCTTTGGCGGCCGACGTCCCGGTGTTCATCGCGACACCGACGTCCGCCTGGGCAAGCGCAGGCGCATCGTTGGTGCCGTCGCCGGTCATCGCGACGAGCTTGCCTCCCTCCTGCTCGCGCTTGATGAGTGCCATCTTGTCCTCGGGCTTGGCCTCGGCGAGGAAGTCGTCAACTCCCGCCTCGTCTGCGATGGCCTTCGCCGTCAACGGATTGTCGCCGGTGATCATCACCGTGCGGATGCCCATCTTGCGTAGCTCGTCGAAACGCTCCGCGATGCCCTGCTTGACGATGTCCTTGAGGTGGATGACCCCCAGCACGCGCGGTAGGGCGCCCTCGACATGCTCGGCGACGACCAGCGGGGTCCCGCCCGCGGAGCTGATCCCGTCCACGACCTCGGAGGTTCGGGCGGTGACGCTGCCTCCGTGGTCCCGAACCCAGGTGATCACGGCACCAGCGGCACCCTTGCGGACCTGTCGCGCCGGCTCCGCTCCGTCCGCGGTCAGGTCGACACCACTCATTCGGGTCTGTGCGGAGAACGCAACGAAGCTGGCATGAGTCAACTCACCGGACGCACGCCCGCGCAGGCCGAAGACAGACTTCGCAAGGACTACGACGGAGCGTCCCTCGGGTGTCTCGTCGGCGAACGAGGACAGCTGGGCCGCACTCGCCAGATCTTGCGATGAGACTCCCTCGACCGGGATCAGATCCGTCGCCTGCCGGTTGCCGAGCGTGATCGTGCCGGTCTTGTCGAGCAGCAACGTGTTGACGTCCCCGGCCGCTTCGACGGCGCGACCACTCATCGCGAGCACGTTGCGTTGCACCAGTCGGTCCATGCCCGCGATGCCGATGGCGGAGAGAAGGGCACCGATCGTGGTGGGGATCAAGCACACCAACAGCGACACCATGACGATTCCCGTTATGCCGTTGTTGTTCAGCGCCGAGGTACCCGGAATGCCGGGCAGATTGTCTTTGGAGAAGATCGCCAGGGGCTGCAGCGTGACCGTCGCCAGCAGGAAGATCAGCGTCAAGGAGGCGAGCAGGATGTTGAGCGCGATCTCATTCGGTGTCTTCTGCCTGCTCGCTCCCTCCACCAGCGCGATCATGCGGTCGATGAAGCTCTCGCCCGGCCGCTGCGTTATCTCGACGACGATGCGGTCCGACAGGACCCTCGTACCACCGGTCACCGAGTTGCGATCACCGCCGCTCTCCCGAATCACCGGAGCACTTTCGCCGGTGATCGCCGACTCGTCGACGCTGGCGATACCGTCCATGACGTCGCCATCACCGGGAATGACATCCCCGACCTCGCACACGACGCGGTCTCCCTGGCGCAGCAGCGTCGCTGCGACCGTCTCCTGCGCTCCGCTGAACGCATCGCGGTCGACCAGGCGGCGTGCGAGGGTGTCGGTCTTGGCGCGCCGCAGCGCATCGGCCTGGGCCTTGCCGCGGCCTTCAGCCACTGCCTCGGCGAGGTTGGCGAACAGGACCGTCAACCACAGCCACACGACGATGACCCACGCGAACACCGATGGAGAGGCGACCGCGATCACGGTGGTGAACACAGCGCCGATCTCGACGATGAACATCACCGGGTTCTTGTAGAGCGTTCTCGGATCGAGCTTCGCGGCGGCTCCGGGCAGCGACGTCCAGAGCATCTTCGGATCGAGCAGGCCCCCCTCGATACGGCGAGGCGCGCTGGTCTGCCCGGCGGACTTCGGCGCCGGTGTCGCGCCGTGCGAGTGGATGGTTGGGGTGGACATCAGTGCAGACCCTCCGCTAGTGGCCCGAGTGCGAGTGCCGGGAAATAGGTGAGGGCGACCACGATGATCGTCACCCCGGTGAGCATCCCGACGAACAACAGCCGGTGGGTGGGCAGAGTCCCCTCAGATGCCGGCGTCGGCTTCTGCCTGGCCAGCGATCCAGCCAGACCGAGCACGAAGATCATGGGTAGGAATCGACCGAGCAGCATCACGATGCCGAGCACGGTGTTGTACCAGACGTTGTTCACCGAGATGCCGGCGAAGGCACTGCCGTTGTTGTTCGCCGTGGAGGTGAAGGCGTATAGCACCTCGGACAACCCGTGCGGGCCGGAATTGAGCATCGAGGCTCGTTCTCCCGGCAAGGCCATCGCGATGGCCGTGCCGACGAGCACGATTGTCGGTGTCGTGAGCAGATAGAGCGAAGCGAACTTCACCTCCCTGCCGCCGAGTTTCTTGCCCAGGTACTCCGGCGTTCGTCCGACCATCAACCCGGCGACGAACACGGTGATGACGGCCAGCACGAGGATGCCGTAGAGACCCGAACCCGTGCCACCGGGCGCCACCTCGCCGAGCATCATGTTCAGCAGGAGCATCGTGCCGCCAAGGCTCGTATACGAGTCGTGCGCGCTGTCCACGGCTCCGGTCGAGGTGAGGGTGGTGCCGGTGGCGAAGATCGCGGAATCAGGCACTCCGAATCGCTGCTCGGTGCCCTCGGTCGCCGCGCTGACCGAGGTTGGCACCGTGCCGTGATGGGCGCCCTGGGTGCCCAGTTGCAGAACTACCGATAGCAGTGCCAGGACCACCATGACGGACACGATCGCCCGCCCTTGACGCTTGTCGCCGACCATCACGCCGAATGTGCGCGGTAACGCGAATCCGATGCACAGCAGGAGGAAGATCTCGAGCCAGTTGGTCCACGCCGTGGGGTTCTCCCACGGATGCGCCGAATTGGCGTTGAACGGGCCGCCGCCGTTGGTACCGAGTTCTTTGATGGCTTCCTGGCTGGCGAACGGTCCGCCTGGCAGGGTCTGCGTGCCGCCGCTGAGAGTGTGGATCGTCGTGTAGTGGTGGAAGTTCTCGATCATGCCGGCACCGACGAAGATGAGGGCGAATACGACTGAGATCGGCAGCAGAACGCGCAAGCAGATCCGCGTCAGGTCGACCCAGAAGTTGCCGAGCCGGTCAGTGCGGCTGCGCGCAAAGCCTCGGACCAATGCGATGGCAACCGCAATGCCGACAGCAGCCGAAGCGAAGTTCTGCACGGCAAGGCCAGCCATTTGAACGACGTAGCCGAGCGCGCTCTCACCCGAGTAGGACTGCCAGTTGGTGTTGGTCACGAAACTGGCTGCCGTGTTGAAGGCCTGACTATGGCTCATCTGCGGGACCGCATACGGGTGCCCGAAGTGCTGCTGCACCCGCAAGAAGATGTATAGGAACACCACGCTGACACCGCTGAAGGCGAGCATCGCACGCAGATAGGTGCCCCATGTCTGGTCGGACCCGGCGTCGATTCCGCCGGTCTTGTAGATCGCGCGCTCGACCGCCAGGTGCTTCTTGCTGGTCAGCACTCGCGCCATGTAGTCACCAAGCGGCTTGTAAACCAAGGCGAGCGCGAGGATCAGCGTGCTGAGAAAGACGATGCCGGCCCATGTGTCGGACATCAGAACTTCTCCGGGAAGACCAGGGCGATGATCAGGAACACGGTCACCAGTACCGACAGGATCAGGCCGACGAGGTTCGCGGGACTCACAGCTTCTCAGCGCCCTTGGCTATCAGTGCCAGGACCACGAACACACCGATCGCCAGCAGGACGAACAACACGTCATGCACCGGGACTCCCACATGGACCTGGGTGGACGGCAGGCCGTACCGGCCCCGCAGATCTCTGCCGGGCGTCTGAAGTCAACGCTCTGTGCGGCGCCGGCGCGGCCGCTGAACCCGCGTCTTCACGCCTTCATCGCGCGACATTCACGTCGCCCGGTGATCCTCACGCGATCGTCACGCGCGCGCTGACGCGGCCAGTGCCGACGCGAATCCACCGGTGCCGAATTGAGTGGCACTGAGCTCCCGGACTTCGGCACCTGTCGACTTCGCTCACCACGATGGCAGTCGATCCCCACAGCGAGGGGACGCTGCTCACCTACACCGAGTAGCCGCGGGCGCAGGGTTCAGCTATGAGCAGGGGGCCAGGCGACCCGGGTCGACGCCCCGCGATCGCGCTCTTGACCCTCGCGCCGCTCCCGTCGGGCTTACCCTGGCAGCGACCCCCGCCCGTCGCTGGCCGACGATCCTCAGGGGCGCCAGGGTCATCGCACCCACATTGGCCTTGCTCATCATCGCCCTGATGACGATCCCGGCGCACTTCGACTCGGGCAGCACGCTGTCACTCGCGGCAACGCATCTTGTGCTTGCCCCAGCAGCGTTGGTCGCGCTCACCGGTCTCGCCGCCTCACGCGGCGCTTGAC
>JALYIS010000187.1 GCA_030775705.1 Actinomycetota bacterium
AGCTTGAGGTCCTCACCGTCCAGACTGGTCACGTCGCCTCCGCTTCGGCGGGCTCGCGCTCGGCGGCCTGCGCCGGCGGGAGACGGCGGATCAGCACGGTGTCGATGCGATTGCGCCGGCCACCGGCGCTCTCGGCGACCAGTTCAAGCCCGTAGGCCGACGTGGTGGCCCCCGGAATCGGGACCCTCCCGAGCGATTCGGCGAGCAGGCCGCCGACCGTCTCGACGTCGTCGCGGTCAGGGACGCTCACACCGAAGAGCTCTGACAGCTCCTCGACCGCCAACCGTGCGGTCACCCGGACCGTGTCGGCGTCGATCCGCTCCACCGGCGGGCGCTCGTTGTCGTACTCGTCGGTGATCTCGCCAACGATCTCCTCGAGGATGTCCTCGATAGTCACCAGACCAGCGGTGCCGCCGTACTCGTCGATGACGATCGCCATGTGGGTGCGGTGCACCTGCATCTCGCGCAGCAGTTCGTCGACCGGCTTCGACTCGGGCACGCAGATCGCCGGCCGCAGGACCTCGTCCACCCTGGTCGCCTTCGCTCGGTCCAGGTCCTGCGCGCGGCGGGCCAGGTCCTTCAAGTAGGCGATACCAACGACGTCGTCGGCGTTCTCCCCGACAACGGGGATGCGGGAGAAGCCGCTGCGCAGCGCGAGCGCGAGCGCCTGCGGGATTGTCTTGGTGCGCTCGATCCACACGACCTCGGTTCGCGGCACCATGACTTCGCGGGCGATGGTGTCGCCGAGTTCGAAGACGGACTGGATCATCTCGCGTTCGCCATGCTCGACGACGCCCCGTTCCTCGGCCATGTCGACAAGCTCACGCAGTTCCACCTCGGAGGAGAACGGCCCGTCGCGAAATCCGCGGCCGGGGGTGATGGCGTTCCCGAAGAGCGTCAGCAGCGTGGCCAGCGGGCCGAATAGCCGGCCCAGGATCCAGACCGCACTCGCGCCCGCCAACGCGACCTCGTTGGGGTGCTGTCGACCAAGGGTGCGAGGCCCGACGCCGACGATCGCGTAGGAGATCACCACCATCACCAGCACGGTGCAGGTCGGCACGGTCCACCGGGTACCGAACTGCGAGCGGGCGACGATGGTGGCCAGGACAGTGGCGGTGAGCTCGCACGACACCCGTAGCAGCAGCAACAGGTTCGTGTAGCGAGCCCGGTCGGCGACGATGGCCCGCAGGGCTCGGGCCCCGCGCCTACCCTGCCGGAGGAACTCATCGACCCGCGCCACCGAGACGCGGCCCAACGCCGAGTCCACGCAGGCCAGCAGGCCACCCAGCGGGATCAGGCAGACAGCCGCGATGAGGGCGACGACATCCCCGGTCGTCATGCGCGAACCTCACCGCCGGTGCCGGGCAGCGGCGCTCGGATCGGCGGCCGCCCGGTGGTGCTCACCCAGTCCGCGAGCAGCCGCGACTGAAGTTCGAACATCGCCCGCTCTTGTTCCGGGTCGCCGTGGTCGTACCCCAGCAGGTGCAGGATCCCGTGGGTGCAGAGCAGGTGCAGCTCGGCCTCGACAGAGTGCCCGGCCGCCGCAGCCTGAGTCTCGGCAACCGCAGGGCAGAGCACGACGTCGCCCAGCAGCTCCTCACCGTGGTGGTGATCTGCCCCTGGCGGGGCACCGGGGTCTATCCGGTCACCGGGCCCGTCGGCGGCGTCCATCGGGAACGCCATCACGTCGGTCGGGCCAGCCAGCTCCATCCATTTCATGTGCAACGCGGCCATCGCGTCCGAGTCGAGCAGAACCACGGACAGTTCGGCGAGCGGGTCGATGCGCAGCTGGTCCAGCACGAACCGCCCGAGCTGGCTCAGCGCGACCTCGTCGACCTCAGCGCCGGACTCGTTGTTGATCTCTATGCTCACGCCCGGCCTCGTCGCTTCAGTTCCGCGGCTTGGCGCGCGAGGGGCGCGGCGGCTGTACCGGCGGGGGGCTGTCCAGCGCGTCCCACCGCTCGTAGGCGTCGACGATCTCGCCCACCAGGCGGTGGCGCACCACGTCGGCACTGGTCAGGTTCGAGAAGTGGACATCATCGAGATCGCTGAGGATGTCACGGACCACCCGCAGCCCGCTCCGGGTACTGCCCGGCAGGTCGACCTGGGTGACATCACCGGTGACGACCATCTTCGAACCGAACCCGAGCCGGGTGAGGAACATCTTCATCTGCTCCGCCGTGGTGTTCTGCGCCTCGTCCAAGATGATGAACGCGTCGTTGAGCGTGCGTCCACGCATGTAGGCCAGCGGGGCGACCTCGATGGTGCCCGCCTGGGTGAGGCGCGGGATCGACTCCGGGTCGAGCATGTCGTGCAGCGCATCGAGCAGCGGGCGCAGATACGGATCGATCTTGTCGTAGAGGGTGCCCGGCAGGAAGCCGAGACGCTCGCCGGCCTCAACCGCGGGCCGGGTCAGGATGATGCGGGTGACCTGCTTGGCCTGCAGGGCCTGCACCGCCTTCGCCACAGCCAGGTAGGTCTTGCCGGTTCCGGCCGGGCCGATGCCGAAGACCACGGTGTTCTGATCGATCGCGTCGACGTAACGCTTCTGATTCAGCGTCTTGGGCCGAATGTTCTTCCCGCGCCGGGACAGGATGTTGAGGCTGAGTACCTCGGCGGGGTGGTCACTGGTCCCCGCGGTGAGCATGCCCAGCGTGCGGCTGACCGCATCCGGGGTGAGGTTCTGGCCGGCTTTGACCAGGTCGAGAAGCTCCTCGAACAGCCGCACTGCGATCGCGTTGTCCGCGGCCGCGCCGGTGATGGTGATTTCATTGCCGCGGACGTGCACGTCACTGTCCAGAGCGCGTTCGATCACACGCAGCAACTCATCGCGTGATCCGAGTAACGCGACCATGGCCTGCTCGCCGGGAACGACGATGACAGTGGAGACGCGAGCCGGGCTGGGCTGGGGATCGGACAAGTTGTGCTTTCTGCTCGACTGACCGGACACCTCCACTGTACCGGCGCCCGACCGCGATTAACCCTGCGATCAGCCCGGCGGCCACCCCATCGGGCGGCCGGCGAGCACATGGGCATGCACGTGAAACACGCTCTGACCGACTCCAGCGCCGGTGTTGAAGACGGTGCGGAAGTCGGTCAGGTTCTTCTGGCGGGCCACCGCGCCGATCGCGCGTATCAGCGCCGCACTGGTCGCGGCATCGCTGCCGAGGCCCACAATGTCCACGAAGTGCCGCCTCGTGATGACGAGCACGTGGGTGGGTGCCTGCGGATTGATGTCCTCGAAAGCCAGAGCGTCATCGTCGGCGTAGACGATCTTCGCCGGCACTGACCCGGCCACCATCGCGCAGAACAGGCAGTCCTCTGACATCCGCCCACCCTAGCCGCGGTCGCGCGGGACACCGCGCCGGCAGGCGATCATTCAGGGGTGGACGCAGCGGATCCGCGTAGTCGTAGTGCGGATACAAGCGACACCCGCTATTCCTCCGACGGCCACCGTGCGCCGTGCGGACTCGACCGGACATGACGCCGAGCGTTTACCTCGGCTCGTGGTGCGACCTGCGACGATCAGCAGGCGTCTGATCCCGCACCGCCGGCGGTCGAGGACGTCATCAACGCGTCGGCCAAGACCCAGTTCGGGCGTCGTCCAGCCGCGCGCCGGTGGGTCAGGCTGCGAGGAAGTTGCGAAGCTCGGATATGTCGGTAGTGACGCCGGGCGGAAGGTTGGCAGCAACATGGGCGTCGAAAAAGCCTTGGTATTCCTCGCGGCTGTTCCAGACCTCGGTCACTACGAAGGTGCCGGTGTCCCCGGCCCGGCCCGCGTGGGACCGGAAGCCCGGGGCGGCCAGCAGCCCTGGACCTAGTTGAGCGACGATCTGGTCGTAGACGCCAATATCGAGCGGAACAGTGGTGGTGACAAGAACAGGCATGGTGGGCTCCTTCGCTCAGGGTCGGACGGGTTCGGTCGCGTAGCGGGCCATCAATTCCATGATTTCGGCGGGGTTGGGGCGTCCGCTGCTGTCCAGGGTGAGTTCGGACAGCTCCCGGAAGTAGCTGAGATACCGCTCGGGTGTGAGGGTGCAGAGCAGGCTGGCGGGGGCGTCAGGGTCGGGGTTGGCAAACGTGTGCGGGTCGCCTATCGGTGCCGTGACCAGCTGTCCCGGGGTGGCAAGCAGGATGTCGGTGCCGCTGGTGAACTGCACGGTGCCACTCAGGACGTAGAAGGTTTCGTCGTGTTCGCGGTGGATGTGCTGCGGCGGGCCGCCCCAGGCGGGGGGCAAGGTGAGCTCCACCACGCCAGACCGGCCGCTGGTCGGGGTGCCGTCGTCCAGGACGCGGAACCTACATCCCGCTGCGTTGAACGTTTCTGCGGTGTCGCCGCTGATGGCGATGGTCATGGGATCTCCTTGAGACAACCTGTCTTATTTTGAGATAGTCAGTAACATCCCAGTCATGGATCGACCTGTCAAGCGCTCATCACCACGTGATCGCACGCGGACCTTGTTGATCGCAGCGGCCCGGGAGCTGCTTCGAACCGGCCAGCCGCTCACCGTGCAGGCAGTAGCCGACCAGGCGCAGGTGTCTCGCGCCACGGCATACCGGTACTTCAACGGCAACGACAGCGTGGCGATCTACGCGACGTTGCCCGATCTTGACCATCCGCTCGATGATCCGGATTGGCCGTATTTCCGTCCTGACCCGGAGGCCGATCTGCCGACCCGAGTCGCGGGGATAGTGCGAAGCATGGGTGAGTGGGCGTTCGACCACGCCCAGGAACTTCGCACCATGCTGGCGTTGAGCCTGCAACCCGACAGTGAGCAGCGCGGCCTGTCACGACGCGGCAAGCTCAGCCGGCAGGGCTGGGTAGCCACCGCGCTCGCTGACCTGCCCAGCAACATCGACACCCAGACCCGACACCGCCTCAGCACCGCGCTGCTCGGATTGTTCGGGTCCGACGCCATCGTGTGGACAACCGACGTCGCAGGCCTCGACCGCGACCAAGCCCTCGACCTCCTCGCCTGGACCGCCCACACCCTCGTCCGAGCCGTCCTCGACGCGCGGCCCGAACCACCACCGCCACAATGAGCGCCGTCGGTAGGCCCTCCGGTCACTGCCCCCCGGGCCCAGTTGCACAGAACAGGTTGCCAGCCGCCTTTGCCGCAGATCGCATGGCGGCGGGGCCTCCGCTCACTGGGCGGAGCTGTAGCGGCTGATGATCTGATCGGGCGCGGTGTTGGTGGCGGTGACATGGGTCGTCGGTGGCATCTGGTTCCCGTCGGGTCATCGCCACGTCCGCGTGACCGAGGGAGGTCTTGCATGAGTTGTGCCGCAGATCGTCGATGATCAAGGCCGACTAAGCCATCTGGGCTCGCTGCAGTCATCAATGTCGTCCCTGTCGCCGTCGGTGTAGCGATCCGTCTGCGTCTCGCTGCTACCGGCGTGAAGGAGCCGCAGTCGGGCCAGCTGATTGGCGAGCCCTCACCGTGGGTAAGTCGCCGCATATGACCTCAGCTTCGCTGGACCGACGCCAGCGGGCGGGGCTGCATTTCGGCGTGCACGCAGTGCTGGTGTCTGTGGGGACAGTGGTCCTCGGTGTGCCGTTCGTTCTTCTCGTCGTGTGGGTGCGGCAGCAGAGCAACTGGGTTCAGACGCTGGATCGGCGCGCCGGCGCCGCGCTGCATACCTTCGGCACGCACCATTCGGGGTTCGTCACCGCGATGCGGGTCGTGAGCGACGTCGGTGCCCCCGGGGTGTGGTGGATCGCGATCCTGCCTGCCGCAGCACTGCTCGTGCGGCGTGGCGCGCGTCGTCGGCCAATGTTCGCCGTGGTGACATTCGGCGGGAGCTGGGTGCTCAACCGACTGGTGAAGTCAGCGGTCCATCGGGGACGCCCACATTTCCCGAACACCTTCGCCACCGCTCACGGGGCATCGTTTCCCAGCGGTCACGCGCAAGCGGCCACCGTCGCGTGCGGCGTTCTGCTCGTGGTCGGCTGGGCGGACCTGTCGAGGAGGGGACGCATACTCGGCGCGGCCGGCGGTGCCTTCGTTGTCGTCGTAGTCGCGTTCTCGCGCGTCGCGTTGGGTGTGCATTTCGTCTCAGACGTCGTCGCCGCCGTCCTACTCGGCATCGCGTGGTTACTGCTTATGACCGCGGCATTCACCGCGTGGCGGCACGAGGCGACGGTCCCGACCCGTGGACCCGAGGATCGAACGCGATGAGGCGAGCAAGTCTCTTCCCGAAGCCCGTGGCTCGGTGGGACGTCACAGTCATGCGCCGACTAGCACGCTCGAACCCTCCTGTACTCATTGATCGCGGCCTACCTCTGCTCACCCGCTGCGCCGATCGCAGCATTCTGTGGCTCGGGCTGTCCGCACTGATGACAGCAACAGGGCGGACAACGCTGCGGCGTGCCGCGGTCCGAGGCACGGCCTCGATCGCCGTGACGAGCCTGGTCGTGAACCAGGTCGGCAAGCGTGTCCTCGTGCGCGCCCGGCCGGCGCGGACCGCCACACCGGCCGCGCGTCTCGCGATGCGATTCCCCACATCGAACTCCTTCCCATCGGGGCATTCAGCGTCTGCCGTTGCGTTCGCGGTCGCCGTAGCTGCCGAAGCCCCGCCCCTAGCCGTGCCCGTCGGGGCGCTCGCCGCGGCCGTGGCTTTCTCCCGCATCTACACCGGCGTGCACTTCCCGAGCGACGTCGTAGTCGGTGCCGCGCTTGGCGCAGGCATCGCCGGCCTGGGTCTCGCAGTCGTCCCGCCGACGGGGCCGGGTCCACATCGTCCGGGGCTCGAACCAGCATGCGGTCAGCACCCGCGCCCCACCGGCACCGGTGTCGTCGCCGTGGTCAACCCCGACTCGGGCGGCGGCACGGGCGCGAAGGTAATCGAGGAATTGCACAGATTGTTGCCGGATATCGAAATCGTTGAGCTGGCCGGCGACGCCGATCCGCAAACCGTTTTTGCCGACGCCGCGGACCGAGCGGAAGTTCTCGCGGTCGCCGGAGGCGATGGCACCATAAGGTGTGCTGCCGAGGCGGCGATGAAACACGAACGACCGCTTTTGGTGATCCCCGCCGGCACGTTCAATCACTTCGCACGCGACTTGGAACTTTCCGGTGTCGGGCATGCGGTCGAAGCGCTTGCAGCCGGACGGGCGATCCGCATCGACGTCGCCGAGGTCAACGGGCAGCCATTCCTGAACACCGCCAGCCTGGGTAGCTATCCGGAATTCGTGAGCATTCGCGAACGGTGGGAATCGCGCATCGGCAAGCCGCTCGCCGCAACGCTCGCCACATTCACCGTGGCTCGTCGGTGTCCGCCACTCGAGGTGGAGATCGACGGTGTGCGTCGGAGCCTGTTGATGTTCTTCGTCGGCAACGGCGCATACGTGCCGCGCGGTTTCGTCCCGCGCGGACGCCAGCGGCTCGACAGCGCCCAGCTGGACGTGCGGCTGCTCGACGGCCGGCGTGGCGGTTCAATCCTCGGAGCGCTCGCCGCCGCCCTCAGCGCGGACCTCCTTCGCCACCGCGGTTATCTGGAGGTTCACGAGCAAAGCCTGAGCGTACGGTTGCTCGGGCAGCGCGGACATCTGGCGCGTGACGGCGAAGTTTGCGACGCACCGACCGAAGTCCTGTTTGCCATACGTCCCGGCGCGCTCATCGTTTACCGCGGAGTCCCTCGCCGGATACCACGTCGGCCATGGCGCCCTGCGGCGCGATGTCTCGCCGTTGCTCAGCACGACTGGAAGTGACATCTATTCTCCAATCCCGCAATCGCCGCGGCAGCCCGCAGCGCGGCAGGAAACGAGAACACGAACCGGTTGGTGCGCCAGACCTACCCTGCACCGTGGATTAGCTGCGCTGGCCCAATCGGCACCTCGGCCGTCGCCGCAATCAACGCGATCACGCCTCGAGAGTCACACGCAATACCCTCGACGCGCCCTGCTGACCGGGACCCTCAAGTCAACCGGATCTGGCTCCCCTCTATGTGAAGAGCGGGACTTCGCGTCGAGCTGATGGCGAGGTCTTCCGAGGTCGGGGGCTCGCGGGTAGCGTCGGTTTTGCGGGTCCGGGAAGTGGCTTCATCCGAAGTGCCGATGTGCGGAGGCAGGTCGGCGCGCTGGATTCTTGAGTCCCTCCGCAGTGCCCTCCCGGGCTCGCGCCTTCGTAGGCGCTACATGACCGGCTCATACTTCGGCCTGCTAGGTGCCTTCCTTGGTGCTGTCGGCGCGCCGGTGCGCGACGTTCCCCAACTCGCGGCGCACCGTCCGCTCACCTTTGTTGCTGTCGCGCTCAGGTGGCTCGCAACCACGGCTGCGGTCGTCATCCTGTGGCGCGGTAATCCGTCACAGCGCAGCTCGGCCAGGCCCCAGAGCGAGCGACGTTGTATACGCGCACGCCAATTCTCGTAGCCTGGTTCAGGGACCGGCTCGATCATGGAGGTATGGGTGACAGACGGGTCTGAGCCGCCGCGACTGGCCGACGAACGCCAGGATCTGCGGGCTGACTGCTCCCGCTGCCAGGGCTTGTGCTGCGTGGCCCCCGCGTTCGCCAAGTCAGCGGACTTCGCCATTGACAAGCCAGCTGGGCGCGCGTGCCTCAACCTCAGTTCCGACTTCAGCTGCGGCATCCACGCCAACTTGCGCGAGCGGGGCTTTCCGGGCTGCACCGTCTTCGACTGCTTCGGAGCGGGACCACACGTCGTGCGGGTGACCTTCGATGGTCAGGACTGGCGGCAGGCGCCGGAGATTGCAGCGTCGATGTTCGCGGTGTTCAACATTATGCGGCAGCTGAAGGAGTTTGCGTGGTACCTGGCAGAGGCCGTTGCAGCCTTGCCGGATGGTCCCTTGCGCAAGGAGGTGGCCCAGGCCCAGGTCCAGAATCGCGGCTTCATCGACGCCCCCGCCCACGACCTCGAGCTGCTCGAACCAGCGGCTCATCGCGCGCAGGTCGGCCCGTTGCTGGCCACGGTGAGTGAGGCGCTGCGAGCCGACGTTCCCGGTCGGGGTCGCGACCGGATCGGCGACGACCTGATCGGCGCGGAGCTGCACGGCGCGGACCTGCACGGCATCAGCCTGCGCGGGGCTTACCTGCTCGGCACGGATCTACGGGACGCCAATCTGAGCAGAACAGACCTGCTGGGCGCTGATCTACGCGGTGCCGACCTCCGCGGAGCACACCTGCTGACCAGCCTGTTCCTCACCCAACCCCAGCTCGACGCGGCGGTTGGCGACAGTGGGACGACCGTTCCAGCATGGCTGACCCGCCCAAAGCACTGGTCAGACCTCCGCACGCCGACACCAGGCCGTCCCCGGCACGCCCGCTAACCCCCGAACGAGACACCGCTCCCACCACCCGGTTCGCGCCTCATCGACTATGTCGAAAAGGCGCACCGGGGCTAGTGGTGGTTGCCGCTCACGATGAACGGTGGGGTGTTGGCGGTGATGGTCCAGCTGCCGGTGATGGTGTTCCCGGAGATGGTGCCGCCGGCGTGGTTGCCGACGGCGGTGAGTCCGCCGTTGATGGTGTTTGGTGCGCACTGGTTGGTCGGGTCGCCGATGCGGACGTAGCCGCTAGCCCCGCTGACGGCGATGCTCCCGGTGGTGCTGCCACAAATTTGTATACCGGCCGGTGATCCAGCGGAGATCGACCCGTTCACGGTGCTGTTCTTCACGTCCAGAGCCGCGCCGCGCGCAACGGAGATACCGCCGGTGATGGTGGCGTTGACAAGGCAGGTCGTGCCGCGAGTGACGACCACCGAAGTGTGGGTGCCGGTGATCGTTGTCGTGCAAGCGGGTTCGAAGTTCGTCGCGCCGCAGAGGAACCGGACGTCATCGACGAAGGAATCTGAGCCGGCGTTGTTACGGCCTTGACCGACTCCATACTGCAACGTCTTCGCCCCGGGGTAGAGACCTTCAAAGTAGGCGAGTGGCTGCGGGTCCGCCTGGCTGCCGATGCCCGAGCTTATGTGCGTGCTCCACCAGTTGCCCGTCTCGATGTTGGTGTAGACGCTCCAGGTGCCGTCACCGACCACAGGGTGGCCGTTGTTGCCCGGTTCCCACACGAACGTGGTGTAGCCAGAAGTTCCCTCGCCTGTGGTGAACGCTTCCAGGTCATAGGCCGCGACAGGGCCGCCCGTATTGCGCACTGAGTAGCCGAGCCCTTGCAGCCCCAACAGGGGGGTACGCGAGGTGGTGTGGAAGTAGTTCTGCTTCGACCCCGCCCCGAAGGCGTTCGGCGTCTGGTATTCCAGTTCCCCGCTGCCATGGATCGCGTTCGGGTCTGCGACGTAGGCTGGCGCCCCGTCCTCTGTCGCCCAGCCATTCGGGGAGCTCGGAGTCGAGGTCAGGGTGTAGGTAGCCGTCTGACAGGACTGGGCTGCTGTCGGGGTGGCACTGGCCGTCACCGATGAGCCGACCACAACCGCCGCGACACCCACGGCAAGGACCCCAGAGCACACCAGAGCGGCGGCATCTCTTAATCGCATGGTGTGTCCAACTTTCAGGAGGGACGGAATGTCGCGTCTGCCGGAAACGTAGCAGCGCTAGGACCCACCCGCGACTCGAACGCGAGCTAGCCCGGATGATCCACACCAGGAAACAAGAGGCGAGAAGTCCTGCCCCCGCAGACGAGCGGTGTCGCCGCCCCCTATTCGTTCCGACGGACGAGGACCTATCGAATTCGCGGCGCTCTCTTCTGCCAGGATGGTTCAGATGCTCCGGCCACCACATTCTGAGGTCCATGAGGTGAAGCGGGGCCATCTGGTAGTCGTCGTGATGGGCGTGTCCGGCTGTGGCAAATCGACGGTGGCCGACCTGCTCGCCACCCGCCTGGGCTGGGACCTGCAGGAGGGCGACGAGCTGCATCCGGCGGCCAACATCGAGAAGATGGCGTCGGGGCAGCCGCTGACCGATGCCGACCGCTGGCCCTGGCTGGCCAGGGTGGCGAGCTGGATCACCGACCACACGAGCACCGACCGTCCGGCGATCATCACCTGCTCCGCCCTCAGACGCAGCTATCGCGACGTCCTGCGTGGCGAGCACGTCGTCTTCGTCTACCTCGAGGGGACCCGCGCGCAGATCGGTCGCAGGCTGGCGACCCGGCATGGCCACTTCATGCCGCCTGCCTTGCTCGCCTCGCAGTTCGCCGATCTGGAGCCTCCCGGTCCCGACGAGAATGCGATCACGGTCAGCATCGGGGAGAGTGCGCCGCACGAGGTGGACG
>JALYIS010000188.1 GCA_030775705.1 Actinomycetota bacterium
GTCTCAGGGTTGAGCCTCAACGGGCTGCACATCGACGAAGCCAAGCTCGCCATCCTCGACCTGCTCGAACAGAAGTCCTATGGCCGGCGGGCGGTCACCTACCGCCTGCGCGATTGGCTGTTCAGCCGGCAGCGTTACTGGGGCGAGCCGTTCCCGATTGTCTACGACGACACCGGCCGCCCGATCGCGCTGCCCGAGTCGATGCTGCCCGTCGAGCTGCCCGACACCGATGACTTCTCACCGAAGTCGTTCCCGCCCGAAGATGCCGAGTCGACGCCGGAGCCGCCGCTGGGCCGGCTGACCGACTGGGTCACCGTGGAACTCGACCTGGGAGACGGGCTCAAGCGGTACCGCCGCGAGACCAACACGATGCCCAACTGGGCCGGCTCCTGCTGGTACGAGTTGCGATACCTCGATCCGGGCAACTCCGAGGCCCTTGTCGATCCCGAGATCGAGCGTTACTGGATGGGTCCCACCGCGGACCGCCCGTTGGGCGGTGTCGAGCTGTATGTCGGCGGCGTCGAGCATGCGGTGCTGCACCTGCTGTACGCGCGTTTCTGGCACAAGGTCCTGTTCGACCTGGGCTACGTGTCCAGCTCGGAACCGTTCCACCGCCTGGTCAACCAGGGCATGCTGCAGCTGCCAGCCTACACGAACACCGACGGCTTCTACGTCGAGGCAGCCGAGGTCACCGAGGTCACCGAAGGCACCACGACCCGTTTCTTCCTGGGGGAGCAAGAGGTCACCCAGGAGTTCGGCAAGATCGGCAAGAGTCTCAAGAACGTGATCACCCCGGACCAATTCATCGAGAACTTCGGAGCGGACACATTCCGGCTGTTCGAGATGTTCAGCGGTCCCCTGGAGCAGTCCCGGCCCTGGGACGCGAAGGCGATCGTCGGCCCCTACCGCCTGATCCAGCGGATCTGGCGGATCGTGGTCGACGAGCACAGCGGCCAGACCCACGTCAGCGACGACCCGGTCTCCGAAGCGCTGAACCGTCAGCTGCACAAGACGATCGCCGCGACGCGGGAGGGTTATGAGTCGCTGCGTTTCAACACCTCGATCGCGCGGATCACCGAGCTGAACAACGCGCTCACCCAGGCCTACCCGCACGGTAGGGCCCCCCGCGAGGTCGCCGAGGCGCTGGTGCTGATGCTGGCGCCGCTGGCGCCCCACGTCGCCGAGGAACTCTGGGCACGACTGGGGCACGAGTCGTCGCTGGCACGGGCGCCGTTCCCGCAGGCGAACCCGGCATTGCTCGTCGAGGACACCATCGAGGTCCCGGTACAGATCAACGGCAAGGTGCGCGCGGTGATCGAGGTGGCTGCCGACGCCGACGTCGCCGGCCTCGAGGCCGCAGCCCGTGGCGACGCTCGGATCGTCGCCGCGCTGGATGGCCGCACGCCCCAACGGGTCGTGGCGGTCCCCGGGCGCCTCGTCAACTTCGTGATCTAGGTGGCATCGATGGCCGCTCCGGGCGCGCGCGTCGCGGTAGTCACGGATTCGACCGCGTACCTCCCCCCCGGTGTGGCCGACGAGCTCGGCGTCCGCTCGGTGCCGCTACGGGTGTCGATCGATGGGCGTGACGCGTTGGACCCGTCGTCGCATGACATCGTGGCGGCGCTCGTCGGGAAGCAGTCGGTGACCACGTCACGCCCCACGCCCGCCGAGTTCGCGCAGGTCTTTCGCGAATGCCTCGACGCGGGGGCCACCAGGGTGGTGTCGATCCATCTGGCCGCAGCGTTGTCGGGCACCTGGGAATCGGCGGTACTGGCTGCCCAGGACTTCGAACACGGCGTGGTCCGCGTCGTGGATTCGCGCTCCACCGCCGCCGCATTGGGGTTCGCGGTGGCGGCTTCGGCCGTTCTGGCGCGCGAGGGAGCCACCGCGGCACAGGTGCAGGGTGCGGCGACCGACACGGTCGACCGGACCCGGACGTTGTTCTACGTCGACACCATCGAATACCTGCGCCGCGGCGGTCGAATCGGCAAGGCTGCCTCGGTGTTCGCGACCTCGCTGTCGGTGAAACCCCTGCTACAGATGGTCGAAGGCCAGATCGTCGCCCTGGAGAAGGTACGCACGTCGTCCAAGGCCATCGCCCGCCTGGTGCAGTTGACGATCGAGTCAGCCGGCGTCGGGCCGGTGGACGTCGCTGTCCATCATCTGGTGGCCGACGAGCGTGCGGCGCAGGTCGCTGCGCAGCTGCGGTCCGCCCTGCCCCGACTAGGCGAGCTCTACGTAGCCGAACTCGGGCCGGTGATCGGCGCGCATCTCGGCCCCGGCGCCATCGGGACGGTCGTCGTCCGTCGATGAGCCGGTTCGGCGCTCATCGACGGCAGTGCCAGTATTGACCCATGCCCTCCCGCACGATTTCTGTTGACGACATCCCCGGACTAGGTGCGCTGGAGCTCGATCGGTTCCTGCTCGTCGGCGACGAGGAACTGCTCGTCGGGCGGGCCATCAGCGCGGTCGGCGTCGCCGCCCGGCGCCGCGATCCCGGGGTGGTCGAGACCGAGCACACCGGCTCGGAACTGGAGGGGCCGGAGCTGCACGAGCTGCTTGGACCGTCGCTGTTCGGCGAGTCACGGCTGATCGTCATTCGAGCCGGTCACGACGTTCGGGCGGCGGCACTCGCCGTCCTGCGCCCGTACCTCGAGAGCCCGACCGAAGGCACCACGATCGTGGTTCAGCACGCCGGCGGGGCGAAGGGTAAGGCCCTGCTTGAGCTCATGCGCGGCTCCGGAGTGCCCGAGGTCGCCTGCGTCAAACTTGCCCGTGCCGAGGAGCGCCACGACTTCGTCCGGGCCGAGGTCAGGCGGGCCGGCGGCTCCATCTCGCCCGAGGCATTGGCCGTGCTGGTCGATGCCGTGGGCAGCGACCTGCGGGAGCTGGCCGCCGTGTCCGCGCAGTTGGTGAGCGATTCGGGCGGGCGGGTCGACGTCGATCTGGTGCGCGCGTACCACCGCGGACGGGCCGAGGTCACCGGCTTCGCCGTCGCCGACCTGGCTGTCGGCGGCAAGACGCCCGAGGCACTGGAGACGCTGCGCCACGCGCTGTCGCTGGGGGTCGCCGAGGTGCTCATCGCCGATGCCTTGGCCGACGGGATCCGTTCCATCGCGCGCGTCGCGTCCGCCGGGCGGGTCGACCCGTTCGAGCTCGCGCGCAGGTTGGGCATGCCGCCATGGAAGGTCAAGAAGTCGGCGGCCCAGGCGCGCGGCTGGACGGAACCGGGACTGCGCCAGGCGCTTGGCATCGTCGCGACCTTGAACGCCGATGTCAAAGGCGCTGCGGCGCACGCGCCCTATGCGCTCGAGCGCGCCGTCCGCGACTTGGCGCAGGCCCGGTCAGCTCGCTGACGTCACCACGTTCGGAGATGAGGAAGC
>JALYIS010000189.1 GCA_030775705.1 Actinomycetota bacterium
TCGAACTCGACCCCACCCGCGACTACCAACCCAGCGGCCGCGACCGCTACGCCCGCTGGCGCACCTAGACCACCAGGGTGTCAACTATGTCCCGAGACAGGTGTCAACGATGTCTCGAGACATCACATTGTGCGCCGCCAGGGACTCGAACCCCGAACCCGTTGATTAAGAGTCAACTGCTCTGCCAGTTGAGCTAGCGGCGCCTTACAAACCACCGGCCCACCGGGGTGGGCCGCGCCTGAAACCTTAGCACTTGCCTTCAGGCGACCGACCACAAGCCAAGTTGCTCGCCCAGGGAGGTTGTGTAGACGATTGCTGCTATCTGCTGTCCCCGCGGGACGAGGAATTCGATCCGGCCCTGGAGCTGCCGCCCGGCGCTGAGCGCGGCGTTGCCGAGCTGGTTCGAACCCGCTGGTAGGGCCGCGAAGTTGCCGCCGCTAGTCGCTTGCGCGCTGAAGTTGACGGGAGCCAGGGGGAACGTGCCCGACAACGCCGCCACCGTAACCTGCACGGAGTATGCGGTGCCCTTCGTGTCTGTGCGTGGGCTGGGGGAATCGATCTTCAAGTCGGACACCGTGATCGTCGCCGTGGCACCGTTGAGGTTGACTGCCTCACCCTGGTCCAGGGGTGACCCCGTCCGGACCGGAAGTGGGCTGACCGTCGGGGTGGAGACACCCGTGCTTGCCGCCCCCCGGGTCCGCGCGGCCGGCGAAGTCGAGTGCTTCGACAGCGACAGCGTGATCAGGGCGCCGAGAGCCAACGCGAGGGCGAACACGCCGGTCGACACGAGCCATGTCCGCAGGCGGCGTCCACTCGTCCGGGCCCGCCGATGGCTGCCGGTCGGTCGGCGGGGCGGGTGGTCCGGCAGTGCCGGCCCACCGCCGTGAGCAGGTCCCCGCATACCGCCGTCAGCGGGTGACCGGGCGGCCAGCTTCTGGGTCGCCTGCGCGTGCTCGGTTTCGGTGAGTAGGCCGTCTTGGAACAGCTGCCGAAGGTCGGCAAACTCCTGCGTCTCGCTCACCGCTGACCTCCTTCGCGCACCCTTCTATGGCGAAGCCCCCGCGATGCGGGGGCTTCGGTTGGGGTGAGTGACGGGACTCGAACCCGCGACATCCGCGACCACAACGCGGCGCTCTACCAGCTGAGCTACACCCACCACGGCGTCCTGCGCACCGGGCCGGGTCAGTCTACCTGCCCGGATGTGAGTCGACCATCGCGGTGGCGACCGCCTTCGCCTCGTCCAAGGTCGGTCCAGGCTGCGGCACGAACAACGTCCTGCGATAGTAGGCGAGCTCCTGCACGCTCTCCAGGATGTCGGCGAGGGCGCGGTGCAGCAGGCCCTTGTCCGGCTGCGACTGGTACACCCGCGGGTACCAACGCTTGGCCAGTTCCTTGATCGATGATACGTCCACCATGCGGTAGTGCAGGTGTGCGTCCAGGGTGGGCATGTCCCGTGCCAGGAACCCACGATCGGTTGCGATGGAGTTTCCGCACAGCGGCGCGGACCTCGCGTCCGGGACGAACTTCTGGATGTAGTCGAGTACGGCCCGCTCCGCATCGCCCAGAGTCACCGTAGAGGTCCTGACGAGGTCGGTCAGTCCTGAGGAGGCGTGCATGTCGCGCACATAGGGCACCATCGTGCCGAGTACGTCGTCCCCGGTGTGGATCACGATGTCTATGCCGTCATCGAGCACGTTGAGGTCGGCATCGGTGACCAGGACGGCGATCTCGATCAGGGCATCGCGGTGCAGGTCGAGGCCAGTCATCTCGCAGTCGATCCATACCAGGTGATCTGTCACGCAAATGAGGCTATACGCCGGTCAGTACGGTGGAGAGCGGACGACAAACCTGGAGGTCCGGATGGCGAGAAATGTACCGGTCACGCTCGACGATCATGAGGTGGCCGTTGCCATCGGCCGGCTCGCCCCCGGCTGGTCAGGCTCGGCTCAGTCGCTATCGCGTTCGATCGAGTTCGCTGGGTTCCTGACCGCTGTGGAGTTCATCGCGCTCTTGGCGCCACGATGCGAGGAGCTCGATCATCACCCGGATCTCGACCTGCGCTGGCGGCGCGTCGACATCGGACTGACAACCCATGCCTGCGGGGGAGTCACCAGCCTGGACGTCGCGCTCGCGGGGATCATCGACGACGTCGCCCAAAGCCTGGCCAAGCCGCAGGCCGACTGAGCCTCCTGGCACTCTGCCCCGTTCAGGGCTTGCTACGCCAGGTGCCCATCCCGAGCGCGATGAGCCGCAGTTGCCGCTCGGACCGGTCGAGGATGAGCTGCTCGTCCTCGGTGTGTCGAGGGTCGACCTCGAGCAACTCCATGATGGCGGCGAGCATCGCGGACACCATGAGATCGGCGGCCATCTCAAGATCGTCCGAGGTCCAGTCGAACCCGGCGGTGAGCCGTGCCAGGTCCACGGTGAGTTCGCTGGTGAATAGGCGTAGCTCGGTGTTGATGGCGCGCCGCACCGCGGTGACCCCGCCGTAACGCTCCCGAACGAGGAAGCGGAACTGATCGGGGTGCTCACGAACCTGTCGGCCAAGGATCGCGACGGTCCCGTGAATGATGTCGCCGTGGGCTGCCTGGCCACGGCGCGCGTCGCGAATCAGTTGGCGCAGTGGGCGCATGCTCTCGTCGACGAGTTCCACGCCGAGAGAGTCGATCGACTCGAAGTGTCGGTAGAACGCGGTCGGGACGATGCCGGCATCGCGGGCCACTTCGCGCAGCGAGATGCTGGACAGGCTGCGCTGCGCGATGAGCCGCAGCGTCACGTCGAGCAGGCTCTGGCGGGTGCGCTCCTTGCGCTCCGCCCGGCTCGAGCCCTCGCTAGGGTCGCGGCGACGCGCGTCTGACATGGCTAGACAGTACGCGCGTGCACCGTGTTACCGCCATATTTCGATGTCGAAGTGACCTCGCGCACCTATCGAGACCCAATGGTTGACAGGGCAAGGCCCATCCCGTTCTACTATTGAGTGTACGAACGTGCACTGAAATTGCGTTCCACCTACATCGCGAAGGAGGCCCCGATGACCGCAGTTCTGCCAGCCAAGAAGAATCGACGCGCCACGCGTTCGAACGTCCCGGCCCAGACCTCTTCATCGCGCCGGTTCTCGCCCCTGTCCCTGTTCGAGGCGCTCGCTACGCCGCACGGCGTCGACCGCTACCTGGAACTGGTCAATCCGATGCTGACCGTGCGCGAGATGCGTGCCGAGGTCGTCGACGTCCGCCGTTCCACCGGCGATACGGTCACTCTCACCCTGCGCCCGACACGGCACTGGCGGGGGTTCCAGGCCGGCCAGTTCGTCCAGATCACCGTCGAGATCGACGGTGTGCGCCGCACCCGGTGCTACTCCCCGGCCTGTTCAGCCCTGCGCTCGGACGGCCGCATCGAGATCACCATCAAGGCCCATCCCCAGGGCTTGGTGTCGCAGCACCTGCACGCCAACGTCGCGCCAGGCCTCGTCCTCGGGCTCTCGCAAGCAGCTGGCACCTTCCGGCTGCCTGACATCCGTCCAGGCAAGGTGCTGCTGGTCAGTGGAGGCAGCGGCATCACGCCGGTGCTGTCGATGCTGCGCACCCTGTGTGACGAGGGCTACCGCGGCGACATCAGCTTCCTGCACTACGGCTACACCGAGTCCGACGTCAGCTATCGAGACGATCTGCGCGCCATCGCGGATGCCCATCCGAACGTGAGGTTGATGCTCGCCTACACCGACCAGCAGACCTTTGGCGACCTGCACGGGTTCTTCGGTCAGGAGCACCTGGATGCCGCGGCGCCCTGGCACGCGGACGAGGATGCGCAGACCTTCCTGTGCGGTCCGGCGCCGCTGATGGCGTCGGTTCGGGCCGTATTCGATGCGAACGGGATCTCCGACCGGCTGCACACCGAGGACTTCGCGCCGGCCCCGTTCGTCGCCGACGAAGGGCAGGCCACCGGCACAATCACGTTCAATCGCAGCGTCGCAACCGCGGCGAACAGCGGCTCCACCCTATTGGAGCAGGCCGAGGCGGCCGGGCTCACACCCGAGTTCGGTTGCCGGATGGGTATCTGCTTCTCCTGCACCCAGGTCAAGACCAGCGGGTGCACCCGCAACGTCCGCAGCGGAGAACTCGACAGCGACCCCGACGTCGAGGTGCAGCTGTGCATCAACGTCCCGGTCGGCGACGTCGCACTCGACATCTGATCGCCCACCTCGATCACCAGGAGACACTCATGACAACCACCAATCCCAGCAACCTCACCTTGGACCAGATCGACGAACTCGGCCGCGAACTCGACGCCATCCGCCAGCGCGTCGTCGACGATCTCGGCCAGGAAGACCGCGACTACATTTACAAGATCATCAAGTGGCAACGCGGGCTCGAGGTCACCGGCCGCGGGTCGCTCTATCTCGGCTTCCTGCCGCCCTTCTGGCTGGCCGGCGTCGCTGCCCTCTCGCTGTCCAAGATTCTCGACAACATGGAGATCGGGCACAACGTGATGCACGGTCAATACGACTGGATGCGTGATCCGGCCCTCAATTCGAAGATGTTCGAGTGGGACACCGCATGCCCGGGTGACCAGTGGCGGCACTCGCACAACTACATGCATCACACGTACACGAACATTCTCGATAAGGACCGCGATATCGGCTACGGCATCCTCCGCATGGACGAGTCGCAGAAGTGGAACCCGTACTACCTCGGCAACCCGGTGTATGCGTTCGCCCTGATGATGTTCTTCCAGTACGGCGTGATGCTGCACGACCTGGAGGCCGAGAACCTGATCAGTCGCAAGACGAAGTGGTCCGACACCTCGCAGCTGCGCAAGGGAATGGCCAAGAAGGCCGGCCGCCAGACGCTGAAGGACTACGTGCTCTTCCCTGCCCTCACCGGACCGTTGTTCCTGTCGACTATAACCGCAAACGCCACCGCGAACCTGGTGCGCAACATCTGGGCGTACTCGATCATCTTCTGCGGACACTTCCCGTCCGGCGTGGCCACGTTCACGCAGGAGGAGACCGAGAGCGAGACTCGCGGCCAGTGGTACATGCGCCAGATGATGGGTTCGGCGAACATCACCGGCGGCAAGCTGTTCCACATCCTGTCGGGCAACCTGTCACATCAGATCGAACACCACCTGTTCCCCGATCTGCCCGCTCGGCGATACCCCCAGATCGCTGGCGAGGTCAAGGCGCTGTGTGAGAAGTACGGCCTGCCCTACAACAGCGGCCGGCTGTCCAGGCAGCTCGGCTCGACCTGGGCGAAGATCTTCCGCCTGGCGCTGCCGATCGGTGGCGCTGCAAAGTCGACGCCCCCGGCGGCCGATACCTTAGTGGCGGACAGGGTTCCGGTCGCCGCATAGCGTCGGTGTGACGAGACATCGAGAAGGGTCACCAATGGTCGGCAGGTTCGAGATCGGCAAGGACACCATGCAGGTACTGACTGAGTCGGCCGCGACGCACGTCGGGCGCATCGCCACCATCGTCACCGGCGCGGTGCGCGATGTCGCCCGCGAGGTAGGGGACTGGGCCACCGATGCATTCGAGATGCGCGACGCGGCCGGCCGCGCGGAGCAGGCGGACCTCGGTGAACATGGTGGGCACCTCTGACCGCCAGGTGCCGTTCCGCCAGGTGCCATGGCGAGGAGCTGGGCTCGACGCCCGGGGTAAATCTCCCGGCAGGACAGAAG
>JALYIS010000190.1 GCA_030775705.1 Actinomycetota bacterium
GAGATAGACGGCACCGGTGCCCAGGGTTGCCAAGTAGTCGCAGGCGGCCGCGGCAGCGTGCAGATCAAAGGACGGGCGAATCTGGAGCCGGTAGGTGGATGACGGTTCGGATGCCAAGTCGGCTCATTTCTGCGCTGGTGGGCCCAGGACTTCTGTTGCCTCGTCCACCTTGCCAGATGCCCGTTTTGAAGAGCTTGACCAGGGCTGGGCGCGACGCCGACCCGGTGCATCGCGGCGGCAGAAGACGAGCGTGGCCGCGACCGCGCTCACCGCTGCCGCCGTGCCCAGCCAGGGACCGACCCCCAATCTGAGTTGAAGTGTCGCCATCGCCGACGCGGTGTCCGCGGAACCGGGGTTCTGCCCCAGCCCGGCCGCCAGCCGGTTGGCGGCGTCGACCTGCGACCCGGCGGCGTCGATGAGCAGCCAGGTGAGGGCGTTCACCCCCACGAACAGTCCGACGACCACACCGGAGCCGACCCTCAGCGCGGGGTCCAGGCGCCCTGCGCCCCGGCCGTCGATGACGGCGGCGATCACCAGAGCGAGGACCGCGGCGGCAACGACGGCGAGGGCAATGCCGACCCGGGCGGGGTGCCCGAAGATCTGGCCCACGCCCACCCCGGTCGTCCGGCCCCAGCCGTCGATGTCGGCTCGTTGCGGGGGCAGGTCGGCGCCTGTGTACGAGGTGGAGTACTCGGTCTCGAACGGTGCGAACAGCGCGAGGGCCCCCGCCAGAGTCCAGCCAAGGATCGCCGCCGGACGCCCGAGCAGCGCTCCCAGCCAGTCGTGGGTGCGCAGGTCGACCCTGTCAGGTTCGCGGATCGGGTCTCCTCCGTGGTCGACGAACTCGACCGGCTCCCACGTCATGCACAGCATCATGCACTGCGTGTCAGACCCACCTCGTACCGTTGGGTCATGCGCGTGCATAGTGACATCGTTCCGACCGGTGGAAAGTTCGAGGTCATCTCGGACTTCGAACCCTCTGGCGACCAACCGGCGGCCATAGAGGATCTCGAGAATCGAATCGCGTCCGGCGAACAGGACATCGTGCTGCTCGGGGCGACAGGTACCGGCAAGTCGGCCACCGCTGCGTGGCTCATCGAGAAGCTCCAGCGCCCCACTCTCATCATGGCGCCCAACAAGACCCTCGCGGCGCAACTGGCGAACGAACTGCGGGAGATGCTGCCGAACAACGCCGTGGAGTACTTCGTGAGCTACTACGACTACTACCAGCCCGAGGCCTACATCCCGCAGACCGACACCTATATCGAGAAGGACTCATCGATCAACTCCGAGGTCGAGCGCCTGCGGCACTCGGCCACGATGTCGTTGTTGACCCGCCGGGACGTGGTGGTGGTCGCTACGGTGTCGTGCATCTACGGCCTGGGCACGCCGCAGGAGTATGTCGATCGCTCGGTTCGCCTGAGCGTCGGGCAACGGATCGAGCGCGAACGGATTCTGCGTGACCTGGTGAACGTTCAGTACTCGCGCAACGACCTGTCGTTCACCCGTGGCACCTTCCGCGTCCGTGGGGACACTGTCGAGATCTTCCCGGTGTACGAAGAGTTGGCGATCCGAGTCGAGATGTTCGGCGACGAGATCGAGCGGCTCTACTTCCTGCACCCCCTGACCGGAGAAGTCATTCGCGAGGTCGAGGAGGTGTTCGTGTTCCCTGCGACCCACTACGCGGCGGGTCCAGAGCGAATGGAGCGAGCCATCCGCGGTATCGAACGGGAGCTTGCCGACCGGCTGGCCGAACTCAACGCCCAGGGCAAGCTCCTCGAGGAGCAGCGGCTGCGGATGCGCACCGCCTATGACGTGGAGATGATGCGGCAGGTCGGCTTCTGTTCAGGCATCGAGAACTACTCGCTGCACATCGACGGACGCGAGCGGGGGAGCGCCCCCAACTGCCTGCTGGACTATTTTCCGGAGGATTTCCTGCTCATCGTGGATGAGTCCCACGTGACCGTCCCGCAGACCGGCGGCATGTACGAGGGGGACATGTCGCGCAAGCGAATGCTCGTCGAGCACGGGTTCCGCTTGCCGTCGGCAATGGACAATCGACCGCTGAAGTTCGAGGAGTTCGTCGAGCGGATCGGCCAGACGGTGTACATGTCCGCGACGCCGGGCAACTACGAGATGGGTCGGACGAAGGGGGAGTTCGTAGAGCAGGTTATCCGGCCGACCGGGCTCATTGATCCCGAGATCGTGGTCAAGTCGACGAAGGGCCAGATCGATGACCTCGTGCATGAGATTCGCGAGCGCGCCGCCCGCAACGAGCGCGTGCTCGTGACCACGCTGACGAAGAAGATGTCTGAGGACCTCACCGACTACCTGCTGGAACTGGGTATCCGAGTCCGCTATCTGCATTCGGAGGTCGACACGCTGCGCCGGATCGAACTCCTGCGAGAGCTTCGGCTCGGCGAGTTCGACGTCCTCGTCGGGATCAACCTGCTGCGTGAGGGGCTGGATCTGCCGGAGGTGTCACTCGTCTCGATCCTCGACGCCGACAAGGAGGGCTTCCTCAGGTCGGGGACCTCGCTCATCCAGACCATCGGCCGGGCGGCACGCAATGTGTCCGGCCAGGTGCACATGTACGCGGACAAGATCACCCCGTCGATGCAGACGGCGATCGACGAGACTAACCGGCGCCGCGATAAGCAGGTGGCCTACAACCTCGCTCGCGGGGTGGATCCGCAGCCGCTGCGCAAGCGGATCGCGGACATCACGGACATGCTCGCCCGCGAGGCAGCCGATACCGAGGAGCTGCTGGGCTCGACCCCGATGGGCGGATCCGGTCGCTCGCAGTCGAGGGGAAAGTCGACGGTTCCCGGGCGCGCAGGGCGCGGCACCTCACCGGGAGTCCTGGGCGTGGGGGCACACGCCGGCGGCGGGGTGGACGTCAGCGAGATGCCGCGTGCGCAGCTGGCCGACCTCATCCAGCAGCTCAACGACCAGATGATGGGTGCGGCGCGCGAACTGCAGTTCGAACTGGCTGCCCGTCTCAGAGATGAGATCAACGACCTCAAGCGTGAGCTGCGCGGCATGGATGCCGCCGGGGTGGGGCGCTGATTCCTGCGGACGGTCAGCCCGACTGTCGCATGTCGGTCGGCTGGCCGATGAAGCGTTCGATGTCCGCGCCCTCTGCATCGACTGCGATGCGCAGGGCTCTGCTGATCGGGGCGAAGTAAGTGACCTCGATCTCCGCCCGTCTCGCCTTTCGGGACAGTCGCCAGGTACCGATGACGCGGCCATCACGCAGGACGGTCGGACGGATGATGCCACCGAGAAACACGCGATCGCGCAGAGCCGGATCGATGATCAGGTCCCGATCGCGGTAGCCGACCAGGAAGTTGTCGAAGCCGGGCACCAGGCGCACACCGCGCTGCGGCTGCGAAACACCGAGCGAGTAGGCGGCCCGGCCCGCCACCTCGACACTTGTCAGCTCGTCCCGGATCAGAGCGATCGCGGCGGTGGACGCCAGCCCCGACCACGTGGTGAAGTCCGCAGCCGTCGCCGGCGAGAACGCCTGGAAGAATCGCCGCGCCAGCAGCGCTAACGCCTCGTCGCCTCGAGGCCCGTCTCCGCCCTCGGGAACCCATTGATCGAGCAGCGCGAACGTCGCATCCCGTCCGCGCTCTGGCCCACGGCACACCAGACCCAGCCCGGTGGCATGCAGCAGTACGTGGGCCGCAGACTCGTCGGCGCCGTCGATGGCGATACCGTGATCACACAGTCCGGCCATGATCTCGTGGCGGGTCAGCGGCCCCGCGGATAGGACGTCCGGCAACGCCTGCGCTGTGCCGGCGAGGACTTCCTCGGTCAGGCCAAGGTCGATCCAGCGCTTGCGGAACTTGCGGGCGAACGCCGGGCCGAGCAAGGCTGTAAGCCACCGCACATCGCTCGCGGCCACCAGATGGATCGTGGCTCGCATCAGCCAGGTGCGCACCACTGACCGGTCCGTCTCGATGGCGGCAAGCACGTCCGCCTCGGTCGTCCCGGCGGAGCGCGCGCGCACACCAAGGCGTGCTGCGGCCGGCTCCTGCGCCTGAATCGCGGTGGTGAGCCGCGTCGCCTCAACGACTGTCTGTGCGGGCCGGCGCGCGAAACCGTGCCGGACGAAACGCTCGATCACCACCTGGTCGGGTTTGTCGGACATGGTGCGAGTCTCCAATGCGAGGATCGAGGGATGGTCACCCACCCGCCCTCAGGACCGTTGCGTCATAGGCGGCGCCGGCGGCGACTGCTCCCGGTCACGCTCGTCAGCATCCTCACACTGGTCGCAGTCGCCATCGCCGTGGACCGGATTGCGGTCGCGGTCGCCGACCATGAGTTGGCCACCCATATCCAATCCTCGCAGCACCTGAGCCACACCCCATCGGTGAGCATCCGGGGATTCCCTTTCCTCACCCAACTGGCTGCGCGCAAGGTCAATGAGGTTGATGTGACCGTCCGGGACTTCGCCGCGGGCGCGCAGGGGCGCACCCTGCAGATCGCGCGGCTGTCCGTCGCCCTGCACGAGGTTCATCTGGCGAAGTCATTCTCGGCCGTCCGCATCGACAGTGCCAGCGCGACCGCCGACATCACCTACGCCGCGCTGACGAGCACTCTCGGCGTCCGTATCGGGTATGGCGGCGCGACGTCGGACGGGACCGGACGAATCGCGGCAACCGCCTCGACGGCCGTTCTGGGGCAAACGGTCTCCGGGGCGGTCTCCGCGCAGGTGCACGTCTCGCCCGACAACGTCCTCAGCTTCGTCAACCCTCAGGTATCTGTCGACGGCAGCCCGATCTCCGCGCCGGCCATCGTGGACGCACTTGCGGCAGTGTTCAAGCTTCCGGTTTCTCTGCTGCGTCTTCCCTTCGGGCTGACGGTGAGTTCGGTCCGGGCATCGCCGGTCGCTCTGGTAGTCATCCTGACTGGTACCGGCTTGAGCTACGGATGATCGGCGGTGGGCGGCCGGCCGCCGGTCACCAGGCAGGCCTGGGCGCCCAGCTTGTGCCCGGTCGCCAGCGCAACGCGCGGGTCGCCTCCCGCCAGCAGGGCGCCCAAAACGCCGGCAATGAAGGCATCGCCGGCTCCAGTGGTGTCGCGGACGACCACCGGCTCGGCGGGTGACTGTAGCGGCGCCTGGCCCGCACTACTCCACAATGCGCTGTGGACACCGCAGGTCACGATCGCCCTCCCGACGCGGGCGCTGAGGGCCCGGACAGCCTGGGCGGGGTCGTCGCGGTTCGTCAGGACCCGTGCCTCGTCTTGATTGGCGACCAGGAGCACGTCATCGCCGACGAGCTCGAAGAACTTGGCGGCCCCCAGGGCTCGCAGCGGGGCCGCGGACGCCGCACCGACCGACACTGTCATCTGGCTCGAGCGCGCGAGCGCCATCGCATGTAGCGCGGCCTGCGCGGCCTCGCCGAACAGCGCGTAACCGGAGACGTGCAGATGACCTGGGGCAGTGAGCAGCGCCGCATCAACATCTGACGGACATAACGACGCGTTCGCGCCCGGATCGGGGACCATCGTTCGCTCGCCGTCCGGACCGACAAGCACGATGCACGTCCCGGTCGGCAGCGACAGGTCCGTGCTGAGCGGGGCGTGCACACCAGCGCCGAGAAGGGCTCGAGACCAGATCCCGAGCGGGTCGTCGCCGACCCGTGCGATGAGCGCTGTCCGTATGCCGGCGAAGGCAAGCCACGCCGCGGTGTTCGCCGCTGAGCCACCTCCCCGCAGCTCGATCTTGGCTGGACGGTCGGATCCCGGTTCGATAGGACCTCGGAGATGGGCGACGACGTCGACCATCACATCGCCGAGGCACACCACGCCAGGCTCTGTCACCCCGGGGTACCCGCCCGGCTCAGCGCAACCGCCACCTGGGCGGCCAGTCGGGCATTGGCCAGAACCAGGGCGACGTTCGCGTCCAGCGAGGCGCCCTGCGTCTCGCGGTGGAAGAAGTCGAGCAGGAATGGAGTGACGTCCTTGCCGCGAACTCCGCGGACATCGGCGGCGGCGAGCCCGGCGGAGAGCACGCGGTCGTGCAGATCGGCGTCGAGTTCGTCCCCGGCCGCGATCGGATTCGCCAGCACGAGCCCGTAGCTGTCAGTGCCGAGCTCCTTGCGGGCGCGCAGGATCTGCGCCACCTCCGTCGGTGAGTCGACCCGCCAGTCCACGCCGAAGCCGGAGTCGGCGCGATAGAACCCAGGGAAGCGATCGGTGCGATACCCGAGGACGCCGATATTGAGTGACTCAAGCCGCTCCAACGTGGCGGGGACGTCGAGGATCGACTTCACCCCGGCGCAGACCACCAGCACCCGGGTGCGCGAGAGCGCCGACAGGTCCGCGGATTCGTCCCAGGTGTCACGCGCCTGGCGGTGCACACCGCCGATCCCACCAGTCGCGAACACCTCGATCCCTGCCCGCGCCGCCAGGTGCGCGGTGGCGGCCACCGTCGTGGCACCGACACCACCCTGCGCGGCGATCGTGGCGAGGTCGCGGACGCTGACCTTCGCCACTGCGTCATCCCCGCCCACCCGCGCGAGGGCATCGTCATCCAAGCCGATGCACGCGGCGCCGTCGAGCACCGCGATCGTCGCGGGGACAGCGCCGTGGGCGCGTACTGCGGCCTCGATCTCGCGGGCGATCCTTAGGTTGTCCGGGCGCGGCAAACCATGGCTGATGATCGTGCTCTCCAGCGCAACCACTGGCGCACCCGCCTGGAGAGCCTCGGCGACCTCCGGGAGGATCAGCACACGGTCTCCTTCCCAGCCCCTGCGGTGGCGCGGTGGCGAGTCGCCAAGCCCACCGGCACCGTCACCAGCGCTGCGACCGCGAACGACAGGATCGACGCACTCATCCACGATGCAGGGGTGAAGTGAAGCCAGTCGTCCACGTCGGCCCAGAATTGATGCCACCACGATATCGAGACGGCATTGATCAGTTGGTAGACGACGAACCCTGCCGCCCACCCGATCAGCATCGACCAGCGTGCCGGTGCGCGGCTCGAGTCGTCCCAGTGCCGGTGGCCGCCGAGGCAGAAGTAGTCGACGACGAATACCGCCGACATCGGCACGAACACCGAGCCCAGCAGATACAGAAAATTCTGGTAGTCCCCGATGCCCAGGCCGAGGGCACCCACGGTGGCCACGGCTCCCACGACGATGGCCAGCACTCGCCGGTCGGCCAGTGGCCGCAGATTCTGCACCGACACCGCGGTGGAGTAGACGTTGGTGAAGGACTCGTCCAGTTCACGCAGCACCAGGATTGCGAACGGCAGCCAGCCCAGCGGCAGCGCGATGAACGCCTTGAACAGTTGTGAGTGGTTCACGTCGTCGGCGTGCACGATCGTCGAGAAGGCGAGCAGCCCCAACGTGTAGTACGCGATCTGGGTCATGGAGTAGCCCAGCATGGACCCGGCGAACGCCGCCCTGCCCGAGCGGGCGTGGCGGGTGTAGTCCGCGGCCAGTGGGACCCACGAGATCGATACCGCGATCACCGCGTCGGTGGCCAGCCAGAAGCCCCGCCACGACCCGTGGGTGAGCCCCGGCAACGGATGGCGGGCGAACTCCACCAGGAAGAACACGCTCGCGACGACCACGGCCGCCAATGCGTAGCGACGCAGCGTGCGCACCACGCCGAGCGGGCGAAGCGCCATGACGGTGGTCAGCACGCCACCGATGAGGATGTACAGCCAGCGCACCTTCCACGGGAGCAGTTGCTCGGCCGCGGTCGAGATGACCACCAGTTCGAACACCCCCCAACCCAGGCACTGCAGCAGGTTCAGCACGGTGGGCAGGTACGACACGCGCGCCCCGAAAAGGCCGCGCAGCAGCACCATCGCGGGGCTTCCGGTCCGCGCCCCCGCGAGGGCACTGAGGGCCACGGGCAGGGTGCCCAGAATCGATCCGATGACGACCGCGGTGAAGGCTGCGATCAGCGACATAGGCGCACCGGTCGCGGTCGGAGCCAGCACGAACAGTGCCGCGGTTGGGCCGAGGAGGCTGACGCCGAGGTTGCCCCACAGGGCCACCATGTCGAAGGTGCCCAGGCTGCGTGGCTGCGGGTCGACCAGACGCAGCCCGGGCTCCGCACCGGTGACGGGTCTGACAGGGGCGTCGATGCTCATTGGTCTCCTAGATTTCGGCGAGGCGGCAGGTTCGGGCGGCATGGCAGATTCGGGCGGCATGGCAGGTTCGGGCGGCACGGCAGGTTCGGGGGGAGCAGCAGGCGAGCGGAGCGGGCAGCGGGACGGGCGGTCACAGCAGAGGCATTCCGTGGGTGGGCGAGGAGGCACGTGCGTGGAAGCGGCGCGGAATCCGTCCGGCCCGATGAGCGAGGCGACCGGCGTGAACCGCCGCGGCCATCGCCTGCGCCATCTGTACGGGGTCCTGAGCGCGGGTCACCGCGGAGGCCAGCAGCACGGCGTGACAGCCCAACTCCATGGCCAGTGCCGCGTCCGAGGCAGTGCCGATACCCGCGTCCAGGATGACCGGCACCTCCGCCTCATCCACGATCAGTTCGATGTTGTGACGGTTGCGGATGCCCAGCCCGCTGCCGATCGGCGAACCCAGTGGCATCACCGCCGCGCAGCCCGCCTGCTGGAGTCGGCGCGCCAGGATGGGGTCGTCGTTCGTATACGGCAGCACGGTGAAACCCGCGGCGACCAACGCGTGTGCTGCGTCGAGGAGTTCGATGGGATCGGGCAGCAGCGTGTGGTCGTCCGCGACGACCTCGAGCTTGACCCAGTCCGTTTCCAGAGCCTCACGCGCCAGCAGCGCAGTCTTGACGGCCTCTGCCGCGGTGCGGCAGCCCGCGGTGTTCGGCAGGATCCGGACCCCGTGTCGGTCCAGGACGTCCAGGATCGACCCGCTATTGCCGGGATCCAGGCGCCGCATGGCGACGGTGCACATCGCCGGGTTGGCGGCGGTCAGTACGTCGTCCACCACCTGCAGGCTCGGCGCTGCGCCCGTGCCGAGGATGAGCCGCGACGACAAGGTCACGCCGGCGATGACGAACGGGTCCTCGAGCACCTCAGCCCCCCTGGACAGCGGTGATGAGCTCGATGGATTGCCCGGCGCGCACCACGCAGGTTTGCCACTCACTGCGCGGCACCACGATGCCGTCCACTGAGGCGGCGCTGCCCCGGGTGGCCCCGGCCACGTCCTCGATCAACTGGTTGAGCACGATGCCGTCCGGCACCTGCGCGGGTGATCCGTTCAGCTCGATGTTCACGCGGGCACCACCGGCCGGAAGCGGGTCGGGGCAAAGTCGCGGATGCATTCCGGTGGCGATCCGCTGACGACGAGCTCGGCGACCGCATCGGCGGTGAGCGGTGCGAGCAGCACGCCGTTGCGGTAGTGCCCGGTAGCGCAGATCAGGCCGCCGGGACCTGCCTCGCCGATCAATGGCGCGTTGTCGGGGGAGCCGGGCCGCAGCCGCGTGGTGACCTGGTCGAAGGACGCCTCGCTCAATTCCGGCAGCAACGCCTGGGCGTCACGCAGCAGCTCGTAGATTGCGCCTGCACGCGGCGTCTGGTCGAAGCCCGCCTCCTCGCTGCTGGCCCCGATGACCAGCTCACCATCGTGTCTGGGCACCGCATAGACCGGATTGCCCTTGACCAGGCCGCGGAGCACGTGGCCGACACGAGTGTCCGAGCGGAGGTGCAGCCGCAGCGTCGCGCCCTTTACCGGGCGAACCGGAGGGCACACGTGCGGTGCCACACCGCCCACCACCGCCGACCAGGCGCCGGCCGCGATCACAGTCGTCGTCGCGCTGATGAGGTCGCCGCCAGCGAGTCGGACACCGGCGGCGCTATCGCCGCGCAGGACCACCGCGGCGCTGTCGCGGATCGAGGCGACACCCGCTCGCTGGCCGGCGCTCACCAGCGCCGCATGCAGCCGCCGCGGGTCCACCTGGTGGTCGTCGGGGGTGTAGACGCCTCCGGGAATGCCGCTGGCCAATCCCGGCTCGAGCTTTCTCAGTTCTGCCCCGCTCAGCAGGAGCGAGTTCAGGCCGAGGGTGACGCTGAATTCGTGCAGGTCGCGCACGGCTGCGAGGTCCGCACCGTCCCAGGCCGCGAACACCGTTCCGCATTCACGGAAGCCGGTGTCGATTCCCGTCGCGTCCGAGAGCTCCGCGGCAAAGCTGGGATAGCGGGACAGGGAGTCCAGGCTGAGCCGGAGCAGGGAAGTCTCGGTGTAGTGCAGTTCGGTGATCGGTGCCAGCATCCCCGCGGCGGCGTACCAGGCGCCCCGAGTCGGGTCCGGGTCGATCGCCGTCACGGTCAGGCCGCGCTGGGCGCATCTCCACGCGACCGCGGCGCCGATCATGCCGCAGCCGATGACAACGACATCGGTGTGTGGGGTCATCTGCTCCCTCGCGCCGGAATTACCCGGATCAGGTTCGACGGTCGGCTGCTGCCCTCTCAGCCCGCACCGCGGCGAGCTCCCGTGCGGTGACCACCCTACGCTGGCGCCGTGCCGACGATCGATGACGCTCGCCTCTACCTGTGCACC
Source organism: Actinomycetota bacterium (assembly GCA_030775705.1). GTDB lineage: Bacteria > Actinomycetota > Actinomycetes > Mycobacteriales > Jatrophihabitantaceae > JALYIS01. The sequence goes on from JALYIS010000190.1 coordinate 10,506, forward strand.
GACTCCCGAGCAGACCGTGGTGACCTCGCGCAGTTCCTCGACCGGGTCCTCGCGTCCGGTGTCGATGTCGTCCAGCTCCGGGAGAAGGGGCTCGAGGCCAGGCAGGAGATGGCGGCGCTGGAAATCGTGGCTGCCGCGGCGGCACGTCACGGCAAGCTGTTCGCCGTCAACGACCGCGCAGACGTGGCGGTCGCCGTCGGCGCGCCGATTCTCCATCTCGGCCAGGACGACCTGCCGGTGCCGGTGGCCCGCACGATCGTCGGGCGGGACGTGGCCATCGGGCTCTCCACGCACACGCGGGCGCAAGCCGATGCGGCCCGGACGCAGGATGACGTCGCGTACTACTGCGCCGGCCCGGTGTGGGCGACGCCGACGAAGCCGGGTCGTCCTGCCGCGGGACCGGAACTGGTGTCGCACGCCGCCCAGCGGGTTGCCGGACCTCCGTGGTTCGCGATCGGTGGGATCGAATCGGTGCAGAGACTGGAGCAGGTGCTCGCGTTGGGCGCGACGCGGGTGGTCGTAGTGCGCGCGATCACCGAGGCCGAGGACCCAGGCGCCGCGGCGGCGGCGTTCGCCCGGTGTCTGTCTCGAGCCTGACTCAACCGTCGGGCCAGTCGCGCAGGCGCCAGAAGTGACCGACCGGCCCCAACCCCGCACCGAGGGGGAACGAATTGGCCACCGCGCCGGTGATGAACCGTTTGCCCTGCCGCACCGCGCTCAGCATGTCAAGCCCGCAGGCCAGCCCCGCGGTGATCGCCGCAGCGAGCGTGTCGCCGGAACCGTGCGTGTGCGCGGTCTTGGTCCGCGGCGAGGCCAGCTCGTAGAACGTGTGCCCGTCGAAGAGCACGTCGCGGGCCTCGGCGTCGGCGAGATGACCGCCCTTGACCAGCACCCACGCCGGCCCGAGCGCGTGCAGCGCCCGGGCCGCGTCGCGCATGTCCTGCACCGTCCGGACGTCGGCACCGACCAATAGCCGGACCTCGCCAAGGTTTGGGGTGATGAGGGTCGCGGCCGGGATCACCAGGTCGCGCAGCGCGTCCAGCGCGTCTGGCCGCAACAACGGATCACCGTGCTGCGAGGCGGCCACCGGATCCACGACGAGTGGGAAGACGGCGAGCCGGCGAACTGTCTGCACGACCGCGGCCATGATCTGCGCGGATGCGAGCATGCCTGTCTTCGCGGCGCCGACGCCGATGTCGCTCACGACAGACTCGATCTGATCGCTGACGGCATCGGGCGGCAGTTCGTAGAAGCCCGTCACGCCACGTGAGTTCTGGACGGTCACCGCGGTGAGGGCCGACATTCCGTGCACGCGGCACGCCAGGAACGTCTTCAAGTCAGCCTGCGCACCGGCACCCCCGCCTGAATCGGAGCCCGCGATGGTCAGCGCGGTCGGCGGCGAGCCGGCTGGAGATGGCACGCCCGGCTACGCGATGTCGGTGAAGTGCTCGACCCGTGGCCCCTGGGCGAAGAACGGCCCGATCGCGGCGCGCCACCTGTCGAAGCGATCGGTGGCACGGAAGTGCTCCTCGTGCGCCTGAACGGAATCCCATTCGACCATCAGCACGAAGCGCGAGGGAGTTTCGATACCCGCGGTCATCCGTACTGACCGGCATCCCGGCGTGGAGGCCAGGATCTCGCGGGCGCCGCGGTAGGCCATCTCGAAGTCCCCTTCGCTTCCGGGAATCACCTGGATGTCTGCAATCTCGAGAACCATCGCCCCAGCCTGGCAGAAGCGCGATCCCGGAAAGTACGCGGGTATGGATTCACATGGGTCACATCTGTCACACTGATCACATGGCTCTCCGCCACGTGTTGTCCTGTGCCGCATCGATCGTCGCCGTCGGCGCGTGCGCCGCTGTGGTCGTCGGGGTCAGCCGAGGCACCCGCGCGCCCGCTACGTCAGTCGGTGCCCCAAACCCGGCGGCGACCGCCGCAGCGGCTCCCGCCATCAACGACCCGATATCGAGCAATTCGGCTGTTTCGACCGTGCCGGCGCTTTCGACTCGGTCCACCGCCGTTGGCAGGGGCGCCAATCCGTCCGCGGGGCAGGGATCATCGCGTCCTGGCGCTCGGTCTTCCGCACTACCCGGGTCGCCGACGGGCCAGTCCGGGCCGGCAACACGCGCCGGTGCGACAC
>JALYIS010000191.1 GCA_030775705.1 Actinomycetota bacterium
CGCGTACACCTCACGGAGTTGGTCGACGGTGACGAGGGTGTAGATCTGCGTGGTGGTCACCGACGAGTGACCGAGCAACTCCTGGACCACCCGCACATCGGCCCCACCCTCCATCAGGTGGGTTGCGAACGAGTGCCGAAGCGTGTGCGGGGAGATCCCACGGGCCAGTCCCGCCCGCTCAGCGCAGGTCCGCAGCACCGTCCACGCCGATTGCCTGGACAGCGGGCCACCCCTGGCGTTCAAGAACAGGTTTGTCGTGTGGCGACCGGCAGGCCCGGCATCAGCCAGCGCTGGCCTGCTCTGCACCAGGTACGCGTCCAGGGACGTCGCAGCGTACGAACCCAACGGAACGCGCCGTTGCTTGCCGCCCTTGCCGCGCAGCAGGACCGTGCGATCGCCCAGGTTCACGTCCTCAATTTCGAGACCGATTGTCTCCGATATCCGCGCTCCAGTGGCGTACAGCAATTCCAGCAGCGCCCGGTCGCGAATCGCCAGCGGCGTCTGGATGTATCCGGCGGCATCGAGCAGGCGCTCGACTTCCTCCACGGAGATCGCCTTGGGCAGCAGGCGCGGTGGCGTTGGCGGCTTGACCTCACGCGACACGTCGACCTCCACCAGCCCCTCGCGCAGGGCAAATCGATGCAGCCCGCGGACGGCGACCACCGCGCGCGCGGCGGAGGTGGCCGACAGCGGCGGATGATCGCCGTCGCCCTCGCGGAGGTGGGCGAGGAACGCCGCCACAGTCGTCGGGTCCGTCCCGTCGATGCCGGCCACTGCTCGGCCGGCGAGGAACTCCGTGTATCTGAGAAGGTCGCGCCGGTAGGACATCAAGGTGTTCACCGCGACCCCTCGCTCGACGACGAGGTGATCGAGGTACACCCGAACCACGGACGCAACGGCGAGCCGGCGCGCTGTTGCCGTCGTCACCCTGCGCGCTCCGGCCGCGCCTCCCATGGGGCCCCGGCGTCGCGCAGGCTTGACCACCGACTGTCGCGGGCATAGGCAGCGGCGAGGAGCCCGGCAACGGCGGCCGCGTTCGTGATGTCACCGGCGAGGGCGCGCCGGACCGCTTCATCAAGTGCGACCCGCTCCACGGTAAGTGTCAGTTCCTCGTGTTGCGGCGTGAAGCGGTCGATGTCGGGGACGTCGGTCAGCCCGCGTGCCAGAAAGACCCGCACCGCCTCATCCGAAATGCCCGGCGACGGATGCAGGTCGAGCAACGTGTGCCAGATCGACGCGTGGACGCCGGCCTCCTCCGCCAGCTCGCGGCGCGCCGCATCGAGTGCCGGTTCGCCGGCGACGTCGAGCAGACCCGCGGGTAGCTCGGCGAGGCGTCGTCGCACCGGGTGCCGGTATTGGGTGACCAGTAACACCTGGCCGGCGTCGTCGATGGCGGCGATCGCTACCGCACCGAGATGCTCGAGAACCTCGCGAGCGACGACCTCACCGTCGCTCATGCGCACCCGGTCGCGCCGAAGCGACACGATCCGACCGCGATACAGCGATTCAGTTCCCTCGACCAGGTAGCCGTCGCTCACGTCGTCGCCGCGACGATCTCCGCCGCCCGGCCCAGCTCTGTCCCGGGCACCGCTGCCTGCAGCTGTTGGGACGTCGGATCATCGTGCTCGGTCTTGACGACGTGGTCGGTCGGCGTGTCGGGCATCTCGACCGGCAGCCGTTCCGCGGCGTCGTACTCCAGCGCCGCGGCGAGGAAGCTGCGAAACAGCGGATGCGCTCTGGTCGGTCGCGACTTCAATTCCGGATGTGCTTGGGTCGCGGCGAAGAACGGGTGCACGTGCCGGGGCAGCTCCACGAACTCGACCAATCGCCCGTCCGGAGACGTTCCGGAGATGACCAGGCCCGCCTCCTCAAGCCGGTTGCGGTAGGCATTGTTGACCTCATAGCGGTGCCGGTGCCGCTCGGAGACCGAGGTCGATCCGTAGGCCTGTGCGACGACGGACCCGGTGAGCAGCGTCGCCGGGTACGCGCCGAGCCGCATGCTCGCGCCGAGATCGGCATTCCCGGCGACGATCTCCACCTGGTCGGCCATCGTGGCGATGACCGGGTCGGTCGTCTGCGGGTCGAACTCGGCAGAGTTCGCGCCCGAGATGCCGGCCAGGTGGCGCGCCGCCTCAATCACCATGCACTGCAGACCGAGGCACAGTCCCAGGATCGGGATGCCTCGTTCTCGCGCGTACCGGACCGCGCCAACCTTCCCCTCGATCCCCCTGATGCCGAACCCGCCCGGAATCACGACGCCGTCGACGTCGCAGAGCGCAGCGCTCGCCCCAACGGCCGTCTCGCAGGAATCCGACGGCACCCACTTGATCGTCACCTTGGCCCGGTGGGCGAATGCGCCGGCCCGCAACGCCTCGGACACCGACAGGTACGCGTCGGGCAGATCGACGTACTTGCCCACGAGGGCAACAGTGACCTCAGCCTTGGGGTGGTGCACTCGGTCGAGCAGATCGCCCCAGACCGTCCAGTCGACATCGCGGAACGGAAGTCCCAATCGGCGCACCACGTAGGCATCTAGCCCCTCCCCGTGCAGCACCTTGGGGATCTCGTAGATGCTGGGCGCATCAGTCGCTGAGACCACGGCCTCGGAATCCACATCACACATCAGCGAGATCTTGCGCTTGACGTTGTCGGGGATATCGCGATCTGAGCGGCACACGATCGCATCAGGCGAGATGCCGATGCTGCGCAGGGCGGCCACCGAGTGCTGCGTCGGCTTGGTCTTCAACTCCCCCGAAGGCGCCAGATACGGCACCAGCGAAACGTGGAGGAAGAAGCAGTTGTCTCGACCGACATCGTGACGGACCTGACGCGCGGCTTCGAGGAAGGGCAGCGACTCGATGTCACCGACGGTCCCACCGATCTCAGTGATGACGACGTGAGGCGTCAGGCCGTCGGCGCCGGGAGCAGCCATCGCCCTGATGCGGCTCTTGATCTCGTTGGTGATGTGCGGGATGACCTGAACCGTGTCACCGAGGTACTCCCCGCGACGTTCCTTCGCGATCACAGTGGAGTACACCTGGCCGGTCGTCACATTGGCCGAACCCACGAGATCGGTGTCGAGGAATCGTTCGTAGTGACCGACGTCCAGGTCCGTCTCGGCACCATCTTCGGTGACGAACACCTCGCCGTGCTGAAACGGGTTCATCGTCCCGGGATCAACGTTGAGGTAGGGATCCAGCTTCTGCATGGTGACGCGGAGTCCGCGCGCCTTGAGCAACGAGCCCAGGCTCGACGCCGTCAGGCCCTTGCCGAGGGAAGAGGCGACGCCTCCGGTGACGAACAGGTGCTTGGGGTCTTGCGGCGTTCGATCCACGGAAGTTCACGCTAACACGGACTCATCGCCCGCTCAGCATGGCTCAGCCCGACGCGCCGAACGGGTGACTCGAAACGCGCGGCGGGACGACCCCAAGCGCGGGGCGTGTGACCACTAGACGCGGGGCGTGTGCCCGATCGCCGCACGCTCGAAGGCGATCGCCGTTTCAGCGTCGCGAGCGCTCAACAGGCCACTCGCGTGCGCCTGCCGGAGCAGTCGAGCCCTGGCATGTGCAGTGGGGGCGAACGGCGCGGCCGCACCGATGATCACCATCGCCAGGTGTCGCGCACCGCTCGCGGACACCTGCTGCGCGTCCGGCCGCACCGCCAGATCGGACCCGTCACCCCGTGGCCAGGAGGGGGTGAGTGAGCCGCCGACGTCCGCGAGGCGGTCACGCACAAACGCCGCGAAAGCGACGACAGCATTCGACGGTGTCGGAAAGTCCATGTGTCGCCTTACTTCGAGGGGACCGGGAAGACCGCCCCGGCACCCTTGCCGGTGCCGTACTGGCCCACGGTGCCCTTGATGGCGTCAGCGACAGCCAGGATCGTGCTGATCTGACCGATGGCCGTGTCGGCGTTGTCCACGGTGGATACCGAGCTCTTCTCGCCAGCCGGACCGCGCACAGCCGCCACGATACCGGCAGCGGTCGCCGATGCCGCATCGCCGGCGACGACGACGTGGCCGCCGCCCTGAACGAGGGCGGCGACCAGCGCCAAGCCGGCCTGGGCGGCATAGTCGCCGTTGGGCAACGCGCCGGTGCCGATGACCACGACCGTGGTCGACGGTTGGATGCTGCCGGCCACCGAGACCATATGCAGTGCACTGAAGCCCCCGATCACCTGCGTGACGTCGGTGGCCAGACCACGACCGAGCAGCACGAAGGCGAGCAATGCGGCACCGAGCTGCCGGGCGTCGCTGGTCTGTGGCAGCGTAAGAGCGCTCGGGTGCTCGCCGGTCGCGAGGGCGTCGATGTCGCCGCCTCGCGAGGGATCGGTGTACGCC
>JALYIS010000192.1 GCA_030775705.1 Actinomycetota bacterium
TCGAACTCGACCCCACCCGCGACTACCAACCCAGCGGCCGCGACCGCTACGCCCGCTGGCGCACCTAGACCACCAGGGTGTCAACTATGTCCCGAGACAGGTGTCAACGATGTCTCGAGACATCACACGAGCGACCGCATAGGCATAGAACCCTGACACCGACGACAGCCGCCGCGCGATGGTCCGCGCGGACACACCCGACTCCCGATCGACCATCCGCACGACAGACCGATCACCACGCTGCGCCGCCAGGAACTCGAACACGTCCGCCGCCTCGACGTCGACAGGGCTCTTCGCGATCACCGTGAAGAACGTCTTCAAGTCGAACGCGACCGCCCGCACAGTGTTCGGCCGCCCACGCCCGGCGACGAACTCCAGATACCGATCCACCAACAGATCGCCCAACGCATACCGCACCGCACCCGACGCTGAGATCGAGCGCTCCAACCAAGGGAATGTAGTCATCGCGACAGGTTCGCAGCGCACTGCGAGCCGCGCCGATATGCCCCGAAGATTACCCGTGTATTAGTCGTTATGCGGGTGATCGAAGATCACCGCGCCGCAAGCGGCTCGTATAACGCTTGATACATGGGTATCAGCCGATATGCGCGTCGGTTAGTCGCCCTGAGCACCCGCGCAGATGAGTCCGTTGGCGCACTGCTGCTCGAGCCGAATTCCTTAGCGAATCCGGCGCACCCTAATTGTCTTCGGCATGCCGTCGACGTGCATTCGATTTCCGTCCACGACGACCTCTGGCCGGTACTTGTATTGGTAGCGGTAGTAGTACTCGTCCTGCTCCCACACGGAGCCATCGACAAGCGTTACGACCGTGCTTCCGTCCCAGCCAGTCCACTCACCCTCGATGCATGACCTCACGATGCTCCTCTCTTCGGCCGCGACCACGGGCCGACGCAGTAGCGCTGGATGACCTAGATTGTCGAACGCGGGTCCGACAATTTCGCCCAGCTATCCGCAGGTCGTGGTCACCGGGCCGGTAGCCGTCGTTCTGCGCGCCGGACCACACGCAGGCAGCCGCACAGACAGATCGGTCAGGTATTGGCGCTCGCGTGCGGTGGTTCGGTGTGCTGACTATGCTGCGTTGGCGTGCCAGGTTGGGATGCCTTCGAGCAGGCGGAGCCCGAGTTCGCGTCGCGTGTGCGGAGGCTGTTCGATGCTGGTCGCCACAAGTCGATCGCGACTCTGCGTGCCGACGGCTCGCCACGCATCTCCGGTATCGAATGCGAGTTCGTCGATGGCGTTCTCCGCTTCGGGTCGATGAGCGGCTCTCGCAAAGGGGCCGACCTGACGCGAGATCCACGCTTCGCCCTGCACGGTCCGACCTTCCACCCCGAGGCAGGCAAGGAGAACGAGTGGCCGGGCGAGGCCAAGATCGCCGGCCGAGCATCCCCCTCAGTCTCAGTGACCTCGAACGAACTCGCAGCGCCAGATGGACAAATGTTCATTGCCGACATCTCCGAGGTCGTCATCACGGGCCTCAACGCCGAAGCCACCAGACTAGTCGTGGAGTCGTGGACGCCTGAGCGAGGACTTCGACGCGTCGAGCGAGACTGACGCGGACGCCAAGTCCGCGAACGGTCAGACGCAACTCAATCGTCGATCTGCGCGGCCCGAAGTCCTTCGAGCGCGAACGCATGTGAATCGATCCGGCGCGCAGACTGCCGTCAACGGAGCCTGAGGGGTGCCAAAAGACTGCGCAGCGTATCTTCGGCATGATCATGTCCCGTGTCGCTGCGACTGCTCTACCTGATCTTGGTCCGGCTCACTGGGTGGCTGGCGCTACTCGCCAGGGCTACGGCGTCGAAGGACGCCGAGCTTCTCGTCCTGCGCCACGAGGTCGCGGTCCTGAGGCGAACCAACCCCAAGCCGCGGCTGAACTGGGCTGACCGAGCTTTGTTCAGTGCACTCTGCCGGCACCTCCCCCGCCACCTACTCGCGCATCGGCTGGTCACACCCGCCACGATCCTGCGCTGGCATCGCCGCCTCGTAGCGAACAAGTGGACCTACCCGCACAGGACAGGGCGGCCGCCCATCGACGCCGAGCTCACGGCCCTGGTTGAGCAGTTCGCTCGGCAGAACCCGACGTGGGGCTACCACCGGATCCAAGGCGAGCTGCTGAAGGTCGGCCGCCGGGTCGGCGCGTCGACGATCCGATGCATTTTGAGGAGCCTCCGGATCCCGCCGGCTCCCATCCGAGCAGACCGGACGACCTGGCGGCAGTTCCTCCGCGCCCAGGCGACGACGATGCTGGCCTGCGATTTCTTGCACGTCGACTGCGCTGTCACGTTGCAGCGGATCTACGTGTTGTTCGTGATCGAGCTCCAGACACGGCGCGTCCATATCCTGGGCACGACCACGAACCCGGACGGACCGTGGACGACTCAGCAAGCCCGCAACCTCGTCGCCGACCTCGAGGATCGCACCGCCAACTTCCGGTTCCTGATCCGTGACCGGGCCGGGCAGTTCACCGCCGCCTTCGACGCCGTGCTCGCCGACTCCGGGATCCAGATCGTCAAGATCCCGGCCCGCTGCCCACAAGCCAACGCCTAGGCCGAACGGTTCGTCCGGACCATCCGAGCCGAACTCACCGACCGCATGCTGATCTTCGGACAACGCCATCTACGAAGCCTGCTGGACGAATACCTCTCCCACTACAACCAGCAACGCCCACACCGAGGCCGCGAACTGCGGCCACCGACCCCGATCCAACCTGCCCCGACCGAGCCGACATCCCCGGTCGTCTGCCACCCAATCCTCGGCGGACTCATCAACGAATACCACCACGCGGCATAGACCCACACGTCACGGACCGAGTTTTGGAACCCCTCAGGTGCTTGACGTGCCCCAGGCGGCGCGATTGCTCGGCATCGGCCGCACCCTTGCCTACGAACTGGTGCGCACGGGCCAATGGCCGACACCGATCATTCGCATCGGCCGACTCATCCCGATTCCAGCGAGTCCGCTACTTGAACTGATGTCGACCGGTTCGGCCCCGACATCAATCCGACTCACCTGATCGAGAACGGTCAGCGCCGCCGCCCGGTGTTACGCGGTCACGAGGACGGAAGCAAGCTCCGCTTGGGTATGTTCGAACGCTGGCGACATCGACGTGATCGCCGCCTTCGACAGACCCTGACGTGCAGCGACCTTGCGCCAGCCGAGCACTGCCGAACGGACATGGGCGAGGATCTCAAGCGCATCCGAGTCATCTAGACGGAACAGGTTTGCGACTGCCAGCAAGTCCCGCACATCGGCGAGGGTGTCGCCGTCGATGGCCGTGGATAGATGCTTCGGTCCAGGCTCCGGATTGGGGTTCAGATCAAAGGCAGGCGACAGGCTCCATGAATCACCACGTACGTGCAGCAGCGCGTGGTTGCGCAGATGGTCGTCGGTGTTGCTGATGAGGATCGAGAAGGCCACCCTGCGCCAGAGCTGAGCCAGCTCCTCGCCAGCTCTCAACGAGCGTTCTTCGAGCGCTTCGGCGATGTCAATATAGCTCCGTATATCGCCATCTCTCGCTTCCAGCGCGGTCATGAACGACATGTAGCCGCGCCGCTGTCCGTTGGGACTTCGGTCGAATCGATCGACGATGAGGACGTTGCGATCGGCGATGGTCACGAGAGTGTTCTCGGGCGTCCAGATCCCCGCAGCCGCTGCTAGTTCAAGCGCGACCTTCTCCCACGCCATGACGTTCCAGTCATCGCTCGGGCTTGGGAACTTGGCGATCGCGATGCGTCCGTTGGTGTCCCGTACGTGCGCCTTCGGGCGCGCACCTCCGAGAGAGCTTCCTGCCCTGAGCAACAGGGCGAGCGACTGCGAGTCGTCGCTGTCTGCCGCGACTCGATCCGCGGCTGACAACAGCGTTGGTAGATCAGTCATTGCCGGAACGCCGGAGACGTCATCGGCAACGAAGCCCCCCTCGATCGCGTAGCGAATCGCACCTTGGCGCAGATCGTCGCGAACTCCCAGCAGCAAGTCGAAGGCACCAAAGCTTCGGGCGGTGCCTGCGGCTAGCTCCGCACGTCGTCGCTCGCTCCGCTCGATCAGTCGCTGTCCCCAACGGTCGGGGCAGCTGTCTGAAAACGCCCCGAAGATCTTCTGATTCAGAGGGCTCTGCTGTGTTCCCGAGAGCATTGGCAGCGCAGGGTCGAGCGCATAGGCGGCGCGATTGGCGAGGTAGCTCTGTTCATAGGTGAAGGAGGCAGATTCGGTACCGCGCGCCCGGTGAGAATACAGCTGACCGGCCAAGGTATTGCGGCCGTCGATCTCAACCCAGACCTGCGCAGAGTCGGCCCGCCCTACTGAACCTTGTGACACCTTCGCTATCGCTCGACGGGAGCCTGCGCGCGTCACGGCTCGTCAGGTTTCGGGATCGCACGGTGCCGTACCCGCTGGGGTAATACCTCTTCGGATCGAAGCCGACCCACGTCGGTGCGATAGGGGTCCAGGGAGGTTGCGAGCGAATCGAGGACACCGAGAGCGCGGGCTACTCGCAACACACTCTCGAACGTTGTTCCCCCTCCCGCTTCCAACTTGACGACGACGCCCCTGGCCACGTCTGCACGCTCAGCGACCTGCGCGACCGTCAGATTCCTCAAGCGTCGCCAGGTGGCGAGATCGTCCCCGAGCTGGCTCATGGCCCGCTTCACAGGGGCCGGCAGCGTCTTCGCAGCCATGCTGGGCTCCTTCGGTCCGAAGTTAGGATTCACTCTTATGATTGCTAAACGACTTAGCAATCATATTTATGGATCTTATCTCGCGACATTCAGGCTACCTCACGCATTGGCCCAGTGGCTCGCGAGCGCCCAACCGTCCACTTGAACATTTGCGGTGGGCTTCGGAAGTCAGCTTTCGGCCAAGAATCCCGTCAAATAGGCCCTCTTCGGGCCGTCCCGTGACGCCCGCTGATGTTCAGTTCGGGGGTCAAATGGGGTCAAGCCTAAATTCTCTGATCCAGTCAGGCGCTAGAGGCCCCGGAAATGCTAGGATTTTTGGTGGAGCTGAGGGGACTCGAACCCCTGACCCCCACACTGCCAGCGCGGGTGCAGTGTCAGATTTCGTGTTGGCTCGTGCCGCCTAACGTCACTACATCCCAGTGTTCTTTGGATTTCGTGCCTTCCCGGGTCGCGCCGTGACCGGCGATGCCGGGCAGTGCTGACTGACAAATGAATGACATGATCTTGGCCGGTGATACGCGCGAGTTTGCCGGTCGCCCAGCCGCCGGAGTTCTCACATGACCACGTTAGCTGTCGGATCTGACCCTCCGAGCCGTGTGGTCAGGCGGGCTCCGCCCGTAGATTCCGTGGACTTCGATACCCCAGCGGTGGTGCTGGGGCGAGAAGGTTCCGCACATGCATGTCGCGCAGGTCTGGGCCGGGTGACAAGCAAGGCCAGGCACCTGCGCTACGAATGGTGCGGCTGATCGTGGGTCAGGGGCGGACCGCGAGTGCGGCGAAGACGCTGGGGAAGATGAGGGGTCGGTCCGGGAGCTGGTCTAGTCGGGTGAAGGCGGCCTGCCAGGTATCGAGGTCGGCGGCGGTGGCGGTTCCGGCGTCGAGCATCGCTTGGCGTGCTACCCAGGGAGGTGGTCGGAATCCTGGTTCGGCGACGATTGGGTCGACCCGCCCTTGGTAGGCGATCACTTTCAATCCGGCTGTCTCGGCGAGATGTTTGAGTTTCAAGCCGACTTGTGGGTCGTTGCCTTTGTCTCGGTGAAATTGGGTGTACCGCTCGATGAGGTCCGTTAGGGCGGGATCGGGCGGGCTCAGGCGGGTCATCGTGAGATCGACATCGACGAGGTAGACGGTGCCGCCCGGTCGAGCGAGGGTCGCGAGGTGGTCGACGATGGCTTGCTCCCGTCCGCCGTTG
>JALYIS010000193.1 GCA_030775705.1 Actinomycetota bacterium
GTCCCGCGGCGCCCGCCGTGGGTAGTCACCTCGAAACCGCTCGGAGTCGCCACACCTGCTGCTGGTGCGCGGCGGGCGTCGACCGACAACACCAACACCTGCCGCCCGAAGCGGTTGGCGATCTCGGCAAGTAGATCCGGCCGCTGGATCGCCGCAGTGTTCACGCCGACCTTGTCCGCGCCGGCGCGCAGTAGTGCGTCGACATCGTCCGCGCTGCGGATCCCGCCCCCTACCGTGAGCGGGATGAACACCTGGTCGGCAGTTCGGCGCACGACCTCGTAGGTTGTCTCGCGCCCGGCAGAGGACGCGGTGATGTCGAGGAAGGTGAGTTCGTCGGCTCCTTGCTCGTCGTAGCGACGAGCAAGCTCGACGGGATCCCCGGCATCGCGAAGGCCGACGAAATTCACTCCCTTCACCACCCTTCCGTCGTCGACATCCAGGCAGGGGATCACCCGTATGGCGACCGTCACGGCGCCACGGACCTGACCGTCGCCAGGGCCTGCGCGAAGCTGAACGCTCCGGCGTAGAGCGCCTTGCCGACGATGACCCCTTCCACACCTTCGGAGGTGAGCCCGGCGATCGCCTCCAGGTCCGCCAGCGAGGACACCCCGCCGCTGGCAACCACCGGCGCTCTCGTGCGGGCACAGACCTCGCGCAGCAGTCCGAGGTTCGGTCCGCTGAGCGTGCCGTCGCGATGCACGTCGGTGACGACGTAGCGGGCGCACCCATCTACGTCGAGGCGGGCCAGCGTCTCCCAGATGTCTCCGCCGTCCTTGGTCCAGCCGCGCGCGGCAAGCACCGTCCCTCGAACGTCCAGGCCCACCGCGACTTGATCCCCGTAACGCTCGATCGCCGATCGCACCCACTCGGGCGATTCCAGTGCCGCGGTGCCGAGATTGATCCGGGCCGCCCCCGTGGCCAAGGCGGCAAGCAATGACGCGTCGTCACGGATGCCGCCGGACAGCTCCACCGCGACGTCGAGCCGCTTGACGACCTCGGCCAGCAGTGACCGGTTGTCGCCGCGCCCGAACGCCGCGTCGAGGTCGACTAGATGAATCCACTCCGCGCCGTCGCGCTGCCAGGCCAGAGCCGCGTCGAGCGGATCGCCGTAGGACGTCTCGGTCCCCGCAGCGCCTTGCACCAAGCGCACCGCAGCGCCGTCTGCGACATCGACGGCAGGCAACAGGATCAGACTCACGCGGTCCTCCGAGTCACTTTCGTTCAGACGACAGTTTGACGAACACCGGCCCGGTGATGACTAGCACCAGCAAGACGAGCACGATCGCGCCGACCGAGCCGGTAATGACGTACGTCGCGACCACGACGACCAGCGCCACCGTCGCGAGGCTCGCCCAGATCTCCTTATGTCGGCGGAATCCGGGGCCGTGGTGCCACAGTCTCAGGTACCGCCAGCGCAACGCCCGTCGCTCGCGCCGAGCTCGCTCGGCTGCTTCGCGCGTTCGCTCTGCCGCGCTCTGTGCCCTGAGCTTCGCCGCGTGCTCCTCCCGGCGTGCCCTCGCCTGGGCCCGCTCCCGGCTCACAGCCCACCCAGCCAGTTGCTGAGCACGGTGGCACCCGCATCGCCCGACTTCTCCGGATGAAACTGCGTGGCGCTGATGACACCGGTCTCCACTGCGGCAACGAAATCCTCACCGTGGTGAGCTACCGTAACCATCCCCTCGGTTCGGTGTACCGCGTAGGAGTGGACGAAGTAGAACCGAGTCCCGGGATCGAGGCCGGCGAACAGCGTCGAACCTGTGGCAGCCGTGACTGTGTTCCACCCCATGTGCGGCAGGATTGGCGCGGCGAGTGGTTCCACCCGCCCGGGCAGTAGCCCAAGTCCAGTCGTCACCTCGCCGTGCTCGACGCCGGCGTCGAAGAGAATTTGCATGCCCACGCAGATTCCGAGCACGGGCAGGCCAGCGCCGATCCGGTCGCCCACGATCGCCCGGCCACCGACGCTGTCCACGCCCGCCATACATGCCGCGAACGCACCGACGCCGGGAAGCACCAGTCCGTCGGCCGCGAGCGCGCTGCCGTAATCGCTGGTGACCTCGACCACGGCACCCACGCGTTCCAGGGCCCGCTGAGCAGACCTGAGGTTGCCCGAGCCGTAGTCGAGCACAACCACACGTTTGACCACGCGGCTACAACACGCCCTTGGTCGATGGCACGCCCAGGACCCGGGCGTCGATCTCGACAGCCGTTCGCAGGGCGCGGGCCAGCGCCTTGTACTGCGCTTCGGTGACGTGATGCCAGTCGCGGCCACTGAGCACGATCATGTGCAGCGCGATTCCAGCGTGATGGGTGAACGCCTCGAAGACATGACGGGTGAGGGTCGTGGCGTAGTCCGGGCCTATCATCGGCGGCGCACCCTCGGGTTCGCGGTGCACGAGGTACGGACGCCCGGACAGATCGACTGCGGCTTGTACGAGTGCCTCGTCCATGGGGATCAGCGCGTCGCCGAACCGGCGGGTGCCTGCCTTGTCGCCGGCCGCGCGGACAAACGCCTGCCCCAACGCGATCGCGGTGTCCTCGACCGTGTGGTGGGCATCGATGTGCAGGTCTCCATCGACCTGAACCGTCAGATCGAACAGCGCGTGAGAGCCGAAGGACGTCAACATGTGGTCGAAGAACCCGACCCCTGTCGACACCTCGCCGCGCCCGGAGCCGTCGAGATCGATCTCCACGAGAACCTTCGTCTCCTTGGTCTGGCGCTCGACACGTCCGAAACGACTCACTGGACTACCTCCTGCAACGCGGTACGGAATGCGCTCATCTCGTCGGGGGTGCCGATGGACACCCGCAGCCAACCCTGTGGACCAGTCTCGCGGATCAGCACGCCGCGATCGAGCAGGCGCTGCCAAACCGCGTGCCGATTCTCGAATTCCCCAAACAAGACGAAGTTCGCATCCGACTCAGCGGCTCGGAGCCCGATCGACCGCAGCCAGCGCTGGGTCTGGTCGCGTGTCACTCGCAGTTGTGCGACGGTATCGAGCAGCTGGTCGGAATTGGCGAGCGCGACCTGGGCGACCACTTGGGTGACCGCTGACAGGTGATAGGGCAGCCGGACGATTCGCAGGGCGTCGACCACCGCAGGGTCTGCGGCAAGGTAGCCGAGTCGCGCGCCGGCAAGGGCGAACGCCTTGCTCAGCGTCCGAGTCACCACCAATCGCGGATAGCGCGGCAGCAGGGACAGAGCGCTGGCGGTGTCCGGTCGCCGGAACTCCGCATATGCCTCGTCGACCACGACCATGCCCGGCGCCGCCGAGGCAATCGCCGAAATAACGTCCAGCGGCAGCGCGGTCCCGGTGGGGTTGTTTGGCGAGGCGAGCAGCACGACGGACGGCTCATGGGCCGCAATCATCGCCCGGGCATGGTCGACATCGACGGTGAAGTCTTCCTCGCGACGTCCGAGCACCCACTCCGAGTGACTGTCGCGGGCGTACTCGGGGTACATCGAATACGTCGGGGCGAACGACAGTGCGACGCGCCCGGGACCACAGAACGCCTGCAACAGCTGCAACATGACCTCGTTGGAGCCGTTCGCGGCCCAGAGGTTGTCGACGGTGAGCGCAACGGCGCCGTCAGCACTCAAGTAGGACGCTAGGTCCGCGCGCAGCGCGACCGCATCGCGATCGGGATACCGGTTCAGCCCTCGGGCGACGCCCGCGACGGCCTGTGCGATTTCGGTGACGATGCGGTCACCGAGCGGGTAGGGGTTCTCGTTGACGTTGAGCAAGACCGGCACGTCGAGCTGGGGAGCGCCATACGGTAATTCCCCACGAAGTTCCGGTCGCAGTGGGAGGTCGGCGAGAGTGATCTGCTCGGCGGTCACGGCAGCCTTGCCGCTACCGCAGCGCCATGCGCGGGGAGGTCTTCGGCCGCCGCAAGGGCCAACACATGCGGAGCCACCTCAGCAAGTGCAGCGTCGGTGTACTCCACCAGATGCACGCCCTTGAGGAACGACTGCACCGACAGGCCTGAGGCGTGGCGTGCGGTGCAACCGGTCGGCAACACGTGGTTCGATCCCGCGCAGTAGTCACCTAAGGAGACCGGCGAGTGAGGGCCGACGAAGACACATCCCGCGTTGCGGACGCGTTCGGCCCAGCGGCGGGCGTCCACCGTGATGACCTCGAGGTGCTCGGCAGCATAGGCATTGACCACCTCGAGGCCCTGTTCGAGATCGGTCACGATCACCGTTGCCGATTGCTGCCCGGCCAAGGCCGTCCGGATGCGCTCGATGTGCTTGGTGAGCGCAACCTGGCGCTCGAGTTCCGCGTCGACGGCATCGGCGAGGGCGCGCGAATCAGTGACCAGCAGCGACGCCGCGAGCGTGTCGTGCTCAGCCTGACTGATCAGATCGGCGGCAACGTGCACCGGATCGGCCGAGTCATCTGCCAGCACAGCGATCTCGGTGGGACCCGCCTCCGCGTCGATACCGACGACGCCACGAACGAGGCGTTTGGCGGCGGCGACATACACGTTCCCCGGACCGGTGACGACGTCGACCGGTGCTATGGCAAGATCGCGGTCGCCGTAGGCGGCCAACGCGATCGCCTGAGCCCCGCCGGCCGCGTAGACCTCCTCGACCTCCAGGAGCGCGCAGGCGGCAAGGATCGTCGGGTGCGGCTGAGCGCCGAATTCGCGCTGCGGCGGGGAGAACACCGCAATCGACTCGACCCCGGCGACCTGGGCGGGTACCACGTTCATCACGACGCTCGAGGGGTAAACCGCGAGGCCACCCGGCACGTACAGACCGACCCGCGCAACCGGCAGCCAGCGTTCGGTGACGGTACCCCCCACAACGACCTGCACCTCGACAGTTTCGCGACGCTGGGCCTGGTGGACCACGCGTGCGCGTCGGATCGATTCCTCCAGCGCAGCACGCACTGCGGGGTCCAGGCCGGCCAGCGCAGCCGCTAACGCCGAGGCGCTGACCCGCGGCTGTTCCACATCGACACCGTCGAATCGTCGGGTGGCCTCCCGGACCGCGCGGTACCCACGGAGCCGGACCGCCTCGACCATCGGGCTGACCGTTTCGAGGGCCGAATTGACGTCGAGCGCGGCCCTGGGCACGAGGGCGCGCAGGTCGGCGGGGTTGTTCGTCACATCGAGGCGGCGCAGCACAGGCCCAGTTTACGGTCGCCGCGACGCTGTTTGGGCCGCGCAGTAGCGTGCGCACTGTGGCCGACATCATCCCCGTATTCCCGCTCAGCCACGTACTCGTCCCTGGGATGCCGCTTCCATTGCGCATCTTCGAGCCGCGGTACCTGGACCTGCTCGCCGACGCGACATCAGGGCCAGGCAACGCAAGCTTCGGCGTCGTCGCGCTCAGGCGTGGCACCGAGGCCCTGCTACCCAATGCGCCGGCGGACGTGCCCGACCTCGTCGCGGTGGGGACGGTCGCCGAGATCGTGGAGGTCGAAGCCAATGACGACGGCACTCAGAACGTGCTCGCTGTGGGCAGCCGGCGGTTCAGTTTGGGCAGGCTCATCACGGACGGGACTGCGTACTTGCGGGCGGAGGTGGAGTGGCTCGCCGAGGCGGACGGACATCTCCTGCCCGGGCAGATTCCGGTCACTCAGGGGTTGTGTCGTGAATTCGCCCGGTTGCTCGCACTGCTGACCGGTCTCGAGTCGCAGGAACCGCTCCCGGAGGACGCCAATCTCCTGTCCTACTACGTCGCGAGCCAGATCCCGCTCGATCCGGGCGATCGGCAGAGTCTGCTGGCGGACCCAACGGCGGCCGACAGGTTGCGCCGAGCGGCCGGACTACTGCGACGGGAGATCCGTCTGCTGAAGAGCACCCGCTCCATCGCCATCGCCCCATCGGTGCTCTGGATGATCGCCAAGGCCAACTGAGCCGACCTCGACGGCCGAGCCGGGTGGCTGCCCGCGTCCAAGGTCATCGGCGGGCGCGAAGGCGACCAGCAGCCCGTAGGTCAGCAACGCCGCAGCTGCTTCGACCAACCGAAGCCCACCCATGTGGACGGTGAGCGAAATGTGACTGATCACGGTGTTGACGGCGCCAGCGTCTCGACCGCCAGCAAGCGCGTGCCCCACCCGCTCAGTCACCACGGCACCGGCAACACCGCCGATTGCGAGGGCGAACGCCGATACCGGGCCTCGCCAGCGGGTGATTCTCCAGACCCAGATACCGGCCACCAGCCCCGTCGCGGCGCCAATAATCGCGAATCTGCCGTCTCCGGCCACGAATGACTCAGTCTCGTCGGGCTGAATCGTGTGCGGCGCAATCACCAGCCCGAGTGGACCGGGCGGCGCCCACCATTGCCACAGCGCGCCGAGGACGGCCCCCACGACAATCATTACCGCGACAATCATGGCCGCCGCCCTTAGATCGGCGGCCGTCGCCCATCGCTCTCGCACGGCGGTGCCACGTGCAATGGGCTCGCCGGTCCTGCTTGGAGCCCCGGCGCCGTTCGGCGAGTCGGGCGCGGGTCCAGGCTCCATCACCGCATCAGTGTCTCAGCTGCGTGGCTGGCCGTTGATATCGCCCAACAGGCGGATATCGCCCAGCAACAAGAGGTGCAATTCGTCCAGGCGCGCTGCCGGCACCACTCGCGCGAGGTCGAAGCGCCGTAGCCGCGTGAGCGCATCGCTGCGCCTGTGCGCGCCCGCGAAGCGCAATACGAGCAAAGGCAATGTCCAGGTTCGACCCGGCAGTCCGAGTCTGCGTAGCTCGCGCAGCACGTCGCGGCGGGTGTCTGCGAGCAAGGTGCTGAGCCGATTGTCGCCGGCCCCCGGCCGGCCCATCGTGGTAAGACGGCGAAGCACGGCGCCGAGTATGGCGCGCATCGCGAGCGTGGCCAACCCCACTACCGCGACTAGGACCGCCCAAAAGGTGGAGTGTGCGCCCCACTCCAGGGCGGCGGCCAGCGCGAACATCGCGAGAGCGAGGCCGATCAACGATCGACTGAGCGACTCCGCCAGGGCGCGTCCGACCAGGTATCGCGCCAATGCCCAGCGGCTGGCCTCAGAACCCTGCCGGAATTCTCCAACTTCTGGTTGCACCTGATCGACGTTACCTGGCGCGCTCAGGCTTCGTTGGCCAGCGGCACTGGACGTCAGGCTGGCTGTGCCTGGCTCAAGCCGACACTGCGGCGGGGCCGAGCAGCGCCTTCAGGTCCCCCATCAAGGCCGCCGAGGGCGCCACGCGATATGCATCACCGAGCCGCAGCAGGTGCCGGCGTCCGCCGTTGACCAAGTGCAGATGCACTTCGGTGGTCCCGGGATGGGTGGCGAGCACATCGCGTAGCCGGTCGACCATGGGTGGTGTGCATCGCGCGGGGGCCATGGTCACGATCACGGGTCCACGTGGTCCCTCGGTGGTGTCGAGCTGCACGATGTCGCTCGCGATGAGCTTGATCGCGTCCTCCCGCACATCGGTGCGGCCCTTCACCGCGACAACCGTATCTTCGGCAATCGTGAGCGCCACCTGGGCGTACGTCGCAGGGAAGAACATCACCTCGATCGAACCCTCGAGGTCCTCGAGGACCACCTGGGCCCACGGCGCTCCGGCCTTCGTGACCCGCCGGTTAACCGAGGACAGGATTCCCGACAGCGTCAGATTGCGTGATTCCTCGCTGGACTCGGCGTGGACCGCCGCGATGGTCATATCAGCTGCCGCGGCGAGGATGTGCTCCAGTCCCTGCAGCGGATGGTCAGACACGTAGAGACCCAGCATCTCTCGTTCGAACTGGAGGAGGACTTTCTTGTCCCACTCGCCGGGAGGTACCCGCACCGCAAAGACGTCGTCCAGCCCGCTAGGGGCGTCGTCGTTCAGCGTGCCGAACAGGTCGAACTGGCCGACCGCCTCGGCGCGCTTGGTGTCGAGGACGGTGTCGACAGCTGGCTCGTAAACGTTGATCAGGCCCCGTCGGGTGTGCCCCAGTGAGTCGAATGCGCCACCTTTGATCAGTGCCTCGATCGTGCGCTTGTTACAGACGACGGCGTCCACCTTTCTGAGGAAGTCTCCGAAGTCCACAAAGTTTCCTCGCGCGGTGCGGGTGGATACGACGCAGGAGACCACATTCGAGCCGACGTTGCGGATAGCGGTGAGGCCGAAGCGGATGTCGCTGCCGGTCGGTGTGAAGTCGGCATCAGAGGAATTCACACACGGCGGCAGAACCCTGATTCCCATTCGACGGCATTCGGCAAGGTAGATCGCAGAACGGTCCTTGTCGTCGCGCACGGAGGTCAGCAGAGCGGCCATGAACTCTGCGGGATAGTTGGCCTTCAGAAAAGCCGTCCAGTAGGACAGGACCGCATAGCCGGCGCCGTGGCTCTTGTTGAATCCATAGTCGCAGAACGGCAGCAGCACGTCCCAGAGGGACTTGACCGCCGCGGCAGAGAAGCCACGCTCGCCCATTCCTGCCGAGAACGCTGCGTACTGCTCCTCCAGCTCCTTCTTCTTCTTCTTCCCCATCGCTCGGCGTAGCAGATCGGCACTCGCGAGGGAGTAGCCGGCGACTGTCCGCGCGATCGCCATGACCTGCTCCTGGTAGACAACCAGGCCGTACGTCTCGCCGAGAGCTTCGCGCAGCGGTTCGTCGAGTTCCGGATGGATGGGGACCACCGGCTTGCGGCCGTTCTTGCGGTCGGCATAGTCGTTGTGCGCATTGGCCCCCATCGGCCCCGGTCGATAGAGCGCGATGACCGCGGTGATGTGGTCGAAGGACTCCGGTCGAAGTGAGCGCAACAGGGCCCGCATCGGTCCCCCGTCGAGCTGGAACACTCCGAGCGTGTCGCCGCGGGCCAGCAGCTCATAGGTCGCCGGGTCGTCGAACCCCAGGTCCTCGATCACGATGTGCTCGCCGCGATTGCGCTGGATGTTGGCCAGCGCATCGTCTATCACGGTCAGGTTGCGCAGGCCGAGGAAGTCCATCTTGAGCAGGCCGAGGGCCTCACATGTCGGGTAGTCGAACTGGGTGATGATCGCCCCGTCCTGCTCCCGCTTCATGATCGGGATCGTGTCCACCAGAGGGACACTCGACATGATCACCGCGCAGGCGTGCACTCCCCACTGCCGCTTGAGCCCCTCGAGGCCCTTGGCCGTCTCGACAACGCGGTTGACCTCTGGATCGGTCTCGCACAGCGCGCGGAACTCGCCACCCTCGCCATACCGTTCGTGCGTCGGGTCGAAAATCTTGGTGAGGGGCACGTCCTTGCCCATCACCGCCGCGGGCATCGCCTTCGTGATCTTGTCGCCCATCGAGAACGGGTAGCCGAGCACGCGGGCGGAGTCCTTCACCGCCTGCTTCGCCTTGATGGTCCCGTAGGTGACCACCTGGGCGACCCGGTCGTCTCCGTACTTTGCGGTCACGTAAGACATGACCTCGCCCCTGCGGCGCTCGTCGAAGTCGATGTCGATGTCGGGCATGGAGACACGCTCGGGGTTCAGAAACCTCTCGAACAACAACCCGTGCACGAGCGGATCGAGTTCAGTGATGCGCATCGCGTAGGCGACCAGGGAGCCGGCCGCCGAACCCCGGCCAGGCCCGACCCTGATGCCCTGCGCGCGAGCCCAGCCGATCAAATCTGATACGACAAGGAAGTAACCGGGGAATCCCATTTGCAGGATCATCGCCACCTCGTAGTCGGCTCGAGACCGAACCGCCTCAGGAATCCCTGCGGGATAGCGCTGGTAGAGCCCGCGCTCTACCTCTTTGACAAACCACGAGTTCTCGTCCTCGCCCGCGGGCACCGGGAAGCGGGGCATGAGGTCGGCGCCCTCGGTGAAGCTAACCTCGCATCGCTCGGCAATGAGCAGTGTGTTGTCACAAGCCTCGCGCAGGTCGTGCTTGTCGGCCCAGAGTGAGCGCATCTCCGCCGGCGACTTGAGATAGAAGTCCCGCGCGTCGAGCTTGAACCGCTTGGGGTCAGCCATCGTCTTGCCGGATTGGACGCACAGCAGCACCTCGTGGGCGTCGGCATCCTCGGCATGGGTGTAGTGCAGGTCGTTCGTCGCGATCATCGGCAGGCTGAGATCACGAGCCAGGCGCAGCAGGTTCTCGCGTACCCGCGTCTCGATGTCCAGCCCGTGGTCCATGAGCTCCAGGAAGAAGTTGCCCGCGCCGAAGATGTCGCGGAATTCCGCCGCGCTCGCACGCGCCTTTGCGTAGTCGCCGATCCGCAGCCAGGTCTGGATCTCTCCGGATGGGCATCCCGTGGTGCCGATCAACCCGCCGGCATACTGCCCGAGTAGCTCCCGGTCGGCGCGTGGCTTGTAGAAGAAGCCCTCCAGGCTCGCACGCGAAGCCAGTCGGAACAGGTTGTGCATGCCGTTTGTATTCTCGGCCAGCAGGGTCATGTGCGTGAATGCACCGCCGCCGGACACGTCGTCGTCGCCGCCGCCGGACCAGCGGACGCGCGACCGGTCATAGCGCGAGGTGTTCGGCGTGAGGTACGCCTCCATACCGATGATCGGCTTGACGCCGACTTCGCTCGCCTTCTTGTAGAAGTCGTAGGCACCGAAGACATTGCCGTGGTCGGTCATCGCCAGGGCCGGCATGCCCATCCGGGCCGTCTCTGCGAACAGTTCGGTCAGCCGCGCCGCGCCGTCGAGCATGGAGTACTCGGTGTGCGCGTGGAGGTGGACAAACGAGTCGGTATCGCCGGAACCCACAGTCGCTCGGACCTCCATGCAGACTCGTCATGCCGACTCGCGCGATGAACCGCCGCGCGGTGAAACTCGATTCTCACACCTCCCGCCGACAACGGGCGAAGGCGCGACGGGTCAAATCGTCACGGGTCTGTGGACCTCGCCTGGAGGTCGAGGGCGAGGTCGAGGGGTGGCGGAGCCGAGGGTCGGAGCCGAGGGTCGGAGCGAACGGCGTCGAACGGGGCTGGCGCTTGGCACTATGGACGAATGGATATCGACGGCATCGTCGCAGACATCAGCTGCGACCTGCCTCACGCCCTGATCGCCCTGGACTTCGACGGCACGCTTGCCCCGCTGGTCCCAGACCCGTTGGCATCCAGACCCACGGACGGCACTACCGCAGTCCTGACGGCCCTGGCCGACGCAGGCGCCGAGATCGCGGTCATCACCGGCCGCGACGCGCGCACCGTGCAGGAGCTGGGCGGCTTCAGCTCACTTCGCGCGCTCACAATCGTCGGACTCTACGGGATCGAGACGCTCCGGGATGGCCGCCTGACGACGATCGACACGCCACCTGCGATCGAGACCCTCCGGGAGCGTTTGCCGGAGGTGGTCGCCAAGCACCGGATCAGCGAGCAGGTGTGGGTCGAGGACAAGCGCCTGTCATTGGTCGTGCACACTCGGCGCGCACCCGATCCCGGCATGGAGCAGGAGAGATTGCGTGAACCTGTCGCGAGGTTGGCCTATGAACTCGGTCTAGAGACCCACGACGGCCGGATGGTGATCGAGGTTCGACTGCCGGGGTTCGACAAGGGCTCAGCACTAGAGGCTCTGGTGGGGCGGACCCAACCCACGGCGGTGCTGTTCGCCGGGGACGATATCGGCGATCTGCCTGCATTCACCGTCACTCGCCGGCTGCGCACGCAAGGCGTTCGGGCGTGGGGAGTCGCGGCGGGATCACCACCGCCCGCCGAGGTCAGCGAGGCCGCTGACGCCGTCGTAGGCGGGCCCGTCGACGTCGTGGCGGTGTTACGCCAGCTGCTTGCCCGCGCCGACTAGCCCAGGACGTCGAGCTGGGCTTGAAACCAGTCGACCGGCGGCAGTCTTGTCGCCGCCGTGCGCATCCGGGCGGAGCGCTCCTGGCGCTCCGCGCCAGACATGGACAGAGCAGCGTGCAGGGCCTCTGCGCTCGCGGAGACATCGAACGGGTTCACTCGCAGCGCGTCCTCGCCGAGTACGTCGGCGGCACCGGTCTCGTCCGAGAGGACAACGGCCGGGTGACGCTCAGAGACCACCAGACCCTCGAGCACCACGAGGTTCATCCCGTCTCGCACGGAGTTGATGAACAACACGTCGCTGCGCCGGAGCACGGCGAGTGCCGCTGGGTAGTCGTCGGCGATCTCGAGCATGAGCGGGGTCCAGTCGTCAGTACCGAACTCGGTGTCGACTTCGTCGGCGAGGCGAGCAATCGAGGCGGTGTACTCCCGGTACGCGGGCAGGTCCTCACGGGAGGGGTTGTTGTACACCGCGTGCACGACCCGGCTATGCCACTCTGGGTGTGTGCGAAGCAGTTCGCGGTAGGCGAGCATTCCACGCCAGACGTTCTTGGACGGCTCGGTTCGGTCTACCCGCCCGATCAGTTGCCGGTCTCCTACCGACTCGTTCAACACCCGCAGTTCGCTCTCGACGTCCCTGCGCCAGGCCAGCTTCTGCATTTCGTCGGGATCCGTCCCGAGCGGGAAAACATGCACCCCGCCGGGTTCGCGGCCCACCACCGCTTGGCACGTCTCGCGGAACAGACGAGCCCAGCGTTCGGTGTGGAATCCGACGACATCGGCGCCGAGCAACCCGTCGACGATGGCGTAGGCCACCTCCTCGGGCAACATTGCGAAGTAGTCGGCGGACACCCATGGGGTGTGGGTGAAGTGGCTGATCCGCAGGTCGGGGCGCAGCGTGCGAAGCATGCGCGGTGCTAGGAACAGGTGGTAGTCCTGGATCATCACCCGTGCCTGCGGCGCGGCCTCTTCGGCCAATGCTTGGGCGAAGGCCTGGTTGAGTCGCACGTAGGACGCCCACTGCCGACGCCACGCGGCGTCGAAGATCGGCGCCCGCGGCAGGTCGTACAACATGTGCAGCACGAACCACAACGTCGAGTTGGCTATACCGTTGTACGCATTTCGGAACGTAAGCCCGTCAATCGGCAGCATCCGCACATCGAAGTCCCCGTTCAGCGCGGCCGCGGCCCTGTCGAGTTCTGACAGCCGGCCTTGGGTCGCCTGGCGGGCTAGGGCGCGCTCGCGGTCGTTCATTGCGGCGCAGACCCAGATTGCGTCCGGCGTCGCTGCAAGGGCACTCTGCATCCCGCTCACGAGGCCACCGCTACCACGGCGGACCTCATCGTCGGCCCCCTCCACGGCAACCACGGACAGCGGTCCGCGATTGGATGCAACGAGCAGGGGAGATTTACCGACAGTCATGAGTCAGTTCTACCCGGTCCCGACCATGTGCGCGTCAGGACCGGGCAAGACGATCCAGCGCCGTCTGCAGATCCGCCGGGAAGGGGGAAGTGAAGGCGACCCACTCGCCCGTCGAGGGGTGGCGGAACCCCAGACTGCGGGCGTGGAGCCATTGCCGGTTAAGGCCTAGACGCTTGGCGAGGGCGGGATCGCCACCATAGGTGAGATCACCGACGCACGGATGTCGTACCGCCGCCATGTGAACCCTGATCTGATGGGTGCGCCCGGTCTCCAGGTGTATGTCGAGCAAGGTCGCGGCCCTGAACGCCTCTACGGTTTCATAGTGGGTGACGCTCGGGCGGCCATCAGCGACCACGGCAAACTTGTAGTCCGCAGTCGGGTGCCGGTCGATGGGCGCATCCACCGTGCCGCTGGTCGGGTCAGGATGACCCTGCACCAATGCTGCATACCGCTTGTCGACGGTGCGCTGTTTGAAGGCACGTTTGAGCGCCGTGTAGCCGCGCTCGCTTTTCGCGACCACCATCACTCCGGTCGTGCCGGCGTCTAGACGGTGTACAACGCCCTGACGCTCGGCCGCACCAGAAGTCGATATCCGGTACCCCAACGCCGCCAACCCGCCGACCACGGTCGGGCCCGACCAGCCCGGACTGGGGTGAGCCGCGACACCGACCGGCTTGTCCACGACGACTATGTCGTCATCGTCGTAGACCACGGTGAGCCCGTCGACGGCGGCTGTCGCAGGCCGCCGCTCCGGCGACGGGCCGGGAAGGGTCAGGTCAAGCAGCGAACCGGACCTAACCTTGGCCGAACGTGCCGGCACCGCACCATCGAGCGTGACCTTGCCGGAGTCGATGAGGTCGGCGGCCGCGGTGCGGGAGAAGCCGAACAGTCGGGCCATCGCCACATCCAGGCGCAACCCGTCCAGCCCGTCCGGTACGGGCATGAGGCGCGACTCGGTCACGATCGGGCGCCGCCAGGCTTCGAGCGAGCGCCTCGCCCATCGATGTCGATCCCGCACAGCGCCAGTAGGGCAGCCAGCACCGCGCCGCAGACGATCGCCGAATCTGCGAGATTGAAGATCGGCCAAACTCGGCCGTCGCTGCTGAAGACACTTATCCAATCCACGACATGCCCCCGCCCGATGCCCGGCGCGCGGAAGATGCGGTCACCGAGATTTCCGAGCGCGCCGCCGAGTACGAGGGCGAGCGCCACGGCCCACCCGGTCGAGTGCATCCGGCTGGCGGTACGCAGGATGAATCCGACCACGGCCACGGCGACGAGGGTGAGCACGATCGTCGCACCCGTGCCCAATGAGAACGCGGCCCCCGAGTTGCGCGTCTCGATCACGTAAATCGCGCCCCCCAGTATCCGGATGGGCGGATGCGCGGCCCCAGTGAAGTGCGCGGCCACAAGGGCCTTGGAGGCGGCGTCCAGGAAGACCACGATGACTGCTACGAGGGCGAAGAGCACAATCCGCCGGGGTTTCGGGGGCTCGGACACCGTCGTCTCGGATCGGTGGGCTCCGAGCCCGGGGTTGTGTTCAGCAGCACTCACAGCTTCATTGTCGCCTACTCAGGCGGCGACCACGACCGCGATGCAGGTGGGCGCGGCGCCGAGCGTGAGGCTCTCACCGGCGTTCCTCGCGCTGTTTGCAGACCACGTCGAGCGTCGCGCCGGGGAAGGCCTTGAGCCGCGCCTTCGGTATCGGCTTTCCGCAGCTCTCGCAGAAGCCATATGTGCCGGCGTCGATCCGTTCGACCGCGCGCTGCAGTTGGGTCAGCAGATCGAGCCGGTTGGCCGCGATCGATTGCTCCTGTTCTCGTTCGAAGGTCTTGCTGCCGGCATCGGCTTGGTCGTCGCCCGCACCGTCAGTGCTCGAACGCTGCAGATCATTCAGATCGCTCATTGACCGGTCGTAGGCGATCCGCATTTCGCCCAGTTCCGCGACCAACTCGGCGCGGATCTCCGCTAGTTCGGCGCGGGTCCATTCGGACGCCGCTGGAGCTGACGAGGCGCTGGGCGCAGCCTTCTTCGCGGGCGCAGTTTTCTTCGCGGGCGGAGCGTTCTTCGCGGGCGCAGCCTTCTTCACGGGCGGCGCCGCCTTCTTCACGGGCGGCGCAGACTTCTTCGCGGGCACAGCCTTCTTCGCGGGCACAGCCCTCCTGCTGGGTGCGGCCGGTAGCGAAACTCCCTTCTTCGCAGGCGCAGCAGTTGCCGCCAGCGCGGCCTGCGGCGCTGGCGAGTCGCCGGCGGTGATCCGCCGCAACGCTCGGCCGATCCGTCCTACGGCGGCCATGGTGACCCCTCTCGTGGGTTACAGCCGATGGGGCGCGATTCTGCGCCCGCAAAGGCGGCAAATATATGGGTCCTGGGCCCGCACCGCCAGTGGCCACGCCGCTTACGCCGCCCCGGACGGTACCCGGTAGCCGCGTACACGGTAGGAAAGAGCAAGAGTGCTTGCCTCGGGCGCTAGCATTATGGTCGCAACGACGAGGACAAGTAGCTGCGGAGATCGGTCCACGAGCGATCCGGGGATGGTGCGAGCCCGGAGGGCCTAGCCCGTGGTGAAATCACCTCCGAGCACCGGGAGAACGGGCATCTGCCCCAGTAGATCCGGACCCCAGATCAAAGTGGGCCTGCTCCGGCAGGTCAACGAGGGTGGTACCGCGGTGTGCGGGGAGCCTCACGGCTCCCGAAGCACGTCGTCCCTCGAGTCCGACCCGACTCGAAGGAGCGATTCCGTGTACCAGCCACTCTCCGCCCACGTCGACCTCGTCGCGCTTGACCACGAGGTGATGCAGCGTTGGCGGGAAGGGCGGATTTTCGCGCGCTCTCTCGATGCGACCTCGCACGGTCCGTCATGGATCTTCTACGAGGGCCCACCGACCGCGAACGGGATGCCGGGCACCCACCACGTCGAAGCGCGCGTGTTCAAGGACATCTTTCCCCGGTTCAAGACCATGAAGGGGTTTCATGTCCCGAGGACCGCGGGCTGGGATTGTCATGGATTGCCGGTCGAGCTGGCGGTCGAGAAGGAGCTCGGATTCACCGGAAAGCCTGACATCGAGGCCTTCGGGATCGGCGAGTTCAACGCCAGGTGCCGCGAGAACGTCCAGCGCCACGTGGGCGCCTTCGAGGCGATGAGCGAGCGAATGGGCTACTGGGCGGACTACGAGAACGCGTATTGGACCATGAGTCCTGACTACATCGAATCCGTCTGGTGGGCGCTCAAACAAATCTTTGACAAGGGGTTGCTGGTCGAGGACTACCGAGTGGCGCCCTATTGCCCACGATGCGGCACGACCCTCTCGGACCACGAAGTGGCGCAGGGATACGAGGATGTCACCGACCCGTCGGTCTTTGTCCGATTTCCGCTGACATCCGGGCCGTGGGCCGGTTCTGCAGACCTGCTCGTCTGGACCACCACGCCGTGGACCCTGGTCTCCAATACGGCGGTCGCCGTCAATCCGGACGTCCGCTACGTGTTGGTCGAGATCGCCGGGGGCCGGCCCGTTGTGGTCGCCGAGCCACTCGCCGAGAAGCTGTTCGGCGATCGCCTGGGCGTCGTGGATTCACGTCAGGGAAGCGAACTCGAGAGGTGGAGCTACGAACGCCCGTTCGCCTACGTAGCGATGGAGGGGGCAAATTTCGTGGTACTCGCCGCCTACGTCACGACTGAGGACGGATCTGGCCTCGTGCACCAGGCTCCGGCCTTCGGCGCCGACGACCTCGCTACCTGCCGCGCCTACGACCTGCCGGTCGTCAACCCAATCAACGGCGATGGTCATTTCAAGCCCGAACTGCCAGAGATCGGCTCGGTGTTCTTCAAGGACGCCGATGAGAAGCTGGTCGCCGACCTGAAGTCTCGCGGGCTGCTGTGGCGCCACGTGCCCTACACCCACGCGTACCCCCATTGCTGGCGATGCCACACGCCGCTCATGTACTACGCCCTCCCGTCCTGGTATGTGCGAACGACCGCGGTGAAGGACAAGTTGCTGGCCGAGAACGAGGCAACGAACTGGGTACCGCGGACCATCAAGCACGGACGCTACGGGGACTGGCTGGACAACAACATCGACTGGGCGCTGTCACGGGAACGGTTCTGGGGAACTCCTCTGCCCATCTGGCGCAACGACAAGGATCCCGACCAGCTCGTCTGCGTCGGCTCGCTGGCCGAGCTACGCGACCTGTCCGGCGTCGACTTATCCGACCCACACCGGCCGTTCGTGGATGACGTGACCTTCACGGTTGCGGGCCAGGCCGGAACCTACCGCCGAGTCGCAGCGGTGATCGATGCCTGGTTCGACTCGGGGTCAATGCCGTTCGCCCAGTTCGGCGCGCCGCACCGCAACGACAAACTCGCCCGAACCTCCTATCCAGCGAACTTCATCTGCGAGGCGATCGACCAGACGCGGGGCTGGTTCTACACCCTGATGGCGATCGGAACGCTGGTTTTCGACCAGAGCAGTTACCGAAACGTGCTGTGCCTTGGGCACATCCTCGCCGAGGACGGGCGCAAGATGAGCAAACATCTCGGCAACATCCTCGAACCGATCCCGTTGATGGATGAGCACGGAGCCGATGCGCTGCGCTGGTTCATGCTCTGCACGGGGTCCCCATGGTCCGCACGGCGGGTCGGACACAAGACCCTCGAGGAGATCGCCTCCAAGGTGCTTCGGACCTACTGGTCGGTCGCGTCCTTCCAATCCCTGTATGCGCGGGCCAACGAATGGTCACCCGGGCCGGCGCCCGAGGCGCCGAGCGCCGAGAACCGACGCCCGCTGGATCGTTGGGCGCTGTCCCGGGTGCATACGGTGGCCGCGAGAGTCGACGCTGCGTTGGAGGATTTCGATACAGCCGCCGCCGGAAAGTACCTGGCCGACTATATCGACGAACTCTCGAATTGGTACGTGCGCCGCTCCCGGCGCCGGTTCTGGGACGGCGACGCGGCTGCGCTAGCCACCCTGCACGAATGCCTGAGCGTGCTCACGCGCCTACTCGCCCCGTTCGTGCCTTTCATCACCGATCAGGTGTGGACAGCGATGTTCGCCGAGGTCACCGAAATCGACTCGGTACATCTGTCTCAATGGCCCGAGGCGGACGACGCATTGCGAGACGACGCCTTGGAGAGCTCAGTGGGGCTGGTACGTCGCCTCGTCGAGCTCGGCCGGGCAGCGCGCGCCGATTCTGGGGTGAAGACACGGCAGCCGCTGGCCCGCGCCTTGATATCGGCGTCGGGATGGTCGGCGCTGCCGGTCGAACTGCAGCGGGAGGTGGCTGACGAGCTGAATGTGTTGAGCCTGTCGGCTCTCGCCGACGCGGAGGTTGACGAGCTCGTGGAAATCACGCTCAAGCCGAACTTCCGGACTCTAGGGAGCCGGTTCGGCAAGTCGACTCAGCCGATCGCCTCCGCCATCTCGGCGAGCGATCCGGCCGCTTTCGCCGCCGACCTCACGCGTGGCTCCGCGTCCGTGCAGGTGGATGGAATCACGGTGGCGATCGATGCCAGCGAGGTCGTCGTGACCGAGACTCCCCGAACGGGCTGGGCGGTCGCGAGCGCCGGGGCGGAGACCGTTGCCCTCGATCTGGAACTGACCCACGAACTGCGCCTGCTAGGTCTGGTACGCGACATCGTCCGAATCGTGCAGGAGACCCGCAAGCAGGCAGGCCTTGATGTCACCGACCGCATTGAGCTGTGGTGGCGAGTCGGTGGCTCGCCCGAGCCCGCCGAGGCGATTCGGGCGCACGCGGATCAACTGTCCAGCGAGGTGCTGGCGACCGAGGTGCACGAGGGTGCTCCAGCCAATCCGGCCGAATTCTTTGCGGCCGGCGACGATGAGCTCGGCCTGCACCTGTGGCTACGCAGGCGGGCGGATCAGGGGGTCAGCTGAGCCACGCTCGGTTCGCACAGCGAACAGGGCATGAACCCGTCCTCGACGGCCTGATCGAACGGGATCGGCTCCGCGTCCTGCCCCTGAATGATCGCGCACCGGGCCAGATGATAGCGCGGGCGCCCGTCGATGACCCACACCTCGCCGGGTGGTGCGGCCGCCGCAGTACGGGCGACGTCTGTCGAGGAGCTTGTCGGGGCGGACGTGGCAGCGATCTCTGGTTCCCTGCCGGCGCTGTGCGCTACCGCCGCCGTGCCGATCGGCTCTCCGAGGATGTTCGTCGTTCGTTCCTGCTCGGTCTCGGACTCCGCGGGGCGCGCAATGACTGTGCGCCCTTTCCAGAGCAGGAAGGCCGCGCCCGCGGTAGCGATGAGCGACGCGACCAACCACACCGAGCTGGGCAGTACGAGGCCGAGGATTAGACAGATCAGCGCGATGACCAGCAGCCCGGCGATCATCATGAACTACCCCCTCGGCGGGACAGGTTGCGTCAGTCCGATCAGCCCTGCGGCACGTCAGCCAAGTCCGCGCGCTGCGAGTTGGCGCCCGCGGGTTCGGCCTTGCCACTGGCATCGAGGTCGCGCAGTTGGGACTCCAGATAGCTCTTGAGACGCGTGCGGTACTCACGCTCAAATGTGCGCAGTTCCTCTACGCGTCGCTCCAGCGCCGCCTTGCGCTGCTCGAACTGCGCGGTGATCGTGGCCGCACGCTGTTCGGCGTCCTGGACGACCTGGGTCGCGCGCGCCTGCGCCTCCTGGTCGAGCTGGCGGACACGGGCCTCGGCCTCGCCGACGTGACGATTGGACTTCTGCTGGGCCTCGGACAGGGCTGACGCCGCCGAACTCTGGGCCTGTTCGAGCAGTCGCGCCGCCTCGGCCTTCGACTGGGCAAGATGTTGATCAGCGGTCTGCTGCGCCAGTGCGAGTACCTGTACGGCCTTGGTGTGGTGCTCGGGCGAGGTGGCGTCGCCAGCCTCCGGTGCCGGGCGCTGCGCGGCCTCCTGCTGGGCCTGCTTGGCCTGCGCGGCCTCTTGCTGGGCTTGGGCCGCCGTCGCACGGGCCTGCTCGGCGGCCTGTACCGCCTGCTGCAGCTGACGACCGTTCTCGGCCAACCGCTGCTCGGTCTGCGCCAGCTGCTGCTGCAGCTCGACGATCTGCTGCTGGCCGCCATCCTTGCCCTGGTTCAAGGCACGCTCGAGCTCGGAGACCTGCGACTGGAGGCGGGTGTTGTCCTCTCGCGAGCGGGCAAGCTCGGCAGCCACCTGAGGATCAGGAGCGGTCGCCGGGCCGGACGGCGTCGCCACGGGGGCGCCGCCGGAGCGCGAACGGA
The DNA here is from genome assembly GCA_030775705.1 of Actinomycetota bacterium. Taxonomy (GTDB): domain Bacteria; phylum Actinomycetota; class Actinomycetes; order Mycobacteriales; family Jatrophihabitantaceae; genus JALYIS01. The sequence continues at coordinate 20,321 of JALYIS010000193.1, forward strand.
GCTCGTTGTTCTCCTCGATCAGGCGCGAAAGCTCAACCTCCACGATGTCGAGGAAGGCGTCGACCTCCTCCTCGTCGTATCCACGCTTGCCAATCGGCGGCTTCTTGAACGCGACGTTATGTACTTCTGCGGGCGTCAACGGCATGCGGTCACCTCATGTGCTCGACGCGTGCCGGGCGCTCCGGCGCGGTGCTCTTGCGTGTTCATCGGTACGTCTCAATGCCTTCGGCTCGACCCTGTCGGGCTTCGTGCGCGTTCGGGCGGACCACCCTAACCGAGCGTCAAAGCGATCCATTGGAGGCAAAGGATAGCCAGAAGGAGCAGGATGATGCTCAGGTCGAGGCTCACACTACCCAACCTCACCGGTGGGACCAGCTTCCGGAGCAGCCGAATTGGCGGGTCGGTCGCGATGTAGACCACCTCGACGCCTACAGCGGCAACGCCAGCGGGTCGCCACGACCGGGCGAACTGGCGGGTGAATTCCACCACCAGCCTCGCCAGGACGACCAGCGTGTAGACGTAAAGGACGTATCCAACGACGCCCCAGAACAGCGCCATCGGAGTGCTCCTATCGTGAAATCGCGAACCGGCGACACCGCTAATGCGGGCAGATCAGCTCAACGCAGGGACAATCCCCACGTGCCTGATGGTGCGCGGTCATCGCCTGTAATGCCAACTTCGACGTCAGCTCTGGTTGAAGAACCCTGTCTCAGCGATCCGGGCCTTGTCCTGGGCGGTGACGGTCACATTGTGCGGGCTGAGCAGGAACACCTTCGCGGTCACCCGTTCTATACGCCCGTGCAGCCCGAAGGTCAGGCCGGCAGCAAAGTCAACGAGTCGCTTGGCGTCGGCGTCCTCCATCTCGGAGAGATTCATGATGACCGGGGTATTCTTGCGAAAGTGCTCGCCGATGGTGCGCGCCTCGTTGTAGGTACGCGGATGCAGCGTCGTGATCTGGTAGGCGGGCGACGACTCCTCGGAGAACGAGCTCGCATATCCGTCGGACTCGTCGGCGTATCCACCGCGCCCGCCGGCGTGGGCCATCTCACGGCTGTGTGCGTGCTCCCGAGAATAGCGAGGCTCGGCGTAGTCGTCCGAGCGCGAGGAGCGCTCCATCACCGGCGGGTCACGGTAAGCGTCGCCGTAGTCGTCGTCCTCGACCAGACCGAGGTAGACGCCCATCTTGCGCATCGCTCCGGGCATTGGATCCTCCAGAAGTCAGGTGACACAGTGACGCATGTGACAGTCGGGGTTCGACGTTGACTCGACGCTAGCCGAAAACTTCGCTCCTCAGTCCGAGCAACGCCGATCCGACACGCACATGTGTCGCACCGTGTGCGACCGCCTGCTCGAGATCGGTGCTCATTCCCGCCGAGATCGCGTCCGCGGTCGGGTGCTGCGTTCGCAGGCGCGCGGAGATCTCCTCGAGTTCAGCGAACGCCCGGTCCGGATCCATGCCCAGTGGTCCGACGGCCATCACACCCCGCAGTCGCAGCTCCGGTCGGCTCGCCGTCTCGTCGGCCAGCGGGAGCAGGTCAGCCGCGGCCGCTCCCCCACGCTGGGGATCACCGTCCAAGCTCACCTGCACGAAGATCTCGAGGGGCCGGCGGTCCAACCGGGCTACCGCGGCAGCCAGATCCGCGACCAGCGTCACCCGGTCGAGTGAGTGCACCGCGGTCGCATAACCCGCGACGGATCGTGACTTGCGAGACTGCAACCGGCCGACGAAGTGCCACCGCGGAACCCCGTCATCGAGGTCGCGCAGATCGAGGCGGGCGCGCACCTGGCCAACTTTGGCCGCCGCTTCCTGATCGCGACTTTCACCGAGATCACGAACGCCGAGCTCGACAAGCGTGGCGGCATCAGCGGCGGGATAGGTTTTCGTCACCGCAATGAGCGTGACCGAGCGGACATCGCGTTGGGCCACCGAGCAGGCCTCGAACAACCGTGTTCGCACCGCAGCCAAACCCTCGACGAGTTCCGCTCGTCGCTGGTGGTCCTGATCGACCACGACTCAGGGCTTAAGGAAATCTGGGACGTCGAGTTCGTCGTCGAGGTCAAGCGCAGGGCGTGGCGCGCTGGGCTGTGCTGAGGTGGTCGTCGTGGCGTCGGAATAGCCGGTCGCGGACTCGTGGCGATGGGTCTGGGTCCGGAACGCCTCCGCGCGATACGTGTCGGTGCTGGCGGTCGTCGCTGCCGGGTCGGAGGCATAGGAGCTCGGCCGGGGTGCGGCGACTGGATCACGACGGATGTCTACCTTCTTGTACGGCAGCTGCCCGCTGTCGAAGCCTGCCGCGATGACCGTGACCTTGACCTCATCGCCGAGGGTGTCGTCGATGACTGCGCCGAAGATGATATTGGCGTCCGGGTGAGCCGCCTCGGCGACAAGAGAGGCGGCCTCGTTGATCTCGAACAGACCTAGGTCCGACCCGCCGTAGATGGAGAGCAGCACGCCGTGCGCGCCCTCCATGCTCGCCTCCAGGAGCGGGCTCGCGATGGCGATCTCGGCGGCCTGCCGAGCCCGGTTGTCCCCGCGCGCCGAGCCGATACCCATCAGGGCCGAGCCGGCGCCACTCATCACGCTCTTGACGTCGGCGAAATCGAGGTTGATCAGCCCGGGCGTCGTGATCAGGTCGGTGATGCCCTGCACGCCTGAGAGCAGAACCTGATCGGCGCTGCGGAACGCATCCATGACGCTGACATTGCGCTCCGAGATCTGGAGCAGGCGATCGTTGGGAATGACGATGAGCGTGTCGCACTCGGCCCGAAGCTGTTCGATCCCCTCCTCGGCCTGAGAGGCCCGCTTCTTACCTTCGAACGAGAACGGTCGGGTCACCACGCCAATGGTGAGAGCGCCCAGCTTGCGGGAGATCGCCGCGACCACCGGCGCTCCGCCCGTGCCCGTACCACCGCCTTCGCCAGCCGTCACGAAGACCATGTCGGCGCCCTTGAGCACCTCCTCGATCTCATCGCGGTGATCTTCGGTCGCCTTGCGGCCAACCTCTGGCTGAGCCCCGGCACCCAGCCCGCGCGTCAATTCCCGGCCGACGTCAAGCTTGACATCCGCGTCGCTCATGAGCAGCGCCTGGGCGTCCGTGTTCACTGCGATGAATTCGACGCCTTTAAGGCCGACTTCGATCATCCGGTTGACGGCATTCACGCCGCCACCGCCGACACCGACGACCTTGATGACCGCCAGGTAGTTGTGCGGTGCTGTCATGGCTTGGCTCCTATATTCCGTCGGCCAGAACTCTCATCCTCAAGTAGACCCTTAACGTTATGTCAACCTGAGGCGTTAGAGCCGAAGTTAGATCGCCCGGTGCCTCGGAGCGTGGAGGCGCGCCGGGGACACGCCGAGGACACGCCGATCTTGGTGTCACTCGAACCTCGTGCGGCCGTTACCCCACGCCAGTCGCGGGGCGGGCAGGTGGGGACGCGGCATGGGGTTAGCGCGCGATGACCTGGTCGGGATTGGTCACGTCGAACTGATTGCCGCGCTGCGCAAGCAGGGTCGGCAGGATCCGCGCCTTGTCCAGGTTTCTATCGTCGGCACCCCAGCGCACGATGCGCCCATCTGTGAGCTGCAGGGTGATTGAGGTCGGGTCGAAGGCCTGGATCGAGCGGATCTGCGCGCGCAACGAAGCAGGAAGGACGGCAGAGACGTTGGTGATCGCCTGGCCGGTCGCGCGCGCCTGCGCACCAGTCGGCAACGCGAACAAGGGCAGTCCGCGCGGACGTGTCGCGACCGTGCGGAACGCATCGCCTGTCTTGTCGACGAGGACGAACCGCGGGCCGGACTCGACATAGCCGAGTGCGACCCGCTCGACCACGGTGATCACGACGGTCGACGGATACGACGTTCTGACACGCACGGCGCCCACGTCGGGTAGCGCTCGGATCCGCCGCGACACCGCGGCGGTGTCGAGGCGCAGGAGTGGAGTGCCCGGGGCGATGGCCGCGACCGAGCGCACCTGCTGGGCTGTGAGGGTGTGCACCCCCTGGACCTCGATGGTCCGGGCGCCGAGCAGTGAACTGAACCCGACAACCCAGGCCGCGATGACCAGGACGACGAAACTGCTCACGACGCCGACGGCAAGGTTTCGGCGGTTGAACCGGGGTTCGAGGCCATGCTCGAGCCCTGCGAGTGTCGTGGTCATTGGAGCCCGCGCGCGCCCAGTCGACGCCCACAGGCGTCGCGGATCTCGGGACATAGCAGGTAGACATTGCCGATTCCCATGGTGAGAACCAGGTCGCCGGGTCGGGCGACTTCCGCGACCCGCCCGGGCACCGCGGTGTAGCGCGGCTCATAGATGACCTGTCCAGGCCCGAGCGTGATCAGGTCGCTGATCGATGCGCCGGTGATCCCCGGGATCGGCTCCTCGCGGGCGGCGAACACGTCCATGACGACGGCCACATCGGCCAACTCAAGGGCGACCGCGAACTCGCGCGCGAAGGTCTGGGTACGCGAGTACGTGCCCGGCTGGAAGACCGCGATCAGCCGACCGCCCGACGTCACAGCTGCCCGAGCGGCATTGAGCGAGGCTGCGATCTCGGTGGGGTGGTGGGCGTAGTCGTCATACACCCGCACGCCTCCGCCGGCACCGTGCGACTCGAAGCGCCGGTGGACGCCGCCGAAGGTTGCCCAGGCGGATGTCACGACGTCGAGGTCCAGCCCGAACTCGGCAGCCATCGCGAGCGCGCCCGCGGCGTTCAACGCCATGTGCTTGCCGATCAGAGCCCCAACTCGCACGTCACGGGATCCGGTAGACGTCGAGCTGAGGGAGAATTCGACCGCATCGGCGAAGGTGCGTATGTTGCTGACGCAAACATCGGCGTCGGCCGCCTCGCCGTAGGTCATCACTCGGCGACCTGTCGTTCGCGCGTATTCGGCGATACGCCGGGCCCCCGCGTCGTCCGCGCAGATGAGAACAAGACCGGCGGGGTCCACCCGGTCGATGAACTGCTCGAACGCGCGGTGGATCCCCGCCAGGTCGCCGTGGTTCTCCAGGTGATCGGCCTCCACGTTGGTGACGATGGCAGCGACCGGGCGGGTGAGCAGGAACGATCCGTCGCTCTCGTCCGCTTCGATGATTGCCAGCTCCCCGGAGCCGAGGTGCGCGTTCTTGCCGGTCTCGTACAGGTTGCCGCCGATCGCGAACGAGGGATCGGCACCGCATGCCTGTGCGCCCACCGTCAGCAGGGATGTCGTCGACGTCTTGCCGTGGGTTCCCGAGATGGCAATGCTGCGACGATCTTCCAATGCGGCGGCCAGCGCCGCGGCACGGCGCAGCACGGGCTTGCCGCTCGCCCGGGCCGCCACGAATTCAGCGGCGCCAGGATTGATCGCGGTGGTGTAGACGAACGTGTCCGCGTCGTCGAGGTGGCTGCCCGAGTGGCCGATCTGAACACTCGCGCCGATCGCGCGCAGAGCACCGACCGTGATGGACTCGCGGGCCTCACAGCCGCTGACCTCGATCCCCCGCTCCACCAGGATGCGAGCCAGACCGCTCATCCCGGCACCGGCGATGCCCATAATGTGCACCCGGCCCAGGTCCGCGAGCGCGGGGATCGGGTCGGTCGCAGCGCTGCGCACGAGAGCCGCACCCGGGGCGGCCCAGTCCTGAGGGCGACCTGCCGCGGCGTCTTCGGTCGGGTGACTCAACGTGGTCTCCGGGCAAATCGTCGGTGTTCGGCCGCAACGTTGAGGACGTGACGTGCCAGCACGACGTCCGCATCGCGTGACCCAGCATGCGCCGCCGCGCTCGACATCTGGCCCAAGATCGCGGGATCGGTGATCCGCGGCACGATTTCGGCAAGCACCCAGTCCGGAGTGAGGTCGGCGTCGTCGACGAGCAGGCCGCCGCCGGCCGCGACGATCGGCTCGGCGTTATGCCGCTGCTCACCGTTGCCGACCGGGTAGGGAACGTACGCCGCGGGCAGCCCGACTGCCGACAGCTCGGCGCAGGTCATCGCACCACACCTGCAGAGCGCGAAATCTGCAGCCGCATAGGCCAGATACATGTCCGGCACGAACGGCACTACCACGTAGGGTGCCTGACCCGGGACGGACGGCACTTCCAAGACGTTCTTTGGCCCGATGACGTGCAACACCTGGACGCCGGCATCGCGCAGCCCGGGGAGCGCTCGCGACGCCGCCCAGTTGAGTGTGCGAGCGCCTTGCGATCCCCCCGTCACCAGCAGGGTCGGCCGGTCGGCATCAAGGCCGAACGCGGCCCGCGCGTCCATCCGGTGCGCCGCTCGGTCGAGGTGCGAGATGGCCGGACGCAGTGGTATTCCGATGACCGTTGCATGGGGCAGCCGTCCCTTTGCAGTCGCGGTGAACACGTGCGGTGTCATCCGCGCGGCGCCACGGTTGGCGAGCCCCGGCTTGGCGTTGGCCTCGTGAACCACGATCGGGATGCTGCGCTGGCGTGCCGCGAGGTAGGCCGGCATCGCGACATAGCCGCCGAAGCCGACCACTACATCCGCGCGGAGGTCGTCGAGAATCTCACCCGCCGCCGTCACCGCGGCGCGGAGCCTGCCCGGGGTTGCGAGCAGATCGCGACCGGGACGGCGCGGCATCGGCACCGGCGGGACGAGTTCGAGCCGGTAGCCGCGGGCCGGGATGAGGGTGGTGTCCAGGCCCTTCGCAGACCCCAGCGCAGTGAGCTCCGCGGTCGGGTCCAGGCGCATCACCGCGTCGGCCAGATTCATAGCGGGCTCGATATGACCAGCCGTCCCACCACCGGCGACCACGATCCGCAGCGGGTCCTGGGCGCCCGGCATCATCGCGTCCTCCGCGTCATCCCGTCAGTACCGGTGGCGCGCAACGGCGACGGGGATGTCATGGGTGGCCGATTCACCCCTTGCGCGCCCGCCGAATTGCGTTGTTGGGCAGGACCGGAGCGGCGGACAGGCGCCGCCTGCGCCTGATACCGCTTCGTCGCCTGCGCCGGGCGGGACCGCCTCTTGGGAGCCACGTACGCCTTGGGGACCGGGATCTTGAGCATCCGCTCCAGTCTGGTGCGGTTTCCCAGTCGCTGAGCCTTGCGCGTCCACGCGACTGCGGGAGCCTCGTGGCGGGCGAAGGACACCATCATGCCGACGACGAAGAACGATGCCAGCAGCGAGGTGCCGCCTGCCGAGATGAACGGCAGGGGAATGCCGGTCACCGGCAGCAGACCGGAGACATAGCCGATGTTGATCACGGCCTGACCGCAGAGCCACACCGTTGCGGATCCGGCGACGAGGCGGACGAACGGGTCGGCATTCCGCCGGGCGATGCGCATCCCGGTATACGCAAGCAGACCGAACAGGAGCAGAACCGAGACGCAGCCGATGAGTCCGAGTTCCTCGCCGATGATCGCGAACACGTAGTCGGAGTTGGCGTTGGGCACCCACCCGTACTTCGAGGTGCCCTGTCCGAGGCCCACGCCGAACACACCACCGGAGGCAAGGGCGTAGAGGCCCTCGACCGTATGGAAGCCGCTGTTCTTCGCATCCTTGAACGGATGCATGAACGTGGTCAGCCGTGCCAGCCGGTACGGAGCCGCGAAGGCGAAGGCCGTGACAGCAGCGGCGACCGCAGCGACGACGACGGTGAAATATCGGATCGGCATGCCCACCATCCAGAGCAGGCCGAGCAGGATGAGCATGAAGCAGCACGTGGTGCCGAGGTCAGGCTCGAGCATCACCATGACTGCCACGAGTGCGAATCCGGGAAGCAGCGGAAGGAACAGGTGCCGGGCCTGCCGAAGGGTGCCCAGCTGTTGCTTGCGCGCGAGCAGGTCGCCGCCCCAAAGCAGGATCGCGACCTTGGCGAACTCGGACGGTTGCAGTTGGAACGGCCCGATGTCGATCCACCGCCGGGCGCCGTACGCGCCGACACCGATCCCCGGAACGAGGACGGCGAGCAGTGCCACGAGGGCAATCCCCAGCATCGGGTACGCCAACGCGCGATACGCGCGCGGCGGCAGGCACGCCGAGGCCCAGAACAGCGGGACGCCGATGGCGACGAACTCCGCCTCTTTGATCACCTGGGCCCAGATCGCGGAGCCACCCGCACCATGCGAGGCCGAGATCGTCGTGGAGACCGCCATCAGGACACCGAAGCCCAGCAGCCCTGCCGCCGCGAGCAAAAGCAGCTGCACGGAGGCGAACGGACGGTCCAGGAATCGTGGCCCCTCCCGCTCGGGAAGCACCCGCGCGCGGAGTCGGGCCAGCAGCACAGCTCGAGACTGGATCGCTGTCACGAGGCACCCAGGTTCCAGGCCGCCTCGGCGAACGCCTCGCCTCGCGCGGCGTACCCGCTGAACATGTCGTAGGACGCGGCGGCTGGCGCCAACAGCACGGTATCGCCGGGTCGCGCGAGCCCGGCCGCGGCCTGCACCACCTCGGTCATGATCCCATCGTCGGTGCTGTTCACCTCGATCACACGCACATCCGGGGCGTGTCGGCGCAGAGCCTGCGCGATCGCCGCGCGGTCGACACCGAGCAGCACGGCTCCGGCGAGTCGATCCGCGACCGCGGCTACGAGATCCTCCACCGGGGCGCCCTTGAGCTGGCCGCCGGCGATCCACACGATTCGCTCGTACGCGCTCAGGGACGCGTGCGCGGCGTGCGGGTTGGTGGCCTTGCTGTCGTCAACGAACGCGACACCGTTACGGACGAACAGCGACTGGTTTCGATGGGGATCGGGTACGAACGCTCGCAGTCCGTCGGCGATGAACTGCGCCGACAGGCCGTGGGAGCGCGCCAACGCGGTGGCCGCCAGCGCATTGGCTACGTTGTGCGCGCCCGCGGGGCGGACCTGGGTGCTCGACGCGATCTCGATCGACTCCCCGAATGCGTTGTCGACGATGACACCGTCCCGTACGCCGAGCTGTCCGCGAGCCGGCTCTCCCAGGGTGAAGCTCACCCGGCGAGGGGACGAGGCGGAGCCGAGCATCCGCGCAACGTTGGCGTCGTCGGCGTTGCCGACCGCGGTCGCACCGGACCAGATGCGCGCCTTGGTGGCGGCATAGTTGGCCATCGAGCCATGCCAGTCGAGATGATCGGGGGCCAGGTTGAGGACGACGCCTGCCGAAGGCGCGATGGTGCAGGACCAGTGCAGCTGAAAGCTCGAGAGCTCCACCGCGAGGACGTCGTAGGGCAGCGCGTCGGTCACCGCATCGATGATCGAGACGCCGACGTTGCCGACCGCCCGGGCCCGGGCGCCGGAGGCGATCAGCATCGCCTCGAGCATTCGGGCAGTCGTGGTCTTGCCGTTTGTGCCGGTCACGGCCAGCCAGGGCGCTGCATCCGGCTCGCGCAAGCGCCACGCGAACTCGACCTCGCCCACAACCTCGATGCCAGCGGCGATCGCACTGGCGAGCAACCGGTGATCGGGTCGCCAGCCCGGCGACGTCACCACCAGGTCGATGCCCGCGGGGACCGCCTGCGGCGAACCGATGAAGCGAGCACCCAAGCGCACCAGAAGATCGATTGAGCTCGGCTGCCTGTCGTCTGCGATCTGGACCTCGGCGCCACGACTCAGCAACGCCCGGGTCGCGGATTCTCCTGCCAGCCCTGCCCCGCATACGAGGACGCTCGCACCGGCGAGCCAGGCGCGGGAGTCATCCATTGCCGACGAAGTCCGCGTAGAACAAGCCCATACCGAAGGCGACCGCGATGCCGGCGACGATCCAGAACCGAACGATGATGGTCACCTCTTCCCAGCCCCCGAGTTCGAAGTGATGGTGCAGAGGAGCCATCCGGAATACTCGCCGACCCGTGCCCGTCCTGATTCGGGTGATCTTGAACCAGCCCGTCTGGATGATGCCGGACAAGGTGATTGCGGCAAAAAGGCCGCCGAGGACAACCAGCAGAAGTTCGGTACGCGAAAGGATCGCCAGTCCTGCCATAAGGCCGCCGAGTGCCATCGAGCCCGTATCGCCCATGAAGATCTGCGCGGGCGAGGCGTTCCACCACAGGAATCCGAAGCAGGCGCTCAGCGCGGCAGCAGCGACCAGCGCGAGGTCCAGTGGATCTCGAACCACGTAGCAGCCGGGGTGCGCCGCGGGCGCACAGGGATTTCGGAACTGGAGGAACTCGATGAGCGTGAAGGCACCGAACACCATGGCTGATGCCCCCGCGGCCAATCCGTCGAGACCGTCGGTGAGGTTCACCGCGTTCGAGGTAGCCGCGATGATCAGATAGGCGAGGACCAGAAATCCGGCAGTGCCGATGCCGATCTGCTTGATGTCGCGCACGTAGGAAAGGTGAGTCGAGGCGGGCGTGACACCCATCCTGTTGCGGAACTGAATTGCCAAGGCGGCAAACAGCACCGCGACTATCAGCTGGCCGCCGAACTTGGCACGGGCACGCAGGCCGAGGTTGCGTTGGCGGCGAATCTTGATGAAGTCGTCGAGGAAGCCCACCCCGCCGAGCCCGACCATCAGGAACAAGGCGAGCAACCCGGACGCGTTCGGGCCGCCACCGCCTCGAATCGCAATGACGACGTGCGCGACTGTGTAGCCGAGCACGGTCGAACCGACGATCGCGACACCGCCCATCGTCGGCGTGCCGCGCTTGACGAGGTGTGACTGGGGGCCGTCGCTGCGGATTTCCTGCCCGAAGCCCCGCCGACGGAAGTAAGCGACAACCAACGGGGTGCACAGGATCGATGTCAAGAGTGAGACGACCGCGGCGATCAGAATGGTCTTCACGCCTGGCCGCCCCCCGTCACGTCGCCGTCGGTCACGGCCTGAGGAGAATCGTCGAGGATGGCGAGCGCGACCCGTTCTAGGCTCGCCGCACGTGAGGCCTTGACCAGCACCACATCGCCGGGGTGCAACTGCGCGCGCAGAATCTTGATTGCCTCGTGAACGTCGGGCGCCCAGCTGGCAGTCCCGCGCCAGCAGTGGTCCGCCTCCGCACCGGCGAGTACCGCGCGGGCCGGCTCACCAATGGCGATGACTCGTGACACGTCGAGCTGGGCGGCGAACCGGCCGATTGCCCGGTGCTCGTCCTGCGTTTCCGCTCCCAGCTCGGCCATCGTTCCGAGGACGGCGAAGGAGCGTCCCCCTCGAACCTTGCGGGTGGTCGCCACCGCGGCGAGGGACACCAGTGCGGCGCGCATCGATTCGGGGTTCGCGTTGTAAGCATCGTTGATGACCAGCACATCGTCCGCACGAAGGGTGAGTTCCATCCGCCAACGCGAGGACGGCGTCGCGGCCGCCAGGGCGGCGACCGCCTCGTCGAGCCCCAGCCCGCACTCCAGCGATACCGCCAGCGAGCTCAACGCGTTTCCGACGTGGTGCGCACCGGCGAATCCCAGCTGAACCCAGGCTGACCGAGGCCCGACATGAATCGTAAACGCCGGCCGTCCAAGGTCGTCGAGGGAGATGTTGTCCGCCCGGATGTCAGCCGACGCGGACACGCCGACGGTGACTATCCGCGCACCTGTTCGCCGTGCCATCGCTAGCACCAAGGGGTCGTCGGCGTTGAGCACGGCCACCCCGCCAGCCGCGGCGGGGGGCAATGCTTCCACCAACTCACCCTTCGCCGCCGCGATCGCGTCACGCGAACCGAACTCCCCGAGGTGCGCACTGCCAACGTTGAGTTCGACGCCAATTCGCGGCGGTGCGATCCCGGCGAGGAAACGGATGTGACCGAGCCCGCGGGCGCTGAGCTCCAGAACCAGGAAACGGGTGCTCTCGTCCGCGCGCAGTGCTGTGTAGGGATGGCCGAGCTCGTTGTTGAACGAGCCCGGCGGCGCGACCGTCGGGCCCGCATGTGCGAGCAGCTGGGCCAGCATGTCCTTGGTCGACGTCTTTCCCGAGGATCCGGTGATGCCGACGATCGTCAGGTTCGGCAGCCGACGCAACACCGCGGCAGCTAGGTCCGCCATCGCCCTGAACCCGTCCGGAACGACAATGCACGGCCCGTCGACCGGACGAGTCACGATCGCCGCCACTGCTCCGGCTTCGGCGGCCGCGCAGGCGAAGTCGTGTCCGTCACAATTCTCACCCGGCAGAGCGACGAACAGGCCGCCCGATGTGACGAGCCGCGAATCAAACTCGACCGATCCGTGCACGACCGTCGACGGATCGGCACCGACGACGCGGCCACCGACCATAGCGGCAATTTCGCCGATCGTGAGGGCGATCATCTGCGCATACTGCGCAGCGCTGCCCGCAGTGCGTCGCGATCATCGAACGGGACGGTGACGCCGTTGATCTCCTGTCCCTGCTCGTGACCCTTGCCGGCCACAAGCACGGTGTCGCCGGGCTCCGCGGCGGTCACCGCGGCCGAGATCGCTTCTGCCCGATCGCCGATCTCGCGGACTTGGCCCCGCTCCGCCATGGACAGGGCGAGGGCCCCGCCGAGCATCGCTGCGCGGATCGATCCCGGATCCTCGCTGCGTGGATTGTCGTCGGTGATTATCAGCAGGTCGGAGCCGCGAGCTGCGATCGCGCCCATCGCCGATCTCTTCGCCCGGTCGCGATCGCCGCCACAGCCCAGAACGACGATGAGACGGCCAGCAGTCAACGGCCGCAGTGCCGCGAGCGCACCCGCTATCGCCGCAGGCTTGTGGCTGTAGTCGACGATCGCCATAAACGGCTGCCCGGCCTCAACCCGTTCCATTCGACCGGGCACCGTGGCGCCCGCGACCGCATCAGCGGCAAGGTCCGGCGCAACGCCGAGTTGCGACAGGATCGCGATGGCGAGCAGCGCGTTCGCAACGTTGTAACGCCCGGGGATGGCCGACCCTGCCTGAACGTGCCCGTCGGGGCCCACCACCTGGAACGCCGTTCGCCCGTCGGGTGTCGCGCGGGCGTCGAGCGCCCGCCACGCGGCGGCCGTATCTCCCTCGGCGCTGACCGTGAGCGCCGCCGGACCAATCTGCGCGGCGAGTCGCCGCCCCCAGTCGTCGTCGATCATGACGACAGCGATACTGGCGCGACCATCGAACAATCGAGCCTTCGCAGCGAAGTACTCGTCCATATCGGTATGGAAGTCCAGATGGTCCTGGGACAGATTCGTGAACGCAGCGACGTCGAACGCGATGGCGTCGGCGCGCCCCATCGCCAGTGCATGGCTGGACACTTCCATCGCAACGTCGCGGACACCGCGCTCCGACATCACGGCCAGCAACGCCTGGATCTCGGGCGCCTCGGGAGTGGTGAAGCCGGTCGCCACGGCGTCGTCCCCGATGAGCGTTGCCACGGTGCCGATCAGGCCGCACGCGCGGTGGGCGGCGCGCAGACCGGCACGGACCAGGTACGTGGTCGTCGTCTTGCCGCTGGTTCCGGTCACCCCGGCGATCGCGAGCGTGTTGCTAGGGGACCCGTACACAGCTGCGGCAACCTCGCCCAGGCACGCGCGAACATCGGGCACGACCAGCATCGGTGTCCGCGCGTCGACCAGCGCTCGCCCTGCGGGGTCGGTGAGCACTGCGACTGCGCCCTCGTCCATCGCACGGTCGGCGAACCGTGCACCGTGGCCCGATCTGCCGGGAAGGGCGGCAAACAGGTCGCCTTGGCGGATGTGCTTGCTCGAGGCCGTGATACCGGTCACTTCGACGTCCACATCGGGCGGGTCCGCACCACTCAGACGGGCCAGGCCAGAGATCGACACTGGGGCGCAGTGCTGCGGACGCGGCAGCACCCCGGCGGCGTTCGCATCTGACGGCACGTCAGCAAACGGTACTTGGTGAATCGAGCCGGGTGACAGCGTCACAGACCTGCAGCGGAACATGCCGTCCCTGCGAACCGGTAGGCGGGATGTGGGCATGCTGCACCTCATACGCGGCGATCTGCTTGAAGAGCGGGGCAGCCACGTCACCGCCCTCGACGCCGTGCGCGGGGTTGTCGACCATGATCGCGACAACGAACTGCGGGCTGTCCGCAGGCGCCATCCCCGCGAATGTGTCCCAGTTCATCGAGCTTGAGTATGCGCCACCGCGGGCTGGATCCGGCTGCTGAGCCGTGCCCGTCTTTCCCGCGATGCGATACCCCGGGATCGACGCTTTCACGCCCGTGCCGCCGGGCATCGTCACCGACTCGAGCATGGTCCGGACGATTTGGGCCGTCTGTGCGCTCACCACGTTGATGCCGGGGGGTACCGGCGTAACAGTGGCGCGCCCAGCGGCGTCGGTGATCGACTTGATGATGCGCGGGGGGATACGCACCCCGTCATTCGCGAGTGTCTGGTAGATCGACGCCAACTGCAGGACGGTCATGCTCTCGCCCTGCCCGAACGGGAGATTGGCAAAGGTCGACGCGGACCAGGTGCTGATCGGGGGCAGCACACCCGCACTCTCCCCGGGCAACTCGATGCCGGTCTTCTGGCCCACACCGAATTTCTGCTCGAAGCTGTCCCACATCTGCGGGCCGAGCTTCTGGGCGATCTCGAGAGTGCCGACATTGGACGATTCGGCCAGGACGCCGGTGGCGGTGAATTGCTCGGTGGGGTGCCACCACGCGTCACTGATTCGGACGCCGCCCATGTTGATGGTGTCCGGAACGGCCAGGACGGTTTGTGGGGTGATCACGCCTTGCTGCACTGCTGCCGAGAACGTGATCGCCTTCTGTACCGACCCTGGTTCGAACGCCGACATGACCGGCGGGTTTATGGGTACCGCCGGATTGATGGTGTTCGGGTCAGCGGCATTGAAGGTGCCCGACGACGCCAATGCCAGGACTTGGCCGGTATGCGCATCCAGTATCGCCGCCTCGGCGCTGCGCGCGCCTGACAAAGGCACCGCCTGATCGAGGTATCGCTGGACGACGTATTGCAAGTTCTCGTCGATCGTCAGGGCAACCGTGCCGCCGTTGAGGGGGGCATTGCGAATGCTGCGCCCGCTGGGATTGACGTTGCCCTGGTTGTCGACCGAATACGTCAAACTGCCGTCGCGCCCGGCGAGTTGGCTGTTGATCAGGTACTCGATCCCGGCAGCGCCTGTGCCATCGGAGTGCGCGGTCCCGATGATGTTGGCGGCCGTGGTGCCGTCGGGATACTGACGCTGGGTGGTTGCCTGGGTGTAGACGCCCTCGAGCGCCAGCGCCGTGATCTTGCTCGCAGCTACCGGCGACAGCGCCTTGGCGAGGACCGCGTACTGGCCCGGTTTGGCCAGCACTGTCGCGATCGCGTCGGGTGTCATGCCCACGAGCGGAGCGAGCCGCGCGGCGTAGGCCGCCCGCTGAGCGGCGGGGATCTGCTGCGGATCCACCGTGATGTCCTGAGCATTGGACGTATACGCCAGCACCGTTCCGTTGCGATCGGTGATCGTGCCCCGCAGGGCATGCAGCGCAATCGTGTCGACCCGCTGGGCATGTGCGGCGTCGGCGTAGTTGCTGTGATCGAGGCCCTGCAACTGCACGAGCCGCCCACAGATCACCAGCAGCAGCGTGCAGACCGCCGCGAATCCGTAGCGCAGGCGTGGATGGAAAGCGCCCAGACGCAGTACCCGCTGACGAGGGGATCCCCTACGTTTCGCGGGGCGCGGGACCTCACGT
>JALYIS010000194.1 GCA_030775705.1 Actinomycetota bacterium
GGCGAGCACCCCACGTCGCCGAGTTCAGGTGGTCGGGTCGCTGTCGCCGGCCGAATCCACGGGAGCGGGATCCGTAGGATCAGTCATCGGCACCTGAAGCCTGCGCGCGACGACCGGGACCAGGCCGCCCTGGATCACGACGGAGAGCGTGACGACCACGAAGATGATGTCGTAGATCCGCTCGGCTCCGGGCACCGTGACACCGTGGCGGTCGCCAGTCAACACGTAGGTGCCCAGTAGCATCGGTACCGCACCCTTGAGGCCGGCCCACAGTACGAACAGCCGCTCGCCCCGCGGCAGTCTGATCCTCGAGATCACCGCGCCGACGAGCAGTGGCCGGATGACGAGGACCAGGAGGGCGGCCAAGGCCAGACCGGTCCAGGCCCGCCCGTCCCGCAAGACACTGCTCAACGAAACGCTCAGCCCCAACACGGTGAACGCGACGACCTCGCCGAGACTGCTCAGCGTGCCGCAGAATCGCTTGATCTCTCCCGCATTGGGCGTGCGCAGGTCGCCTACCATGATCCCGGCGATGAAGGCAGCGAGGAAACCTGAGCCGTTGAGGGCGCCACCGACTCCGTAGATCAGCAGGGCGCCGGCGAGCGTCTGCAGCGGGTAAAGAGTCGCGTTGGGGAGCGAGATCCGGTGCATCGCCTGGTGCAGCGCGTACCCGCCGAGCAGGCCGACCGCGGCGCCCACCCCCATCTGCAGTGCGAAGACGCCCACCCCGGCGGCGCCTGCTCCCAAGCCGGTACCTCCAGAGCCCAGAATCGCAATCATCAACGCGATCGCCACCGGGTCGTTCGCGCCTGACTCGCCCTCCAGCAGCGTTGCGGTGCGGCCCTCGATCTGGCGTCTGCCCAGTACGGAGAAGACGACTGCGGGGTCGGTCGGCGCGAGCGCGGTGCCCAGGAGCAGCGCCGGCCTCCAGCCGAAGCCGAAGAGGACGTGAGCGACGCCGGCCAGCGCGGCCGCCGTGACGGCAGTGCCGGCCACGCCGAGCCAGATCACGGCGGCGGTGCTGCCGCGCAGGCGTGCCCTGCCGACGTGCATGCCGCCGTCGAACAGGATGACCACCAGCGCGACCGTGACGATGCGCTGGTCGGTTCTGATGCTGAGCGTGCCCAACCCGTGGAAAAGCTGTGCGGCCCCGGCGGCCGCGACGAGAAAGATGGCCGGTGTCGGGACACCGATGCGGTCGCTGAGCCGGTTCGAGAACACAGCGGCGATGAGTGCGAGCGCGAGGACGCACAGCACAACGGCGAACGGCTCGACATCCTGCACGCCTGTGATCGTGCCGCCTGGGGTGCCGCGTTGACCAATGCCAGACGCCGATGGAGCCGATACGCTCGAAATGTGCGCATCGACTTCGCCCCTTCGCAACGAACCAGTCTTGGCGTCGAGTGGGAGCTCGAACTGGTCGATCTGGACACCCGCCAGCTTGCGGGGGCCTCCGACGCCGTCCTTGCGGCGATCTGTCCCGAAGGCGCCGAGGAGCACCCGAAGGCGAAACACGAGCTGCTGCAGTCGTGCATCGAGGTCATCACCGGGATTTGCCAGACGGTGTCCGAGGCGAAGCAGGACCTGGCAGGCACCGTAGCCGAGGTCGCCGCGGCCGCGGCCGAGCACAACCTCGGCCTGATGTGCAGCGGGACACACCCGATCACGGACTGGACGACACAGCGAGTCACCGACACGCCGCGCTACCTCGCGCTGATGGAGCGCAATCAGTGGATGGCCAGACAACTGCAGATCTTCGGCGTGCACGTCCACTGTGGCGTGCGGGGTGAGCAGAAGGTCATCCCGATCGTCAACGCGTTGCTCGGCTATCTGCCACATTTCCTGGCGCTGTCCGCTTCGAGCCCCTACTGGATCGGCTCGGACACCGGCCTGGCCTCGTACCGCAGCAAGATCTTCGAGGCCCTCCCCACCGCGGGACTGCCGTATCAGCTGTCGGGGTGGCACGCCTTCGAGAAGTACATGGATGCCTTGATGTCTTCGCGGGCCATCGAGTCGATCCGCGAGGTGTGGTGGGACATCCGCCCGCACCCCACCTTCGGCACCGTGGAGCTGCGGATCTGTGACGGGATGCCGACGCTGGATGAGATCGGCTGCGTCGCTGCCCTGGCGCAGTGCCTGGTGGAGCGTTTCGATCGTCAACTCGACGACGGCTACACCCTGCCTGAGCCGCGGCCTTGGCTGGTGCGCGAGAACAAATGGCGCGCCGCACGCTACGGCCTGGCCGCCGACATCGTGGTGGATAACTCCGGAAAGGTACAGCCGGTCACCGAAGCCATCGTCAACCTGGTCGACGACCTGCTGCCGACCGCGCGCCGCCTGGACTGCGCGGCAGAATTGGAGTCGATCCCCCGCCTGCTCGAGCGCGGAGCCAGCTATCAGCGCCAGCGCGCGGTGGCTGCGGCCCACGGCGGCGACCTCGTCCCGGTCGTGGACGCACTGCTCGCGGAGATGCGTGACGGGCTGGCGTTGTGATCGATGTCGTCGCCGTGCGGCGTGACCTGCACGCGCACCCCGAACTGGCTTACGCGGAGAAGAGGACCACCGGGGTGATCTTCGACCACCTGTCGGCGCAGGGCCTGTCTCCGCAGATCCTGCCCGCCGGGACGGGTGTGCGGTGCGATCTTGGTACCGGGAGCGGGCCCATCCTCGGCCTCCGGGCGGATATCGACGCGTTGCCGATCGAGGATCTCAAGCAGGTCCCCTACCGGTCGACCCACGATGGCGCATGTCATGGCTGCGGGCACGACGCGCACACCGCGATCCTGCTCGGCGTCGCTGACGCTCTAGCCGCGTCCCCTCCGCGCGGTCGGGTTCGGCTGATCTTCCAACCTGCGGAGGAGACGCTGCCCGGTGGCGCCCTGTCGGTGATCGCGTCGGGGGCGCTCGACGGGGTCGATCGGATCTTCGCCCTGCATTGCGATCCGCGTCTGGACACCGGCCGGATCGGCTTGCGGGTGGGCCCGATCACCGCGGCCTGCGACCAGGTCGACGTCGCGCTCGCCGGTCCGGGCGGCCACACCGCCCGGCCGCACCTGACCGCCGACCTGGTCTATGCCGCCGGTCAGTTGATCACTGAACTGCCGGGGACCCTCTCGCGCCGGGTGGACCCCCGAGCGGCGCTGTCGTTGGTCTGGGGTGCGGTCGAGGCCGGCCGCGCCGCGAACGCCATACCGACGTCGGGGCGGTTGCAGGGCACGCTGCGGGTGTTTGACCGCGAGGCCTGGGATGGGGCCGAACCCCTCGTCCGCTCCCTCGTCGAGCAGATCGCCGCACACTCGGGCACGTCAGCGGTACTGACCTATGTGCGTGGTGTCCCGCCGGTCGACAACGACGCGGCGTGTGTCGAGATCCAACGGGCGGCGGTGGCCGCCGCGCTGGGCGCCGACGCGGTGGCCGACACCCCCCAAAGCATGGGCGCCGAAGACTTCGCGTGGTACCTCCAGTCGATTCCCGGGGCGTTGGCCCGGCTTGGCGTCCGCCATCCGGGGGCGCCGGCATTCGATCTGCATCAGGGGACGTTCGACATCGACGAGGATGCCTTGGCGGTCGGGGTCGACTACACAGTCGCGCTGGTTCGACAGGCGCTTGCCTCGCGGTAGGCGCATTCGTGCGACATCGACGGCAGGCCCGTGACTGATGCTTGCCCGACTACCGTTTCGGACGCAGGATCCAGATGTGCGCCCCGTCGACCACACGGTCCGCGCGCCGGCCGGTCAGCCGTTGGGCGAGGGCGATGAACTGCGCGGCCGACGGCGCGGAACCCACCACTACGATGGCGTGGTATTGCTCACTTGCGAGTTGATGCGTCCCCGCGGTCAGAGCCGTTTGCGGGAACAGTGTTTGTCCTGAACCGGCGAGCGCGCTCAGCCACACGAGTGGGCTGTCCGGTGGGCCGTAGGAGACTCCGGTCGCGCCGTCGGGCCGCAGTGCGTATCCCCCTGGTTGGGTGAATCTGAAATCCGCCTGCTGCTGGTAATACATGCCCGAGGCATCGTGGAAGCTAGCTACCGGCAGCAGCAGGATCGGCGCGTCGCGCGGCACCATCCCAAGGTCGGTGGCCGAGGTGAAGAACGCCACGTGCGGGGGCAGGTCGGTGACACCGACCGGGGCCGGAGCCAACGTCGCCACTGCGGCCAGGCTGACGCCGATGCCCAGCAGGCTCGCCGCCCGCACGCGAGGCTGCGCGCTCTGCGCCACCTGCAGCAGGTTGTCCAGCCAGCGAGTCACCAACCAGGCGATGATGAGGAACGAGGCGAACGCGAATCGCACCGGCAGGATCGACTGCAGGATGGGCAGGTGCGACGCTGCGGTCCACGGCAGGGCGACGCCGCCCCAGGTGATCGCGCCGAACGTCAGCACCACCAGAACCACCAGGGTCATCGTGGCCGCGCGAACCTGCCGGTCACGTCGCCAGGTGAGCAGGATCGCGAGGAGCAGAACCACCAGCAGGACTGGACCGATATACACGCCGTTCTCGGCAGCCCCGATCACACTTCGGTTGAGCCTGCCAAAGGTAAGCACCTGGCGACCGGTCGACTCCACATAGTCGGGCAACAGTGCGTGCCAGGGGAGGGCCAGCAGATTGACGTGCGGAGAGAGGAAGAGCTGGGTCCACAGCAGTGGCGAGGCGACCACGACAAAGACCGCCGCTGCAGAGGCCAGGTAACGAGCCGAGGCTCCGATCGCCACGGCGACGGCGTGCCGGTCGAAGAGTGCGTAACAGATCAGCGCGAGCACCGCGCCGATCACGACGATCAGGATGATCTCTTCGCTGATGCCAGCCTGCGCTGCAGTGACCAGTCCGAGATAGACGGCGCTGCGCCGTTGCGGGCGCGGATGACGCCAGAGCAGGTCCTCGGTGAGCATCAGCATGAGTGGGATCAGCGCGACGAAGGTCAGGTTGAGGTGACCGAGCATGTGGCCGCTGACGAAGGAGTTGAAGCCGACAACGAGGGCGCCCGCGACCGCGGGTAGCGCGTGGCGGCAGTGACGGCGCAGCCACCAGTAACCGGTGAGGCTGCTCAGCACGGGGGCGGCGGTCATCAGCGCCGCGAAGCTCACCGCCGGGCCGAGGGTGAGGGTGACCGGCGCCGCGAGGAGGCCGAGGGTCGGCACCAGGGTGTTCCAGGACAGCGCGACACCCGCGGGGTAGTAGATCGCGTGCGCGGCGAGGGGGTTGTGCCCGTGCAGCAACTGATAAGGGACCCACTTGAGGAACCACATGATCTGCATCGGATCGTTCGTGTGGTGCGCGGACCCGAGGGTGTGCTGCGATGGATGCGGCCACAGGTGCCGGTAGATGAGCCACGATCCCAGCATCGAGAGCCCGAGGACCCAGCACGTGCCTGCCCGGTGAGGCCGCACTACGGTCCGAGCGCTTCGCGCGGGGCTCAGCTGCACAGTCGACACACAGCGACCATGACATGTCGAACCGGCTCTTGTCGCGTCGCCCTCAGCGCGTTTTGTCGGAATGATCCTCGCGGCCGACTCGCGGGCCGTGCTGGTCCGGGTCCTGCAGCTCGGTCACCAATGCCAGGGGTGCGCGCATCCGCCAGGCATCGGTGATCAGCTCGCGCAGGCGCTCGACGTCGACCTGAGCCAACCGGAGCAGCACCAGTGGCCAGTCGTCGTAGCCCGGGGCGACGAAGAACACGTCGGGCTCCCCGAGGACCAAGGCCTGTCTCTCCGCGAGATCGCCGACGAACAGCACGGCTACGTCCGTGCGAACGAGCCGAGGTTGCCCCGGCCGGCGTTCGGGATAGGACCAGATGAAGCCCTTCCCGCCCACCTGGAAGTCGAAGCCCTCGCTGTCGATCTCGTTTACCTCGGGCAGTGCCAGGGCGAGCCGGCGCACGTCATCAGCGTCAGCCATGGATGCTTGCTCTCGACCGCCCCGCCGACACCCGGCCAGACTAGTTGATCGATATCAGTTCGTGCCCCGGAAGCTCGATGGGTCTGGACGCATCGGACCTGGCAGCGGCAGGCGCAGCTGCGCCGGAAGCAGGTACAGCCCATCGCGCATGCGCACCATGATGAGCACGGCGGTGATCGCGCCGAACGCGGCGAGCAGCACCGCGCAGACGAAGGACGCGATCCCCAGTGCGAACACGGCGCCGTGGGGGAGCTTCACCGTCGCCACGACCGGGCTGGCGGCGACTCCGACGACGACCAGCGTCACCGACAGGAACGCATCGAGCCACATCACCGTCCGCAGAGTCCGGTCGTACCGGAATGCTGAGGCTGGCTCGAAGCCCGTCGTGTGCGGGATGGCTGGGCTGCCGCTTGTCACAACCGTTGTCATGAGCCCAGCCAATCGCGACCACTGCGCGGTGTCGATTACCGCAGGGGTAGTCGACACCGCGACCGGGGCGCGGACTCTCTGTTCGCCGGCATGTTCGCCGGCATCTGTTCGGCGGCTCGGTACCGGATCAGTACGGAGGTGCGTCGACGTTGCTGCGCGGCTCGACGTAGGTGGTGCCAACGGTGCCGCCGTAACCGCGACGGATCACGTCTGTGCGCTGGCGCGACATCATCCACGCCGCACTGATGAGGAGCCCGGCGGCGCCGACGATCATCAAGATGACGCCGGCAGTCCCGACGTTGAAGCCATGGGTGTTGTGGGTAGTCACCGCGAACTTCAGGATTGCGCCCACGGCAATCAGAAACAGACTCCCGCCGATCCTCATCGTTGGTCCTCCTCAGACATGGCAAGCGTCGCCTACGGGGTGCGGCTGCCTACTCGCAGATGCGGATACCCGGGCGAGCCCGATCCGTAAACCGAATCCTTATCCCGTCCACAGTCTGTGTCGTGCCAGGGATAGGAGGCATCGCTGGGTCGGCGCAGGCTATTCGCCGAGTGAGCGGCACGCTCGCGAGCGCAGTTCGGCGCAGTACTCGTCAGGCGCCCCGGCGGCCTGCGCGGCCTCGGCAATGATCCCGAGGTATCTCGCGGACGGCAGTCCTCCCTCGTACCCGTCCAGGACGTAGACCCAGGCCAGCTGCTCACCGTCCAAGGTCGAGATCCGCAGCTTGATCTTGCGGTACAGGCCGGTGTCGGCGCTCTCCCAGTAGTCGAGCACCTCGTGGTCGTAGGGCGAGAGGTCGTACAACGCGACGAAGACCTGGCTGGCGGGCTCTGGCACCACCATGGCCAGTGCGCCGTCCCAACCCAGCTCCTCACCGCCGAACGTCAGGCGCCACCCGTCCAGCCAGCCGGTACCGGCGGCCGGGGAGTGCGGGCAGCGCACCAACATCTGTCCCGGATCCATGTTCGATCCGTAGGCCGCATACAAGCCGCTGGAGGAAGACATCGCAGGGCAGCGTACCGAGGGCAGCCCCGTCACGGGACAATGGCGCGGTGACACGCATAGTGATCCTCGGCGGCGGTCCGGCCGGTTACGAGTCCGCGCTTGTCGCGGCGCAGTTGGGTGCCCAGGTCACCATCGTCGATCGTGACGGCGTCGGCGGCTCGTGCGTGCTCACCGATTGCGTACCGAGCAAGACGCTCATCGCGACCAGCGATAGGGTCACCGCCATCCGCGATGCGGCTCGCGTCGGCATCGATGTCGGATCCGGCGACGTTCAGGTCGATCTGGCGCGCGTGAACGCCCGCATCAAGGACCTGGCCCGCCACCAGTCCGTCGACATCGGGGACCGACTGCTCCGCGAGGGCGTGACGTTGGTCGCCGGTGCCGGGCGGTTCTCCTCTGCCCAGCCGGCGCGGGCACATCGGATCGAGGCGATCGACGCGGCGGGCGAGGTCACCGCGGAGGTCGAGGCAGACATCGTTCTGGTGGCGACCGGGGGCACCCCGCGGATCCTGGAGACCGCCGTCCCCGACGGGGAACGCATCCTGTCCTGGCGCGACGTGTACGAACTCGACGAGTTCCCCGAGCAGTTGATCGTCGTCGGCTCCGGAGTCACCGGAGCTGAGTTCGCCAGTGGCTACAGCGAGCTCGGGGTGAACGTCACGCTCGTCTCCAGCCGCGACCGGGTCCTGCCGGGCGAGGACCCCGACGCCGCCGATGTGATCGAGCGCGTCTTCACCTCCCGTGGTGGCCGCCTGGTGAAGCGGGCGCGCGCCGCGGCGGTCAAGCGCACCGGCGACGGGGTGCGCGTGGAACTGTTCGACGGCCGGACCGTCGAAGGTTCCCACGCGCTGATGTGTGTCGGCTCGGTGCCCAATGTCGCGGACCTCGGCCTGGAACACGTCGGCGTCGCCCTCAATCAGCAGGGCTACATCGCTGTGGACCGGGTCTCGCGCACCAATGTCTCGACCGTCTACGCGGCTGGTGACTGCACCGGGATACTCCTGCTCGCGTCCGTGGCGGGGATGCAGGGACGGATAGCCATGTGGCACGCGCTGGGCGAGGCGGTGGCCCCGCTACGGCTCAAGACGGTCGCCGCGAACATCTTCACCCACCCCGAGATCGCCACCGTGGGAATGGGATTCGACGCGATCAACTCGGGGGCCGTGCCGGCGCGCGCGTTCAAGCTGCCGCTGGCCACTAACGCTCGCTCGAAGATGCAGGGCAACGACGACGGCTTCGTCAAGCTCTACTGTCGCCCGGCCACCGGTGCGGTCATCGGCGCGGTAGTGGTCGCCGCGGATGCCTCAGAGCTCATCTTCGCGCTGACGCTCGCGGTTCAGCGAGGGCTCACGGTCACTCATCTGGCGGCCACCATCGGGGTGTACCCCTCGCTGTCCGGGTCGCTGGCCGAAGCGGCGCGCCGGCTCATGCTGCACGATGATCTTGATTGATCGACCGAAGACCGACGCAGGAAGGATTGTCCGCCGTGCCTGACTTGTCCCCCGAAGGGCGTGCCCGCGCCGCCCACACCGTCGAGGTCGCCGCCGTCTTTGCTGCCCACGCCGAGGCGATCGTGGGTGCCCTCGATGAGGTGCCGACCGGCCATGTGCTCGTTGCCGTGGTCGACGCGGAGCACAGCTTCATCGGTACGCACCAGGTCGACACGAGCGAGATGGTGACTTCGGTGCCGGCGTTGGAAGGGCCGGGTGGCTGGGCAATGGTGTTCACGCCGGGGGCGACGGTCGCGGACGTGTGCCGCAGGACCACGGAGATGGCCGACATCGCCGCCCAGCGAGTCGCCGCCATTGACCGGATCACGGCGCGCCAGAGGGCGGATTGACCGGGTCAGTCCTTGATGTCGCAGATCGTGGCGCCGGAGGTGACCACCGCGCCGACCTCGGCGGTCAGGGCGGTAACCGTCCCCGCCTTGTGCGCGTTGAGCGGCTGCTCCATCTTCATCGCTTCGAGCACGACGATCATCTGGCCGGCCTCGACGACGTCGCCCTCGGCGACCGCGACCTTCACGATGGTCCCCTGCATGGGGGCGGTCAGCGAGTCCCCCGAAGCTGCGGCCTTGGTTTTCTTGCCAGCCGACCGCTTCGGCGCAGCTTGCTTGGCCCCACCACCTGTCGCGGCGAAGGCGGCAGGCAGCGACACCTCCAGGCGCTTGCCGCCGACCTCGACGACGATCGTCTCGCGCTCCTCGGGCTCGTCGGCGCCGTCGGCACCGCCGGCGAACGCAGGGATCTCGTTGACGAACTCGGTCTCGATCCACTGGGTGAAAACGGTGAACGGTTCGGCTGTGAACGCCTCATCCCGTACGACGGCACGGTGAAACGGCAGGGCGGTCGCCATGCCCTCCACGACGAATTCGTCCAGAGCCCGGCGCGCGCGGGCCAGCGCCTGCTCGCGCGTCTCACCGGTGACGATGAGTTTGGCCAGCAGCGAGTCGAATGCGCCGCCGATGACCGATTGTCCCGCGATCCCTGAGTCCACCCGAACGCCCGGACCGCCCGGCTCGCTGTAGGTGGTGACGGTGCCCGGCGCCGGCAGGAAGTTTCGACCCGGGTCCTCACCGTTGATGCGGAACTCGAAGGCGTGGCCGCGTGGTTGCGGGTCGGCCTCCAGGCGTAGTGGCTCGCCGTCGGCGATGCGGAACTGCTCGCGCACGAGGTCGACGCCACTGGTCTCCTCGGTGACCGGGTGCTCGACCTGCAGCCGGGTGTTCACCTCGAGAAAGCTGATCACGCCGTCGCTGCCGACCAGGTATTCGACGGTGCCGGCACCCGAGTACTTCGCCTCGCGGCAGATCGCTTTCGCAGAGGCGTGGATGGTAGCGCGCTGCTCGTCGGACAGGAACGGCGCCGGGGCCTCCTCCACCAGCTTCTGGTTGCGCCGCTGGAGTGAGCAGTCGCGGGTGCCGACGACGACGACGTTTCCGTGCTGGTCTGCCAGGACTTGCGCCTCGACGTGACGCGAGCGGTCGAGATAGCGCTCGACGAAGCATTCGCCGCGGCCGAAGGCGGAGACGGCCTCACGCACCGCGCTGTCGAACAGCTCGGGGATCTCCTCGATGGTCCGGGCGATCTTGAGGCCGCGTCCGCCGCCGCCGAACGCCGCCTTGATGGCGACCGGCAGCCCATGCTCCTGGGCGAACGCGATGACTTCGTCCGCACCCGCGACCGGATCCTTCGTGCCCGGCACGAGCGGTGCGCCGGCCCGCAGGGCAATGTGGCGTGCGGTGACCTTGTCGCCCAGGTCTCTGATCGCCTGCGGCGACGGCCCGATCCAGGTCAGCCCGGCATCGAGCACTGCCTGGGCGAAGTCGGCGTTCTCGGACAGGAAGCCGTAGCCCGGATGAACCGCGTCGGCCCCAGAACGTTTCGCCGCGTCGATCACCTTGTCGATCACCAAGTAGGACTCGCCGGGCGTGCTGCCGCCCAACGAAAATGCCTCGTCGGCCATTCGCACGTGCAGGGCGTCGCGGTCAGGGTCGGCATAGATCGCGACCGAGGTGTACCCGGCGTCCTTACACGCCCGGATCACACGGACCGCGATCTCGCCACGGTTGGCGATGAGCACCTTCTGCACGAGATTCCTCCAGGTCAGGCGCATGCGACGCGCCGATTGCAGACTACAAGGGGCCGCGGGAGCCCGTGTCGCGCACAGTTGCGTCGCCCAGCTGGGCGTAGCGCTGGCGGCACCGGTCCGACACCTCGCGCACCTCGGACAGCGTCCGCTCGAGATCGGCCTGGCGCGCGCTCAGATCGTCGACGATCTCGCCGAGGCGAGCCAGCAGCTTCTGCAGCTGGCGCTTCTCCGAGGACTCGGCGCCGTCGTACATGTCGACGATCTCGCGGCACTCGTCCAGCGTCATCCCGAACCGCTTGCCGCGAAGGATCAGCCGCAGCCTGGCGCGGTCGCGCTGGTTGTAGATCCGGGTGGTGCCGCTGCGGTGGGGCGTCACCAGACCTTCGGCCTCGTAGAAGCGCAAGGTACGGGTGGTGACACCGAGCTCTTCGGCCAACTCTCCGACAGTCCAGGTCCGGACGGCTTCCGCTTTCGTGGTCACCGAGCTATCGTGGCTTGACGTTTACGTAAACGTCAAGCCGGATCGAAGGAGACTGCGCAATGACGTTCGAGCTGTCCGCTGACCACGAGGCGTTCCGGTCGGTCATCCGGGACTTCGCGGAACGCGAGATCGCGCCCCACGTGGCCACCTGGGACCGCGACCACCACCTGCCGCTGGAGGTCATCGCGCAGATGGGTGAACTCGGGCTGTTCGGCCTGGTCGCACCGGAGGAATTTGGCGGTACCAATGCCGACTTCACCTCGCTCTGCGTTGCGATCGAGGAGCTCGGCAGGGTCGACCAGTCGATCGGCATCACCCTCGAGGCAGCCGTCGGGCTGGGTATCAACCCCATCCTCGCCTTCGGTACACCGGCTCAGAGGGAGCAGTACCTGCCGGATCTGGTCGCCGGTCGGGCGCTGGCCGCCTTCGGGCTCACGGAGCCGGAGGCGGGCTCCGATGCCGGCGCTACCCGGACCCGCGCGACGCTGCAGGACGGCAGCTGGACGATCAACGGAGCGAAGGCATTCATCACCAACTCCGGCACCGACATCACCTCGGTGATCACCATCACTGCCCGTACCGCGGCGGATGAGATCTCCACAATTCTCGTCCCGTCCGCAACCGTTGGCCTCACGGTCGAGCCGCCCTACGACAAGCTGGGCTGGCACATCTCCGACACTCACGGACTCGCCTTCGACGACTGCCGGGTCCCGGAGGCGAATCTGCTCGGTGAGCGCGGGCGCGGTTTCAAACAATTCCTTGCGGTGCTCGATGACGGGCGGATCGCGATCGCGGCGCTTGCGGTCGGACTTGCTCAGGGATGTCTGGATCTGTCTCGCAAGTACGCGCTCGAACGGCACAGCTTCGGCGCGCCGATCGGCTCCAGGCAGGCGGTCGCCTTCTCACTCAGCGACCTCGCCGTCTCCGTCGAGGCTGCCCGCCTGCTGACCTATAAGGCTGCCTGGCTCAAGGACTGCGGTCGGGCCCCCGCCGAGATCAAGCAGGCGGCGGCGATCGCGAAGCTCTACTCCACCGAGGCTGCGGTCGCCGCCACGCGGGTGGCCACGCAGGTATTCGGCGGCAATGGGTTCATGGAGGAGTACCCGGTGGCCCGGTTCTACCGTGATGCCAAGGTGCTTGAGATCGGCGAAGGCACCTCAGAGGTGCAGCGCCTGCTCATCGCGCGCGGGCTCGGCCTGCCGGTCTCATGAGCGACCAGGTGCGCACGGCCGAGAAGATCGCCGCCGCGCGGCAGGCCACCCTGGCGCCGACCGTGCGTTCGGCAGCGAAGCTGGCTGAGCAGAACAAGCTCTATGTCCGTGATCGGATTAACCTGCTCTTCGACCGGGACACCTTCGTCGAGGACGGCCAGCTTGCCAATGCCCTAGCGCCGGGTCTGCCCGCTGACGGGGTCGTCACCGGGCAGGGGCTGGTGGACGGTCGCCCCGCGCTCGTCGTCGCCAACGATCCCTCGGTGAAGGCCGGCTCGTGGGGGGCCCGGACCGTCGAGAAGATCATCCGGATCACTGAACGCGCGCTGACCGAAGAGCTGCCCATCTTCTGGCTGATCGACTCGGCCGGCGCCCGCATCACCGATCAGGTCGCGCTGTTCCCGGGTCGCCGCGGCGCCGGACGGATCTTCCACAACCAGGTCGCCCTCTCCGGAAAGGTGCCGCAGGTGTGCTGCCTGTTCGGGCCGTCGGCCGCCGGCGGCGCCTACATCCCAGCGTTCTGTGACGTCGTCATCATGGTCGAAGGCAACGCCTCGATGTACCTGGGCTCGCCGCGGATGGCGCAGATGGTGGTCGGCGAGACGGTGACCCTCGAGGAGATGGGCGGCGCGCGAATGCATGCCACGATCTCGGGCTGTGGCGACAACCTCGCCGTGGACGACGAGGACGCGATCGAGCAGGCCAAGCTCTTCTTCTCCTACCTCCCCACCTGCTGGCGCGAGCAGCCGCCCGAAGTGGCGGCCCGGGGGCCGGAAATCGACCTGACGCCCGCGCACATCCCCGCTGACGAATCGGTCCCCTTCGACATGCATGTGGTCATCGATGCGCTGGTCGACGCGGACTCCTTCTTCGAGTGCAAGCCACTGTTCGCCGCCGAACTCATCACCGGCCTGGCCCGCATCGACGGCCGACCCGTCGGAGTCGTCGCGAACAACTCGGCGGTGCGCGGGGGCGTCCTGTTCGTCGACTCCGCGGACAAGGCTGCCCGCTTCATCTGGCTCTGCGACGCTTTCAACATCGGGCTCCTCTACCTCGCCGACGTGCCGGGCTTCATGATCGGAAGTGAGGTCGAGCGGCAGGGCATCATCAGGCATGGCGCCAAGATGATCACTGCGGTGGCGCAGGCGACCGTCGCCCAGGTGTCGGTCATCGTGCGAAAGGCCTACGGCGCCGGCCTCTACGCGATGGCCGGACCGGGATTCATGCCCGACGCCTGCATTGCCCTGCCGACCGCGAAGATCGCCGTCATGGGACCCCAGGCGGCGGTGAACGCGGTGTACGCCAACAAGATCGAGGAGATCGCCGACGACCGGGAGCGCGACGCCTTCGTCGCCGCCCGGCGCGCCGAGTACGAGCAGGACGTCGACCTGCTGCGTCTGGCCGCCGACCTCGTGCTGGACGCGATCATCGAACCGCGGCAGCTGCGCACCGAACTGGTGCGGCGCTACGCGGTGCTGGTGGGCAAATCACGGGCGACCGCGACCAAACACCATGGCGTGCCACCCACATGAGGCCTGTCCGAATCGAAGTGCGAGGTTCGGCAACCGACAGCGAGATCGCTGCGGTCCTGGCGACGCTCACTGTGATCACCGGCCGCCCGGCGCGCCAGAACGGCTACCCGGCCTGGCGCCGGGTACGGGTATCCGCGGTGCGCAACCGCAGCGACGGGGAGCAACCGTCTGCCAGGCGTTAAGCGGCGCCTGGATCGGCGGTGCACCTCGCGAGTAGAGCGAGTAGTTGGTGGAGACTTCACCCATGACCGCGCAGGCTCTCGGTACGACCTCGGCCGGCTTGCCCGAGACCGGGGTTCCGTTCGTGGTGCGCACGGTTACCGGGATCGTCCTGCTGGTCAACGGCGCGAACGTCGTCGGCGGCCTGACCGTGGGCTTCCTCGTGCTCGCACTCAACTCGAGCACGCCGCGTGGCGAGCGGGTCCTCGCGCTATCGATTGGTGGGGCCTACGGCCTGGCGGCGCTGGCCGTCGGCACGATGATCAGCATCCTGGTCCATCGCCGCACCCTGCGGTGGCTCGCCCGCGGACTGCCGCCGACGGAGATGGAGGCCAGGCGGGCACTGCGCACCCCGATCGATGTCGCGATCATCACCGGCGGCCTGTGGTTGTTCGGTGCGCTGGCGATGGGGCTGCTGTTCGCGGGGCTGGGAGGCAGCTCGCGAGACGTGCTCGGCTTCTCGGGCGGCCTCGTTCTGGCCGGCCTCAGCACTGCCGGCGTCAGCTATCTGTTGGTCGCCCGGTTCAACCGCCAGGTCACAGCTCTCGCGCTGGCGTACCACCCGCCGCAACGGACGCTGATCGTCTCGGTGCGAACCCGGCTGCTGTTGATCTGGCTGCTCACCACCGGCATTCCGGTGCTGGGCATCATCTTCATCCTGAGCGCCCCGCGCGACCGGACCCACGTCCGTGGCGCTGGGATCGGTCTCGCCGTCGTTGCGCTGGCCGTCGGCGCACTGGCTACCTCGCTGGCAGCCCGCTCCATCGGGGCGCCGCTTCGTGAACTGGTCACGGTGCTCCGGACCGTTGGCGGTGGGTCCCTGGAGGCCGACGTGCTCGTCGACGACGCAGGTGAGATCGGCATGCTGCAGAACGGCGTCAACGAGATGATCGAGGGGCTGCGCGAGCGTGACCGCATCAATGACATGTTCGGCCGGCATGTGGGGCCCGCGGTGGCCCAGGCGGCGCTTCGCAATGGGGTCACCCTGTCCGGGGAGACCCGACAGGTCGTGGCGCTGTTCGTCGACATCACCGCATCGACCGAGCTGACCCGCCGGACCGACCCGCAGAAGTTCGTGGCCATGCTGAATCGGTTCTTCGGGATCGTGGTGGAGGCGGTCGAGAGTGCGGGCGGCTTGGTGAACAAGTTCGAGGGTGACGCCGCCCTGTGCGTGTTCGGCGCACCTGCCGACCTGGACGACCCCGCCACCGCTGCGCTGTCCGCGGCCCGCAGGATCCGCGACGAGGTCCTGCGGATCGGCGAGGTGAGCATCGGCATCGGGGTCGCGCACGGCCCCGTCGTCGCCGGCCAGATCGGGGCCGCGAGCAGGCTCGAATACACCGTGATCGGCGACGCCGTGAATGAGGCGTCGCGGCTCACCGACATGGCGAAGAAGATCCCGCAAGCGCTGATGGCGACCGGTGCCGTGTACGACTGGGCAGGCGAGCAGGAGCGCCGTCATTGGCGCGAGGCCGCCCCGGTCCAGCTTCGCGGGCGCGATCAGCCGACCAGGACCTACATCTCGCCGCTAGCCGGGTAACCGATGTCGGCCAGGCCGAAGCCGAGCTCGCGCAACATCAGCCGCAGTGTGGGCAGTGAGACACCGACCACGTTGTGCGGGTCCCCGTCCAGGCTTTCGACGAACCAGCCGCCCAACCCGTCAATGGTGAAGCCGCCTGCAACTGCGGTCGGCTCGCCGCTGGCGCAGTAGGCGGCGATCTCGTCGTCGGTGACCTCGGCGAAGCGGACCGCGGTGGTCACCGTCGCGCTGGCCACCCGCCCGGTCCGGGTGTCGATCAAGGCATGGCCGGTGTGCAGGAGTCCCGCGCCGCCGCGCAGCTGGCGCCAGCGGTCCATCGCCGCGTCCACCGAATTGGGCTTGCCCATCGCTAGGCCGCCGAACTCGAGCAGCGAATCACAGCCCAGTACCAGAGCGGCATCGTCGCCGAGGCCCTCAGCGACCGTCCGCGCCTTCGCCTGGGCCAGTTCCTGGACGAGCTGCGCGACCGATTGCGCCTCGACGGTGGATTCGTCGAATCCGCTGACGAGCACCTCGGGGACCACGCCGGCACCGATCAGCGTGCGGCGCCGGGCGGGGGAAGCCGAGGCCAGGATGAACCGGATCCTCACAGTCCCAACGACTTGCTGACGACGCCCTTCATGATCTCGGTGGACCCGCCGTAGATGCGGGTGACCCGGGCATCAGCGTAGGCACGCGAGATGGCGTATTCGGTCATGTAGCCGTAGCCGCCGTGCAGCTGCAAGCACCGGTCGATGACGCGGCCCTGCAGTTCGGTGCTCCACCACTTCGCCTTGGCTGCGTCGGCTACGGTCAATTCGCCCTCGTTGAGCCGGTCGACGCACCGGTCGACGAACGCCTGGGCCACGTCGACCTCGGTCGCCACCTCGGCCAGAACGAACTTGGTGTTCTGGAACGACCCGATCGTCGTGCCGAAGGCCTTGCGTTCCTGCACGTAGCGCAGCGTGTTGTCGAAGGCGGCGCGGGCCTCCGCGACTGCCGACACCGCGATCGACATGCGTTCCTGAGGAAGCTTCTGGGTGAGCTGGGCGAATCCCTCACCCTCGGAGCCGAGCAGGTTCGCCGCTGGGACGCGGACATCGGTGAACGACAGCTCCGCGGTGTCCTGGCTGTGCAGGCCGAGCTTGTCGAGGTTGCGCCCGCGCTCGAAGCCCGCCATACCCCGCTCGAGGATCAACAGCGACATGCCCTTGTGGCGGTCCTCCCCGGTGCGCACGGCGGTGATGACGAGATCGGCATTGATCCCGTTCGTAATGAACGTCTTGCTGCCGTTGACGATGTAATCCTCACCGTCGCGTTTGGCGCTGGTGCGGATTCCGGACAGATCCGAGC
>JALYIS010000195.1 GCA_030775705.1 Actinomycetota bacterium
TGTGATGTCTCGAGACATCGTTGACACCTGTCTCGGGACATAGTTGACACCCTGGTGGTCTAGGTGCGCCAGCGGGCGTAGCGGTCGCGGCCGCTGGGTTGGTAGTCGCGGGTGGGGTCGAGTTCGAGTTCGCGGATGAGTTCGCCGGTTTCTTCGGTGATGATGCGGATGTTGAGTTCGCGGATGAGCATGAGGACGTGGACGCCTGCCCAGCGTCGGCCGATGCCGATGTGGTGCAGGCGGCTGTTGTGGCGCAGGGTGAGTTTGCCGTCGATGTCGATGCGGTCTTTTCGGACGCGGAAGTGTTCGCTGATTTGGATGCCTTGGCGGGCGGGGATGGCGCGGGGTCGGGCGTGCCAGGCGGTGGCTGGGGTGCGGCGGTTGATGCCGCGGTGTGGTCGTTGGCGGTTGTAGTAGTCGGCGAAGGTGTCGAGTTGGGTTTGCAGGCGGGCGGTGGTGGTGGCGGGGTGTTGGTGGGCGAGCCATTTCTTCAGCGTTTGGTGGAAGCGTTCGATCTTGCCGCAGGTCTGGGGGTGGTAGGGCCGGGAGTGGCCTAGGCCGATGCCGAGGGCGACCAGTTCGCGTTCGAGCGCGACCCAGCTCTGGCCGCGGTAGTGGCCGGTGAAGATCGCTCCATTGTCGGTGAGCATGCGTTCGGGGCGCCCATAGCGGGCCATCGCGAGGTGCAGGTCGGCCACGACATCGCCGGCTTTGAACACGGCGCGGGCGGTGCTGCCGGTCAGCAGCCGCGAATGGTCATCGATGATGTTGAGGATCTCCACATCTCGGCCGTTGGCCAGTGGCCAGTGGGTGACGTCGGCCTGCCAACACTCGTTGGGTAGTTCGGCGACAAACCGCTGCCACGAGGAGCGGGGCCGTTTGTGGGGTTGGGCAGTGACGAAGCCGCGGCGAGACAGGATCCGCCAGATCGTGGCCAGCGAGGGTGCCGTGCCGGTGCGTTCACGCAGGTGCCAGGCGATCGTCTCTGCACCGGCGTCGTGGCCGGCCTCGGCCAGCTGTTTACGCAGCGCGACGACCGCGTCCTCTACCGCGTCACTCGTTCGCCGGGGGCTGCTGTGCGGTCGCCGTGACCGCGGCTCGAACGCGCCCTCGCCCTCAGCCCGATAGCGGGCGACCAAGGTCTGCACCCACTGCCGAGACACCCCGTAGTCGCGGGCCACCTCGCTCTTGGACCGACCCTCCAGCACCACAGCCATGATCACAACCCGGGCCATCGACATCGCCCACCACCCCCACCCTCAGGGTGTAAACGATGACGCGAGACACCTGCCAACTATGTCTAGAACTCAGACACCTCCGGCCCCACCGCGCGGGACCCATCTGCGGGTGTCGCGCGCAGGTCGTGGCCCACGCTGGTCAGGCATTTCCCATCGGCCAGCCGCCACTTCCAGCCGTGCATCTGGCAGGTGAGGACCCCGTCCTCGATCTTGGCGAACCGGGTGAGGTCGGCCTTGAGATGCGGGCAGCGGCGCTGGACCTCCCAGTCCTCGAGCACGATCGTCTCGGCAGCCTCAGTCTCGTTCTGCTCGGCGAACCACCCCTCCGCGTAGTTCAGCCGCTCCTCGGACAGGCACTTGAAGAAGACATATATGAACTCGTTGTAGGGGCCGATGCGCCGTGCCGAGAAGCGGCACGAGAGAAACAGCGAATTGACCCAATCGACCTCGTGTTCACTGATCAGCTGTTCCAGGTACGCGCGCCGAGTCCGGAACCGGTAGCGCACCTTCTCCCCGTCGTAGTGACGCACTTGGCGGGTAACGAAGTCGAGCACGATGTCGACGTTGCCGCGCATCTCGTCCTGCGCCGTGAACCGCACCCCGCCGTCGATCCCGGCGGCGATGTGATCGGCCTCCTCGAGTAGCGGCGTGAACCATTGCGACAGTGCCCCGAACACGTCAATTTCGGGATGGGCCCAAGTGGCCTTCGCGGCCTGCACCACAGGCATCCGCCGCGACTGGTACTCGCGCAGGTAGACCTCTTTGTGCGTGAACAGCCTCGCGACCTCGTCGTCCGGGATGGGGTGACCCGGGCGGCAGTCGGGGTCACCGAGATCGACGACCGTGCCCGGAAGCAACAGGCGCGCCTCGTCATGGCCCCTGCTGGCCAGCCAATCGAGGTAGACCTGCTGATCGGGAAAGATGTTCGACTCGTCGCCGTAGATGTCGTTGAATTCCCACAGGTCCTCGTCCAGGAAGCAGGGCGGTCCGGCAGTGGGGAAGACGAAGCGAGCCCGACACTCCTCGATGTATCGCAGCGTGCGGTCGAACTGGCGCTCGCGCTTTGACACGCCGAGGGCGTGCTTCGCGCGTTCGGGGAGTTCGTAGACCATCGGGAACCAGATCGCACCGGAGAATTGGACGAGGTAGCCGTCGACCGGCCCCAGTTCGGTGAACGCATCCAGCTCGGACGGGCGGGCGTCGTTCTGGTTCAGCACCCGATGCTCGCCGTCGTACACCCACAGCGAGCTGTCGCCGATAGGACCATCGGTCGGTGAGATCAACGACTGGATCATCACCTGCAAGCCGTTCACGGCAACGGGTTCGCCGTTGCTGGGTTGGATGAAGCTCCGGAACCCGACGTCGCGCAGGGCATCTTCGAGTTCGGTGGTCGCGAAGTCCGGGAGCAGCACTGTCGTCTTCTTGCTGACGTGCTTGCGCAGATGCTCGGGGTCGAAATGATCACGGTGTAGATGGCTGACGAATAGGTAGTCGGCCTGGCCGATCCGATCCCAATCCAACTGCGAATTGTCCGGGAACGGGAACCAGGAACCGAAGTAGGCGGGGTTGACCCAGGGATCGGTCAGGATGCTGCCGTGCGCGGTCTCGATGAGTGCGCTGGCGTGACCCAGGCCGGTGATGCGCATGCCTCGACCCTAATGCCAGAATGAGGACGACCCGAGGACGGCTCGGTGTGACCACACCCGCCCGTATCAGCCAAGACTTTGACAGGAGCGCCGCGACGTGGCCCTTGACGCACATAGCGAGCAGCCCGATCTGAGCCTGCCTGACGATTATCGAGCCGATCACCCTGACGAGCATCCGACCGACTGGGGTTGGCATGGCGAGTGGGGTCGCGCAGCGCGGATCAGCGGCTGGATCGTCGCGGTCATCCTGCTCGTGATGAGTACGGCGACGCACTACAACCGCGAAGGCACGCTGTGGCTCGTGGGGTTCGCCGCCGCGATCATCGTCACGTTGATCTGGGACGTCCAGCGCCGCAAGAACGCCTGGCGCCGGTAACATAACCCGTCAGCGCTTGCGGGGTCAGCTTGCGCGTGCGGCCTCTCGAGCCAGTAGTCGCGCGCGCTGGTCGACGAACCGGGAGGCCTGAGCATCGAGAGCGGTCATGAACTCTGCCAGCTCTTCGCGAGCCTGCTCGCCCTGTGGACCGAAGTCGCAGCGCGTGAAGATCTGCCAGAACCTCAGGATCGGCGTGAGCACCTCGTCGTGGTGCAGTCGCA
Organism: Actinomycetota bacterium; assembly: GCA_030775705.1. Taxonomy (GTDB): domain Bacteria; phylum Actinomycetota; class Actinomycetes; order Mycobacteriales; family Jatrophihabitantaceae; genus JALYIS01. Next base: position 3,482 of record JALYIS010000195.1, read on the forward strand.
GGTCGTAGATCCCCGCCTTCGCTATCCGAACCGAGTTCCGGGTGAAGTCAGGCATGCCTGCGCCCGGCATGGCGAAGCCCAGCACCTCGTCTCGGATCGCACACATCGTGGCATCGGGGTCACGCTCCAGGGCCGCCGCTCCCAGGTTGCGGTAGAAGATCATGTGTAGGTTCTCATCGGTCGCGATGCGGGCCAGCAGCTGTTCGGCGAGGGGGCAGCCGGTTGCACTGCCCGTGTTGCGATGCGACACCCGCGTCGCCAACTCCTGGAACGAGACGTAGGCCACGGTCTGGAGCATCGTCTTGTCGCCTGAGTCATAACCGGCTGTCATGTGCAGCATCCGCAGGCGCTCGAGCTCAACCGGGTCCACGCCACGGGTGACCACCAGGTAGTCGCGCAACGCGATGGCGTGACGGCCCTCCTCCGCCGTCCATTGGCCGACCCACTGACCCCAGGCGCCCTCGCGACCGAATCGGGTGGCGATCTCGCGGTGGTAGGAGGGCAGGTTGTCCTCGGTGAGCAGATTGACCACCATCGCGATCTGCGCGGTTGGGTCGAGCGGGGAATCTTCGGCGACCCAGTCCTGGCCGCCGAGGAAGGCGAAGTCGCGCCCGCGACTCCACGGGACGTAGTCGTGCGGATGCCATGATTTGGCGATGTCCAGGTGACGATCGAGGTTCTCAGCGACGACCGGTTCGAGCTCGTGGAGCAGGCGGGTCTGCCTACCGGCGTCCGAGTGCACGGACTCTAGTGCTGTCATCACGCCGCCTTAGACCTCGGGGATTACCTACGGCTACGTTACCGTAGGTACGGCGCTGGCCGATCCACACTTGGCTACCGGCCAGTAGGCGCGCGGGCAGCCGGGTCATCGTCCGTCCAGCAGCGGAGTACGCGGATTCCAGGTCGTGCCATCGCGGCTGTCCTGGCGTCGGCGCGCGATTGCGGACAGCGCCTCGAGCACCACCCGGTTGGCCAGGAACGAGGTGATCTCCGCATGGTCGTACGGCGGGGACACCTCGACCACATCCATACCGACCACCGGCAACTCATAGGCGATGCGTCGAACCGCATCAAGCAGTTCTCGCGCCGTCAATCCCCCGGGCTCCGGCGTTCCGGTGCCCGGCGCGTGACCGGGGTCACAGACGTCGATGTCGACCGAAAGAAAGACGCCGTCGCAGTCGTCCATCGCGATGGAAAACGCTTCACTCAGGCACCTGTCGAGCCCCCGCGCGCCGACCTCGGTCATCTCGTAGGAGCGCATGCACTGCTCAGCCATCCAGGCCAGGGTCTCCGGCGGCGGCCAGTATCCGCGCAGCCCGATCTGCAAAAACCGATCACCGCGCAGCGCGCCGGACTCGATGAGCCTGCGCATGGGCTGCCCATGACCTATCAGCGATCCGAAGGCGACATCGCCGGTGTCGGCGTGGGCGTCGAAATGGATCATCGAGATCCGTCCCTGGCCAAGATGCTGCGCGACGCCGGCTGCGTCCGGCCAGGTGACGGTGTGGTCACCGCCGAGCGTCACCGGGATCGCTCCCGTCGAAGTGACGGCGTGCACCGCCTCCTGCAAATCGTGCACCGAACGCTGCGCGTCGCCGGAGTACATCTCGACATCGCCTGCGTCATACACGGTCAGGTCGCGCAAACCGTCCACCCGCATGGCCAACGAGGGTCGCGAACCATCATGGGGCAGGTAGCAGGTCTGCCGGATGAACTGTGGGCCGAAGCGGGTACCGGATCGGTGCGAGGTGCCCCCGTCGAACGGAGCACCGAGGATCACCACGTCGGCGCCGGGATAGGTGGCCGGCTCTGCCCAGTCGCACCGTTCGACGCCAAGAAACGTGATGTCGGGTCCGAATTGGTTGCCGTAACGCGCCACGATGCAAACCTAGCCGTTAGCGCGCCGTCGCGCCGCTGCCCGGACCGATCACGTGCTCATCTCGCTCTGGCCCCACGGTGAGCCATAGTCGCCGGCGAGCAACTCGAGGAACGGGACGGCATCGAACGCCTCTGGGCCGAACACACCCGCCCCGCTCCATGCGCCCGAATCGATCAGTTCCAGCGCGACGACCGGGTTGACGGCGGTCTGCCACACGACAGCCTGCGCACCGTACTCACGCATCGACCACTCGTTGTCCACCACGTGGTACAGGTACGTCGACCTGGGCTCGCCGTCCTTGCCGGTCCCGCGCACCCAGAGCCCCGCGCACGTCTTGCCCGTCATCCGATCGCCGAGCGTCGCGGGGTTCGGCAGGCAGGCTGCGACAACGTCGCGAGGCGACACCTCGATGCCGCCGACCGTCACCTTCTCCGTCCTGTCCAGGCCCAACTTGTGAAGGGTCTTGAGGACGTCGATGAACTCATCACCCAGGCCGTACTTGAAGGTCACCCGCTTGGCGTCGATCCAGCGCGGAATCAACAGTACTTCCTCGTGTTCGACGTTGACGCATTCAACTGGGCCGATGCCCTCGGGGAACACGAAGGTCTCGGGTTCGCTGAACGGCTCGGTGGTAAACCACCCTCGGTCCTTCTCGAAGATCACCGGGGGGTTCAGGCACTCCTCGATAGTCGTCCAGATGGAGAACGAGGGCGCGAAGTCAAAGCCCTCGACGACCAGATTGGCTCCGTCGCGCACGCCCGCCTCGTCGATCTCGGTGAACAGATGATCGTTGGCATACCGGGCAAACACATCGGCCAGACCCGGCTCGATTCCCATGCCGACGAGCGCGATCCGCCCGGATGCCGCCCATTCGTCAGCGAGTTCGAACTGTTCGTCTCCGAGCTTGACCCCCGTCTTGGAATACGGGTCGGTCGGGTGCGGGCGCGACAACGACATCGCCATGTCCAGGTAGTGGATCCGCTGGGCCAACGCCGCGCGGAAGATCGGCATGGTGAAGCGCGGGTCGGTGGCACCCAGCACCGCGTCGATCCGAGCCGCAGAAATCACGCTCTCGATGGCGCTCTGATCAGCCGCATCGACGGCCGTCGCACTGAATCGGTCGTCGTCAATGGCGGCCACGGCCGCCTGCGCTCGAGCGAGCTCGTAGTCGGCGACGACGACCGCCGAAGCGAATTGCCGACGGGCCACGATGCCCGCTGCGGCCGAACCGACGCCGCCGGCGCCAAGGATGAGTATGCGCATGACCGGCACCATACTGCTCGCAACGAATTCCATACATCTTTGGCGATTCTGCAACGGAAAGGCTTGCGCTGGCCCAGAATCCATGCGATAAACGCGTCTTCGGTGTGTGACCATCGCCCCATCAGCCACTGGGAGCTACCTTGACCGTCGAAGCCGCGCACCACGCACCCCGTTCCTCGGATGACGGGGGTAAAGGGCTCAAACCCGGCGCAATCGGCCTGATTTCGAGCGTCGTCATCGGGGTGGCATCTACCGCCCCCGCCTACAGCCTTGCGGCAACGCTCGGCGGGATCGTGATCCTCATCGGGTTGCAGGCGCCCGCAATCGTGCTCCTCGCCTTCATCCCGATCCTGTTCGTGTCGGTCGGCTACCAACAGCTGAACAAGGCCGAGCCCGACTGCGGCACAACGTTCACCTGGGCCACCAAGGCCTTCGGGCCCAAGGCCGGCTGGATGGGCGGTTGGGGCATCATCGCCGCCGACGTCCTGGTGATGGCGAGCCTGGCCCAAGTTGCCGGTCAGTACGTATTTCTCCTCTTCGGTGCCAACGGGATAGGTAACAACGCGACCAGTGGTTGGGTGCTAACCGTCGGCCTGCTGTGGATGGTCGTGATGACCTACATCTGCTACCGGGGCATCGAGATATCGGCGGCCATGCAGCGGTGGCTGCTCACCGTCGAGGTAGTGATGCTCGCGGTGATGGCGATCTGGGCGCTGGTCAAGGTCTATGCCGGTCACGGCGTGAACGGGGTGTCCATCCACCCGGCGTGGTCGTGGTTCAATCCGCTTGACGTCAAGCAGAACGGGCACTTTTCGTTCTCGCTGTTCTCCCAGGGCATTCTGCTCATGCTCTTTATCTACTGGGGTTGGGATTCCGCTGTCTCAGTGAATGAAGAGACTAAGGATCGGGAAAAAACACCCGGGCGTGCGGCCGTCATCTCCACGGTTCTGCTGCTCGGGATCTATGCGATCGTCGCGATCGCCACCCAGGCCTTCGCCGGTGTCGGTGCGACCGGAATCGGTCTGATGAACCCCGACAATTCAGGAAATGTGTTCGCCGTCCTCGGGCATGCGATCTTCGGAGCGTCCGGTTTCGGGACAGTCATGACAAAGCTCCTGCTGCTGATGGTGCTCAGTTCGGCGGCTGCCTCGACCCAGACCACGATCCTTCCGACAGCTCGGACAACGCTGTCCATGGCTGCGTTCAAGGCCATTCCCAGATCGTTCTCCAAGATCCACCCGCGGTTCTTCACGCCTACCACGTCCACCATCTGGATGGGTGTGATCTCAGCAGCGATCTACGTCCCGATGAACTTCTACGACGGCGGCAACCTGATCCGGGACGCGGTGACCGCGATCGGCGTCATGATCGCGTTCTACTACGGGTTCACCGGTCTGGCCTGTGTCTGGTACTACCGAAAGGAACTGGGCAACAGCCGGAACGACTTCCTCCTGAAGGGTCTGATCCCGTTCCTCGGCGGCGCGATGCTGTGGACAGGACTGGTGCTGACGGTGATCCAGGACTGGAAGCCGGCAAGCAGCGCCGTCGTCTGGAACCTGCACTTCTCGCCGCACTGGCACATCGGCTTCGCGTTCGTGCTCGGCGTCGGTAGCTTCGTCGTCGGACTGGTCCTGATGCTGATCTGCGCCGCGGTCTACCGGCCCTTCTTCACCGGCCAGACGCTCAATCGCGACACTCCCATCTTCCTCGCCCAGGACGCGCCGATAACGGCCGGCTTCACCCTGCCCGACTCCGGATCGCAGGAGCATCTAGTGCTGCCACCGCCCGAATAGTCGCAATTGCCTGCACTACGGCATGTGGTCCGGCACGATCCGTACACCGCATATCCACTGTCGACAGGCCTTCGATCAACTATATTCGTAGCCCCTCTGTCATTGTACGATGGATTCATTTGCATTCTGCGACCAAGAAAGGTAGACCGGTAGCTGTGGTGCGCAACGGGGTTCGCGAGGTCGTCGACGACACGTCGAAGGCCATCATCGAGCAGCTTCAAGCCGACGGTCGTCGGTCGTATTCGACGATCGGCAGGGCAGTCGGGCTTTCCGAAGCCGCCGTCCGCCAGCGGGTGCAGAAGTTGGTCGAGACGGGCGTTGTCCAGATCGTCGCGGTGACCGATCCCATGCAGCTCGGGTTCGCCCGCCAGGCCATGATCGCGATCACGACCAGCGGGGACACCGAGGCGGTTGCCGACGAGCTGGCCAGGATCGAAGAGGTCGACTACGTCGTGGTGACGGCTGGGTCCTGCGACATCATCGTCGAAGTCGTTGTCGAGGACGACGCGCATCTGCTGCGCCTGACCAACTCGCGCATCCGCACCATCGATGGCGTGACGAAGACCGAGTCCTTCCTGTATCTGAAGCTCGTCAAGCAGACCTACAACTGGGGTGCCCGATGACCGCAACTTCCGCACATTCCGCCGGTACCGCGCAGCCATCGGCTGCCGTCGCCGAACAGGCGACCGATGTCACCGTCGCCGAACAGGCAGCGATGGCCCACGAACACCTGTGGATGCACTTCACCCGCCTGTCCTCCTACGCCAACACTGCGGTGCCGACCATCGTCCGCGGCGAAGGCGCTCGGATCTTCGATGTGAACGGGCGCAGCTACCTCGACGGTCTGGCGGGGCTGTTCGTCGTCCAGGCTGGGCACGGGCGCGAGGAGCTCGCGCGGGCCGCATATGAGCAAGCCCGCGAGCTGGCTTTCTTCCCGATCTGGTCCTATGCCCATCCCCCGGCGATCGCCCTGGCGGATCGGCTAGCCGGCTATGCACCCGGCGATCTGAACAAGGTGTTCTTCACCACCGGCGGCGGTGAGGCGGTGGAGACCGCGTGGAAGCTCGCCAAGCAGTATTTCAAGCTCGTCGGTAAGCCGATGAAGCACAAGGTCATCAGCAGATCTATCGCCTATCACGGCACCCCGCAGGGCGCGCTGTCGATCACCGGCATCCCCGACGCGAAAAAGTGGTTCGAGCCTCTTGTCCCTGGTGCACACAAGGTGCCGAACACCAACTTCTACCGTGCCCCCGAGCATGGCGACGATATCGAGGCATTCGGTCGCTGGGCAGCCGATCAGATCGAGCTCGCCATCCAGATGGAAGGCCCGGATACGGTGGCGTGCGTCTTCCTCGAGCCGGTTCAGAACTCTGGTGGTTGCTTCCCGCCACCGCCTGGCTACTTCCAGCGGGTGCGCGAAATCTGCGACCGGCACGACGTTCTGCTCGTCTCAGACGAGGTCATTTGCGCCTTCGGCAGACTCGGCACGATGTTCGCCTGTGACAAGTTCGGCTACGTCCCCGACATCATCACGTGCGCGAAGGGCCTCACCAGCGGCTACTCGCCGATCGGCGCGGCGATCATCAGCGATCGAATCGCCGAGCCGTTTTGGAGCGGGGACACTGTCTTCCCACACGGCTACACCTTCGGTGGCCACCCCGTGTCCGCTGCCGTGGCAATGGCCAATCTGGACATCTTCGAGCGCGAGGGCCTCAACGCCCATGTTCTGCAGAACGAAGGCGCATTCCGGACGACGCTGAACAAGCTCAACGACCTGCCCATCGTCGGCGAGGTTCGCGGGGATGGCTACTTCTACGGCATCGAGCTGGTCAAGGACAAGGCGAGCAAGCAGACGTTCAACGACGATGAGGCCGAACGACTGCTGCGCGGATTCCTCTCGCGGGCCCTGTTCGACGCCGGCCTGTACTGCCGCGCCGACGACCGTGGCGACCCGGTGATCCAGCTTGCGCCGCCGCTGATCATCGGCCAGTCCGAGTTCGACGAGATCGAGCAGATCCTGCGCTCCGTACTGACCGAGGCGTGGGCTCGTCTGTAAGGACCGGTGCAGCTCACACTCGAACGGCAACGTCCGCCTCGACGTCGTCGGGGATCGCTGACACAGTGGCGGGATGCCTGACATCGATCCTCGCGTCGCCGGGCGCGCCCACCGCGCGACCGACTTGCTGCACTCGCTGATCTACTTCGTGCCAGAGGCGGACGAGGAACTCGTCGCCGTCGGGGTGCGGCCGGGAAGGATGTGCTACTTCGCCAGCCGATCGGCGCCGATGGGGGCGGTGCCGGCCAGCGTCACCACCGCCACCTTCTACAATTTCAACCCCGAGCTCGTCGCAAAGTACATCCCACGTGCCTGGACGCTTGCCAGCCCCGAGCAGATCATCGCGGCCCGCTTCCGCGCCGCGGATCGCGCACTGCGACGGCTCTTGGGAGAAGATGCGGTGGCCTCGGCCGAGATGGCCGAGTTCGCCGAACTCGCGCGCGCTGCGACAACCGCGCTGCAGACGTACGGACGCCCGCTTTATGCAGCGCACGCGGACATCGGGTGGCCCGACGAGCCTCATCTTGTGATGTGGCATGCGGTCACGTTGCTGCGGGAGTACCGCGGCGACGGGCACATCGCCGCGCTCCTTCGCGCCGAACTGTCCGGCATCGAGTCGATCATCACCCACACTGCGACCGGGCGTGGATTCAATGAGGCCTCGGCCAAGCTGTTGCGCGGGTGGTCCGATGCCCAGTGGGATACGGCTACCGCAGCGTTGGTGACCCGCGGCGTGATGGACGCAACCGGGCTGAGCGCGGAAGGATTCGCACTCCGGGAGAGACTCGAGGACGACACCGACGTGATGGACACCGCTGCCTGGAGACACCTTGGCGAGGACCACACCGAACGTGTCATCGAACTCGGCAAGCAGTTCAGCCGCGCAGCCGCCGCCAACGGCGCGCTCCCGGCAGGGGTGTTCGCCTCCGCATGACTGAGGCTGTGCTCCTGACGGCAGCAGGGATCGCCGCTTGAGGTCAGCGCATCGCGCCGGCCCGGACGTGATCGAAGATCAGATTGGTCTCGGTGAGTGCCACGTCGGGATTGCCACTGAGGTTGACGACCACGAAGTCGCGCAGGTTCTCGGTGCCGGTGGCGGCGATGTGCACCAGGAAGTCATCGGCGCCGCCGAGGAAGAACACGTTGAGTACCTCGGGCAGTTGGACCACCTTCGCGACGAACTCGGTCATCTGCCCGCGGGCATGGGACTGCAGGCGCACGGCGATCATCGCCTGGATCGGTCGACCCAGCGCCTCTGGATCGACGTCAGCATGGTAACCACGGATGACACCGCGCTCGCGCAACGCCCGAACCCGCCCCAGGCAGGTCGACGGCGCGATGCCGACTGCCTCGGCCAAGGCGTTGTTCGGCATGCGGGCATCGGCCACGAGCCAGGACAGGATGCGGCGATCGACATCGTCCAGGGTGTGCGCGCCGTCCCGAACATTCTTCGGAGCCACGTGCGCGTACCGGACCGGGGCCGGAGATTCAACTGACACGAGTGGATTCTACAGAATATTAGTCAGCGAAGTAGCGCACTGACCGGTCTTCCTTCAGAATCACCGCTACGAGGCGTCGCGCGTCACAAACCTATTGGAAGGCACTTCGATGAAGGTCGCAATCCCCCGCGAGGTCAAGAACCACGAGTACCGGGTGGCCATCACACCGGCGGGCGTGCACGAGCTGGTCGGGCATGGGCACGAGGTTTTCGTCGAGCGCGACGCAGGGATCGGGTCCTCGATTCCCGACGCTGATTTCGTGGCCGCCGGTGCGCGCATCCTCGACACGGCCGATGACGTCTGGGGCATCGGCGACATGGTGCTCAAGGTCAAGGAGCCCATCGCCGAGGAGTACCACCGGATGCGTCGGGACCAAGTCCTGTTCACGTACCTGCATCTGGCGGCCGACAGGGCGTGCACGGACGCGCTGCTGGCCGCAGGCACGACCGGCATCGCCTACGAGACGGTACAACTGGCAGACAGCTCACTGCCGCTGCTGGCCCCGATGTCCGAGGTGGCCGGTCGACTTGCACCCCAAGTGGGCTCCTATCACCTGATGCGGCAGGGCGGCGGTCGCGGGACGCTAATGGGCGGTGTCCCGGGTGTCTACGCGGCCAAGGTGGTCGTCATCGGCGCAGGTGTGTCAGGTCAGAACGCCGCCGCCATCGCGTTGGGTATGCAGGCGGAAGTGCTCCTGCTCGATCGCAACGTCGCTCGGCTGCGCCAGATGGACGCGATCTACCAGGGCCACTGCCAGACCGTGGCGTCGAACGCCTATGAGGTCGAGCGCGCCGTGTTGGACGCCGACCTGGTCATCGGCGCGGTCCTGGTGCCCGGCGCCAAGGCACCGACATTGATCAGCAACGAGCTCGTCTCACGGATGAAGCCCGGCTCCGTTCTGGTCGACATCTCGATCGACCAGGGCGGCTGCTTCGAGGACTCAAATCCAACGACGCACGCCGATCCGACCTACCTCGTGCACAACTCCGTGTTCTACTGCGTCGCGAACATGCCGGGCGCCGTTCCGCACACGTCGACCTACGCACTGACCAATGTGACGCTGCCCTACGTGGTGGAGCTGGCAAATCGCGGCTGGCAGGATGCGCTACGGGTCGACCCGGCCCTGGCGCTGGGGCTGAACACGCACCACGGGTCGCTCACCAATGAACCCGTCGCGCAGGCTCACGGGTACTCCGCGATGACCCTGCGAGACGTGCTGGCCTGATCGACGGGATTCCCGGTTCGCCGATGACCTCATACCGCGATGTGTCCTTGTGGTTCGACCAGTTGGCCGAGCCCGTGCGACCAGGCCCAGCATTGTGCGGGGTGACTGACGCCGACGTGGCGATCGTGGGAGCCGGCTTCACGGGCCTGTGGACGGCGTACTACCTGCTCGAGCGGGATCCGTCACTGCGCGTCGTCGTGGTCGAGGCCGAAGTCGCCGGCTTCGGCGCCTCCGGACGCAACGGCGGATGGTGCTCAGCGCTCTACCCGGTGGGTGTTGCGGCGCTTGCTGCCGAGGTCGGGCCCGAAGCCGCCGTCGGCCAGTACGCGGCAATGCGTGAGAGCGTGGGCGAGGTAGCGCGAGTCGTCGCAGCGGAGGATATCGACGCGGACCTCGCGCTCGGCGGTACCGTCGTGCTCGCCCGCGGCGCCGCGCAGCTGCGGCGAGCGCAACTGGAGGCCGCCGAGTCGCGCGAATTCGGGCTGGGAGTCGAGCTCCTGGATGCAGCCGCCGCCCGGGCCCGGGTCGGCGCCACCGATGTCCTCGGCGCGACCTACACCCCGCACTGCGCGGCGATACAACCGGCAAAGCTGGTTCGGGGGTTGGCAGGGGTCGTGCGATCGCGCGGCGTTCGGTTGTTCGAGCGCTCGCGGGTGCGGGCGATTGAGCCTGGACTGCTTCGCACCGATCACGGCAGCGTCCGGGCCGGCGTCGTCATCCGGGCCACCGAAGGATTCACCGCGCGCCTGCCCGGCCTGCGGCGTGAGATCACGCCGATCTACTCCCTGATCATCGCGACCGCACCGTTGCCGGCCTCGCTCTGGGACGAGATCGGGCTCGGCTCACGCGAGACGTTCAGCGACCACCGCCACCTTGTGGTCTACGGACAGCGCACCGCCGACGATCGGATGATCTTCGGCGGCCGAGGTGCCCCGTACCACCTGGGTTCGCGGATCAGCCCCGCCTACGACCAGGCGCCGCGGGTGTTTCGAGCGCTCCAGAGGGCGCTGAGCGACCTGTTCCCGGCGCTGGCCGCAAGCCAGGTGACGCATCGCTGGGGAGGTCCGCTCGGCGTCACCCGAGACTGGCACGCCTCGGTCGGACTGGACCCGGCCACAGGTCTCGCGTGGGCGGGCGGCTACGTCGGCGACGGGGTGTCCACTGCGAATCTGGCGGGCAGGACCCTCGCCGACCTCATCACCGGGACCGGGTCCGCCCTCACCCGCCTACCGTGGGTGGGGCACCGTTCGCCGAAGTGGGAGCCGGAACCGCTGCGCTGGCTCGGCGCCAACAGCGCGCTACGGGCAATGACTTGGGCAGATCGCGCCGAGCGGCGCACTGGGCGCCCCTCGCGCCTGGCAGACCTGGTGAACGCGACAATGGGCAGATGAGCAACACCGAGCTGACTCGCCTGCGCGAGAAAGGGAGTGTCGATCGGCACGCGCTCGACCGACTTCTGGACACCACGCTGATCGGGCACTTCGCCCTCACCGACAACGCCGGGCGGCCTCGCATCATCCCGACCGCAGTGGTGCGGGACGGGGACCGGGTTCTTTTGCACGGGTCGACCGGCTCGGTCTGGATGCGAGAGCTCGCGACCGGGGTTCCGACCTGTCTCGCGGTGACCGCGTTCGATGGCCTGGTGATTGCCCGATCCGCCTTCGAATCCTCGATCCACTATCGCAGCGCGGTCCTGTTCGGCCAGTGCTCGGTCGTCGAGGGCGCGCCCAAGATCCACGCGCTCGACCTCATCACCGAGGCGCTACTGCCTGGGCGGGTTGCCGAGTTGCGCCGGCCGAGCGACCGCGAGCTGGCAGCGACTCTCGTATTGTCGCTACCGATCCAGCAATGGTCGCTCAAGGTCTCGGCCGGGTGGCCGGACGACGCTGCCGAGGATGTCGCCGGCGACACCTGGGCGGGTGTTGCGGCACGGACTGCGAGCTACGGACCGCCGATCCCGGCACCGGACCTGCGTGCCGGCGTGCTCGTGCCAGCTTCCGTGCTCGGGCTGCGCGATGCGCTCGGGCTGCGGGCGCCCCAGGCCACGGAGCGTCCAGAGGGATCCGGAGCGCCGTAACGCATCCCGTCCATCAACAGCTCGACCAGACGCGCGGTGCGGTCACTCCAGCCGGCGGTGTCGGTAGCCATACAGATGCCGCTCATGGCGCGCAGTAGGTCCTCGGAGTCCACGTCCGCCCGAATCTGGCCGGCGCTCACGGCGGCGTCCACCAGCGAACCCAGGGCCAGGCGAATGCGCTGGTGGCTGTAGGTGAACAGGTCGGAATCGGCGCCCAGCGCCGACTTCAACGCAACCGCCATGCCACGCTTGCGCGCGACGTAGTCGGTGAACTGGCGCATCCACGACGCCAGCGCGTCGTCGGGGCGATGATCGCCGAGCAACTCGTCGACACCGTCGCACAGCAGGGCGACCTCGCGGCGATACACCCCTTCGTTCAGCGCGTCGCGGGTCGGGAAATGGCGATACAAGGTGCCGATGCCGACATTGGCGCGCTTGGCGATCTCGTCCAGGGGAGCATCGATGCCGCGCTCGGCGAACACCTCGGCGGCCGCGACCAGAAGCACGTCGTGGTTGCGCCTGGCGTCAGAGCGCAGCGGACGGTCACCGGTGTCGTCATCGGTGGCGCAGCCACCCGCCGGCGGCGGGTGCGCGGCCTCGGTCTTCGGGCTGCTCGTCTGTGACATGCGGCCCTCCTCGCGAGCCTGCCTTCGATCGATAGTCGCGGCAAAATGAACTTGCAAAGCGGAGGAATCCTCCGGTACGTTAGCGGAGGAACCTTCCGGTTAACGATATTACTCCCACAAGGAGTCCACCAGTGACAATCCAGACCCCCATCCGACCCGATGTCGCCGCACCCACCGGCCGGCGTCGGCTGCTCCCCCACGGCCACCCGGGCCTCGTGCTCACGCTGATCCTCACCTGCCAGCTGATGGTTGTCCTCGACGCCACGATCGTGAACATTGCGCTGCAGGACATCAAGGCGTCATTGCACTTCTCCTCCGCCAGCCTGTCCTGGGTGGTGAACGCGTACACCTTGACCTTCGGCGGGCTGCTCCTGCTCGGTGCGCGCGCCGGGGACATCCTGGGCCGACGGCGTACATTTCTTGCCGGCATCACGCTCTTTACGGTTGCCTCGCTCGTCGGCGGGTTCGCGCAATCGTCGGGCGAATTGCTCGCCGCACGAGCCGTGCAGGGCATCGGCGGCGCGCTCGCCTCGCCGTCAGCCCTCGCGCTGCTGATGACGATGTTCCCCCAGGGACGCGAGCGCACCCGAGCCATCGGCCTGTATACGGCCGTGTCCATCGGAGGCAGCGCGGTCGGGCTCATAGCGGGCGGGATGCTGTCGCAGTGGGCATCGTGGAGGTGGGTGCTCTTCGTCAATGTGCCCATCGGTGTGCTGGTTGTCGCGCTGGGCCGCCTCGTGTTGCCGGAGACGCCTCGCCAGCACGGGCGATTCGATCTGGCCGGCGCACTGACCTCGACGGTCGGCATGGCTGCCCTCGTCTACGGGTTCGTGCACGCCGCGACCAACGGTTGGGCGGACCTCGGCACGATTGCTTCCTTCGGCGTTGGGATCGTTCTGCTGGTCGCGTTCGTGCTGACCGAGATGAACGCGCCGTCTCCGATCACGCCACTGAGGCTGTTCGCCGACCGCAACCGAAGTACCTCCTACGTCGCCCGCCTACTGCTCGTCGCCGGCATGATGGGGATGTTCTTCTTCCTCACTCAGTTCCTGCGAGGGGTATTGGGGTACAGCGACCTCAAAACGGGTTTCGCGTTCGTTCCGCTCACCGCGATCGTCTTCACCGCCTCCCAGCTCAGCGCCAGGTTCTTCGTCGACCGCTTCGGCCCCTACCGGTTGATGACCGGTGGTATCACCCTCTCGACCCTGGGCATGCTGTGGCTGACCCAGCTGTCGGCCACCTCCAGTTACGGCTCATTGGTGGGGCCGTTGCTCGTCTTCGGGCTCGGCAACGGGTTGGCGTTCGTTCCGTTGACCACCACAGCCCTGGACGGCGTCGAGCCACAGGACGCGGGGGCGGCGTCCGGGCTGGTGAACGTGATGCAGCAACTCGGCGGCTCGCTCGGGCTCGCCGTGCTGGTCACGGTATTCGGCACGGCCAGCAAGCACACCCTCGCACATCCGCGAGCGCACGAAACTGCCGCCGAACTTGCGCGCCGGGCCTTCGTGGTAGGCGCGGACCGGTCGTTCTGGACCGCGACCGTGTTCCTGCTGTCCACCTTACTGCTGGTGACGTTCGTCATCCGGGCTCCGGCCAGGGTGGCCAGCCCGGCCCTGGCGGTCGAGTGAGCTCAGCTCGGCTTCTGTGATCGGACGTGCCGGTCACAGAAGTCGAGGACCGTCTCGTACCACACGCGCGCGTTGGCCGGCGAAAGTATCCAGTGGTTCTCGCTGGTGAAGTGCAGGAACCGATGCGGCAGCTGATCGGGCTCACCATCGAAGTGGCTCACCAGGTCCCACCACAGGCGCAAGGCCTCGCTGACCGGTACACGGTAGTCGCGGTTGCCATGGGACACCAGCATCGGTGTGCGGATCGCGTCGATGAAGTGGTGCGGCGAGTTCTGCGCGTACCACTCGGGGTGCTCTGACGGGGTGCCGAACACGCTGCTCTTCCAGAAGGCGTTGTCCGTCGTGGTGTGCTGCTGGTCCAGCGCCCATAGACCGGCGTGCGTGACGATGGCGCGGAAACGATCGGTATGCCCGGCCACCCAGTTGGTCATGTATCCCCCGAACGACCCACCCAGACACGCCGCGCGGGTCCCGTCGATTCGGTGTTCGGCAGCCACCCGATCTACCAGCACCTCGATGTCGTCCCACACGATCTGGGCCCGGTGCGGCCACGCTCGCTCGATGAACTTCGGGCCGTAGCCCGTGGACAACGCGGGATCAGGCAGTAGGACCGCGTAGCCGCGCGCGACGGCGAGCCACGGATTCCAGCGCCAGCTCCAGGAGTTCGACGACATGAACGGACCCCCGTGAATGAAGACCATGAGCGGTGGCGGCGCGGACGTCTCAGCTGGCAGGCAGAGCCACCCGCGCACCGATACGCCGTCCGCCGTACTCACCTCGACGTCGCTCAGCACACCGGGCAGCGCCACCCGCGTCCCGGGCGACGGCAGGAAGCGCGGCTGCTGCTCGGCAGTGTCGACGTCCAAGCGAACCGGTGTCGGCGGCGAATCGATCGCCGAGCGCAACGCGTACACGTGCCGCCCATCTGGCGATGGGCACAGGTTCGAGTAGGCGCCATCTGCGGTGAGCCGGCGGAGAACACCGGTGCGCGTATCAACGGCCACCACAGGACGATGCCCGTGCCAGTCCCCGGTGACGAACAGCGTCCGCGCGTCCGACGACCAGGCCCACTCCGCCGGTTCCAGATCATCGAGCTCGAGACGGCACGCGGCGGCCGGTGAGTCCAGCTCCAGGATGAGCAGCGAATGCCTCAGGGGGATCGTGAAGCTGGTGTCGCGCTCGTGCAGGACCGCGATGCGCTTGCCATCCGGAGACAGAACCGGGGCGACGTAGTTGGAATCCGGCTCGACCGGCAACGGTGTTCGGCGTCCGGACGCGACGTCCAGCAGCATGATCGTCTGTCGCAGACGACCGCCTCGTTCGGGCGTGCGCCAGGTGACGGCGGCGGTCGCGCCGTCGGCGCTTATCGAATACTCGGCGCCGACGAGCGCAAATCCTGAATCCGGTGCGAGGTCGCGCGGCACCCATTGCCCGTCGTCGCCCGTGATCACGACGAGCAGGCGCCCCGCCTCGTCCCCCAGCTCGTGGTCCCAGTCACGGATCGGCATGCCGGTATGCATAATCGCTGTGACCCTGCGCTCCTGACGATCCAGACGTCGAACGGCGTCGTCCTCGACGTCGCTCGAGTCCACCAGCCGGCTGCCGGCCAGGAGGATCGACCCTGCGCCGGTAGCCACCACCGCACCGGTGACACCGCCAGGACTGCGAACGATGGCCCGCGGTTCCCCAGTAGTGGGCAGCATCCACAGGGCACTGCCGTCCCTGCTGCCATCGGCCTCGTTGTCGCCATCTGCCGGTAAGTAACTTCGGGCCGAGGCGAACAGCAGCGAACCGTCAGGCAGGAATGCCGGCGAGGATTCGCCCTTGGCCGAGCGCGTCAACCGGGTCGGCGCGGCGTTACCGTGCGGATCCAGCTCCCACAGCGCCGAGACGTAGCGTGCGGCCTTGTCGTCGAGCTGCTCGGCGGACGCGACGAGCCGGGAGCCGTCGAGACTGAGTGCGAGGCCGGTGACCCGCACGGCGGCTACGAAGGGTGCTACGTCGGCGAAGTCCAGCGCTGGCAAGTCGATCACTGTCGCGACGCTAGTACCGCGCGAGCGGGTAGTTGCCGGCGCAGCTCGCTGATCAGCGTGTCGAGGCTGTTGGCGATGCGGTCGGTGGCGTCGATGAGGACCGCCGCGGATTCGACACCGCCCGCCGCCTCCGGCCGGGCGGTCAGGTGCATCGCCAGCTCGTTCTGCACCGTGCGCAGACGCGGCTCGGGCCGCGGCGGCACTGCGGTGCGCAGCGACATCTCACAGCGGTCCAGCACCTGCGCACACTCGTCGAGCAGCGTCGTCAGCTCGGGGACCGCCCGTGTCTGGCGCAAGACCGCCCGCAACGCCTCGATGGTGAGCACGGCATGGATGTAGCGGTGGGTGTGCACCAGCACGGCTTCGGCGAGCTCCACCTCAGCCTGACCGCCCACCGGCTCGGACCGCGCACGGTCCACCGAGGCCTGGGCATTCATCCGAACCAGGCGCGCCAGCCCCCGAGTGCGCTGGATGCGATCCGGGTCCCAGGTAAGGTCCGCGACCGCGAGGGTGTAGCCCCGGTAGCCGCTGAGCAGTTGGGCCAGTCGCGAAACGACTCGTTGTCGTTCCCACGCCGGCCACAGCAGGGTGGCGATCAGCGCGAGCGCGCCACCGACCGCGGTGTCGAGGCCACGCAGGGTGACAGTGGTATGCGGCGCGATGCCGGCCAGCGCGAGCAGCACCACCACCAGCGCCGCCAGACACACCGCGGTGAGCGCGAGGTTGCCCGGTCCAGCGAGCCTCATGCCGAAGAAGAACACGGTGACCAGTGCGATCGAATACCACTGGCCTCCCGGTATCCAATGCACCAGGGCCGTCGCGAGCAGCAGGCCCACCGTCGTGCCAATCACCCGCATCGCCGAGCGTTGGAACGTCGCGGCAAAATCCGGGCGGAGTACGACGAGAACCGTAAGCGGCACCCAGTAGCCACGATCGACACCTATCTCGCGGACCGTGAAGTCTGCAGCGGCCACGAGCACGCCCAGCCGGATGGCATGGCGCAGCAGCGCGGAGTCTGCGGCGAGGTTGGCTCGCACGATCGTCATCGGCGCCCGAAGCCGGACCCCGGCACTGATGTCGTGCGCGCCGTCACGGGTGGTGCCCTCGCGTGCCGAGCCTTCACTTGCCCCGACCAGCGCGGCACCGACGGCCGCCCGCAATTGGCCGGCAACGCTGCGCACCCGGGCCGCGGCCGCGAGCCGGGTGAGCCCGAAGCCGGCGGGCGGGAACTGGTCCAACACCTGCAACGCCCGAGCGACCTTCGCCCGTACCGGTGCCAGCACGTCCGGATCGACCGCGCGCCCGTGGACGAGGGCGGAAGCAATCTCCTCGAGCACGACGGCGCACCCGCCCAAGACCTCCCGCACTGCGCCGGCCGCATCCAGGTCCCCGTCGTCGGCGAGCCGCTCCAGGTAGGCGCCCAGGCCGAGCACCTCCCGGCGCACCCGCTCGGATTCGTCCAACAGAACGCGGTAGGCCTCAACGCTCGGTCCGTGATCATGCCCCAGCCCGTAGAGCGTCAGACGAACGGCGGCCAGCTGGTCTCCCAACGGCGGTCCGCTGCCGCTGCCCGGTGGGCGCCGGGCAGTCTGTGCCATCGCCCGGTACAACCCGCCGAGGGCAAGCCGCTCGGGGCGGTGCCGGCCCAAGGGCCACGCGGCTATGGCAAGCAGGACCTGCACGCCGCCACCGGCCGCGACCAGCAGTCCGACGTGCAGCGCTACGTCCGGACGCTGGGACTGATGTCCGAGCAGCAGCGCGGCGGCCGTCGCTGCCACGCCGACCTGGGCCGCACTGGGGCCCCCCGCGAGCGCAAGACCGGCGAGGAACCCGACTACGAGCAGCAGCAGTGCCGAGGCCGGAGCGCTTCGTGAGCACACCACGGCGAGCGTGCTGGTGAGTCCAGCGGTCGCCGCGGTCGTCGCCATGCGCAGCAGGCGCAACCGGTACGGCCCGGGCCGATCCGCGAACGCGGTCTGCAGAGCGCCGATGGTCGCGGGCAGACCGATGGCGGCGTTTCCGGCAATCGCACCGATCACCAGCGGGAGGGCGACGCCGAGGGCATTGCGCGCGGACACGATCGGGTCGGATTGCGTGCGATCCAACCGCGCCGCCGTGCGTAGCAGATCAATCAGGGCCGCGCCCCGCGCGGAGCCATTACGTGCGTCGCTCCTGTTGCCGTCCACGTCAACGAGGGTAGGGCGGCCTCAGCCGGAGGCCGCGAGCTGCCCACAGGCCCCGTCGATGTCGCGGCCGCGGGTGTCGCGGACGGTGACGGCAACGCCGCGCGCCTGGAGCCGTCGGACGAACTCGCGCTCGACAGGCTTCGGAGAGGCGTCCCATTCGGACCCGGGGGTCGGATTGAGCGGGATCAGATTGACGTGAGCCAGCCGGTCGCTCAGCAAGTCGCCCAGCAGGTCGGCGCGCCACGGCTGGTCGTTGACGTCGCGGATCATGGCGTACTCGATCGAGTAACGGCGCCCGGTGCGAGCCGCGTAGGCGTCTGCCGCCGCCAGCACCTCCGCCACCTTCCACCGCGTGTTGACCGGCACCAGCGTGTCCCGAAGTTCGTCATCGGGAGCGTGTAAGGACACCGCGAGGGTGACATTGAGGCCTTCCTCGCGCAGTTTGTGCATGGCGGGTACCAAGCCCACGGTCGACACCGTGATCGCGCGCTGCGACAAACCCAAGCCCGACGGCGAGGGTTCGACCAGACGGCGCAGC